>DATANR010000510.1:0-40484 GCA_036266155.1 Gemmataceae bacterium | reverse complement strand
GAGTAATTGCCGACAAGTGAGCCGTTGCTGCTCGTGAGTGATCCAACGGACCCGAGCCCGTCCTTGAGGTAGTAAACGGGAGACGAAGAACCTGGAAGAACCCCCCCGATTCGATCAAGACCGTATACATAACCCGCGTTGAGAGATCCGCCGCTGGCGCGTTCCTCCAGCGTCTGGTAGACCGCGCTGGACGGGTCAACCACAAACTGTGTCGCTAGCCCGTTCACTGTCTGAGCCACCCGTCGGCCAGCACCGTCGTACTGGTACTCGACGTGATTCGTTCCGTCGTCCGCGCTCACCAACAGGCTACGGCCATCGTACTTAAACAACGTCGTCGCCGTTGGCGTCACTAATTCGACCGTATTCCCTCGCCAATCATAGGCGTAACGCCCCCGGACCACGCCGCCTTGGTCGGTAACCGTCTGCAATCGGTCCTCGAACCCATAGGCATAAGTCAGCGTTTCCGTCGCCCCGTTGGCGACTCCGCTCGCGTAAGTCGTCTGTGTCAGCCGGTTGCCGTTCAGGTCGTACGTGTACTTGACCACGCGGTCGGTCGACTCGATTGTGCCGTTGTTGTCCGAGTAAGTGACCTGAACGAGCCGTTCCAAATCGTCGTAGGCGTAAGCCTGGGCCGTCGTGCCGGACGGCGTCGTGATGACGACGAGCGTCCGGCGATTCGCCGCGTCGAGCGTGTAGTGGTACTGAAGGACTAGTGCTTGTGTGCTCGTCCGCCGATGGAGGATGTCGATGAGCTGGCCGTTGCTGTCGTAACTGTAGATCGTCTGCGTGTCGTTGGGCCGTGTTTCGGTCGTGAGCAGGCCGGTCGTTGCGCTATAGGTGTAGTTGGTGACGAGGTCGGATTGGCCCGAATTCTTCTCGGTCACGCTCGTGAGCTTACCCGCGTTGTCGTAGCCATATAGGACTCGTTTGCCGCTGGGGTAATCAAGTTCGACGAGACGATTGGCGAGGTCGTATTGGTAGCCAATCGTCAGCGCCGCCGGATCGTTGATATTGTTGGTCGGTGAATAAGTGACGCTAGTTAGGCGGTTAAGGACGTCGTAGCCGTAAATCTGCCAGCCGGTCGCATCGTGCATCGTCAATAGATTGCTTGACGCGTCGTAGGTATAGTCCACCCCCGTGCCGTCGAGGTAGGCGACGTGCGTGACGCGCGAGAGCAAGTCGCGCGTGTAGGTGATCGTTTGGCTGTTCGAATCGGTCGTTGACGTGACCTTGCTGAGGGAGTCGTAGGCGGTGCTGTCCGCATCGACGAGCGTGGCCGCGCGGAAGATGTGATACTCGTGCGTGACGCCGCCGCCGGTCGGATAGAGCGTGTTGTCTCCGAGCGAAAGCGCATAGGGGGCGACATAAGTCGTCCCGTTGTAGGCGTAGGACAACGAGTACGCCGCCGTATCGGTGACTGGGGCCGAGAGCAGGCGATCGCTGTTGGCGGCATCGACCGTGAGGCTGCCGGCCGCGTAATTGGCCGCCGCGACGGCGCCGTCTTGCAGCTTGACGTAAATCGTGTAGGTCCCGCCGACCAAGCCGGCGGGCACTTGCCAATCGTAGGTGGATTGCTTTTGCGGCAGACTGCTAACGATGGCGACGAGGCCCGACGCGGAATTGCGGTCGGTGTCGTAATAGAGCGAGACCGTGCCGGTGCCGGGCACGTAAACGCCGTTCCAGGTGAGCCGATAGGCACGGCTAGCCGAGACGTGAACGGCCTGCATCGGGTAAATTGCCGCGACCGTTGGCACGACACCCTGCCCATTCAGAGCGACATTGGTCGTCGGATGAACCGGATCGTTGCTGGCAATGTGCAGCGTATCGGAGATCGTACCGTTGCTGAGCGGATCGAAGCGAACCGTGACCGTCCAAGTCTCCGCGCTCTTGATCGCGATGGTTCCACTGCCTGCCGCGAGGTTGATGCTGCCGTTTGTCGACGAAACAACGCTGACAATCTGGTAGTTCGTACCCGTGGTGAATGTGATTCCGTTCTGCGACACGACGAGCGGCTGCGTGCCGATGTTCGTCAGCGTTAGTGTCTGTAGTGAGGATTTGCCGCCCGTGCCATCGTTGAGCGTGGCTGGGAACCCCTGGATCAGGTCATTATTCGGCGTGTCGGAATCGGTAACGACGAGGATGGGCTGGTCGAGCCCAGTGCCGGTCAACGAGACGTTGAGCGTGGGAGTGGCAGGATCGTTACTCACAATGCGGAACGTGTCTGACAGGGACCCCGCCGCCGAAGGATCGAATTGCAACGTGGCGGTCCAAGTTTCGGCACTGCTGCCGGCGAGCGTGGCCGGACCTGAACCAAGATTGATGACTCCTTGTGTGCTGCTGGCGACGCTTGCGATCTTAAAGTGGGTGCCGGTGACCAGCGTCATACCGTTCTGGTTGACTTGGAGTGGTAGCTGACCCGTGTTCGTGAGCGTGACCGTTTGCGTGGCTAACTGAAGCCCAGGGCCGTCCGCTGGCACGCTGCCAAACGCAACCGAAGTCGGCACAACCACCAGATGCTGTGGTGTCTGACCCGTGCCAAGAAGGCTTACGACAACGGTAGGGGTCAATGGTGCATCAGTCGTGATGGTCAGGGGAACCTGGAATAGCCCGGTTGCCGTCGGATCAAAGGTTAACGAAACGGTCCACGTTTCCGCGCCTCCCGCCGCCATGGTCTTTGGCCCAGTCGCCAAATTAATTGTTCCCTGGGTGCTGCTAACGATGCCGGTTACGGCGAAGGGTCCGGCGGCCACCGTGATGCCGTTCTGGCTCACATTCAATGGCCCGCTGCCGTTGTTCGCTAAGGTCACCGTCGCCGTACCCTTGGCCCCGCCGGCGCCGTCCACCGCGACGTTGCCGAAGTTCAGTGTCTGGCTCGACGGGTTCGTGACGACAAGGTTGGACTGCGGCGTCCCCGTGCCGGAGAGCGCGACGTTGATTATGGGATTGGCGGGATCGTCGGTCTGAATCTTCAGCGTGTCGGTGAGCGAGCCGGTGGCGAGTGGATCGAACGAAAGCTGAATCGTCCAAGCCTCCGAGCTGTTGGCGGCAAGCAGGCTATTTCCGCCGGCGACGTTGACCGTCTGAGACAGCTTGTTGCTCAGAATGTTGACAATGTGGAAGTTCGTCCCCGCCGTCAAACTGATGCCATTCTGCAGGACTTTGAGCAGGGAGCGTGCCGCACTATCCGTCAGCGTCACCGTCTGGGTAGTTAGTGCGTTGCCGACGCCGTCCGTGACAACCGAGCCGAAATTAATGGCGTGATCGGAGGACGACCCTTGCGAATCGGTGACCACGGCCGCCGGGGACAGAATGTTGACGGTCGTCAAGTCTTTGGCGGTTCCCTGGTTGATGTTGTTGCTGTCGTTCGTTTCCGCGACGGTGTTATCGGCATCGATAAAGGCGCCGAGCGTAAACGGTCCGGAAGTGAGCGGGGACAACGGATTGGATGCGGGCAGGGTGAGCGTGAAAATCCAGAAACTTCCTGAATTGAACGCCGGAACTGTGAACCCGGAATTCACCAGGTGAGCCAGCCGAAAATCCGTGGCCGGATTGATCGTCGAGTTGGTGGTGAGGTACAGCGAGATGCTAAAGGTTTGCGAGGACGCGGTCGAGCCCGCCCCTTGATTCAAGTAAGCGTAATCGATGTGGATCTGGTCTCCCCATGACGGCGAGGCTTCTTCGACATGCATGTACGCGGTGGGGAAACCGGATGGCCGGAAGTCAAACCCCACGAGATCGGGCAGGGCCGGGGTGATACGGTCCTCAAGCGAAGTGAGCTTTAGGCGGGTTAGGCGGTAGTAAGAATTGCCGCACCGGACAGTAAGTTGCGGTTTCGATCGGAGCCAGTCTCCTACGCGCTTCTTGAAGTTCTTCATTGATTACTTCCTATGCACGAGAGTCCTGATGCAAGTGCCGAAATTAGACCAGCAATCACTTGTCGCGCAGAGCAGCTCCGCGAGCGCGAAACCTGCCCGCGATGTTCGACGCGGTCTATAAGGGCCTGCTATGCGCCGCCGGCCATCCAATGGAACTGCGGTGATGTCTTCGGTTAACCTGCGAATGCACGCTGAGGAATCGAGGCGTGTCCGGGATCTTTAGGCAGTGTCACACGGGTCAAGCATTTAAAAGTGCTGAGCGACCCCACAAAGGAATTTTGTCCACAACAAAGGGGAAATGCAAGCGAATAATTGCCATTCCGAATTCTTGATCCGGAGTGGATGGGCGCTCCGGCAGTGCGGGGAATCGCCAACTTTTGGACAAACGCGTCCTAGCCGACTCGAGCCTCATCTGGGTGATTGGCGATTTGCTCCAGGTTCGCACGTTCTGGACTGACGCGACGGGAAAGGTCCGGCTGGTCGGTATAGGCCGCAGCGGCAAAGTTCCCATTTGGATGAGCGACGACAGCGCCACTTTCCCGACCTCGCCTCAACAAACCCCCTTGTCCCGGATATGTCGCTTGCCGGCCGCTTGGCAACCATTGCCGGGGAGCCGAACGGTAACCATTTGGCCCTGGCATACAGGACGGAACCGTGTTCCTGTTGACTTCGCCGTAAAACGCTCCGCCGACTCTGCTGAGCTAACTCACGTGCCCACGACCACGAACCCAACCGAGTTACTGAACTTTCTCGGCCGTCTGAGGAAAGCGATGATTGTCGCCAGCCGGCAGGCCCGCAGGGGCAAGTCATTCCCGACCTCCTTCGCCGGAGACTGTCCCCGAGCCGGAATTTTGGCTGCTTCGGTCACCTCGACCGAAGCTTCGGAACGTGGTTCCCAATTCCGTGAAAGCGTTCCCGAAACGGTCTCTAATGCAAGCACTGGCACGCTTGACCGACGATGGCCGTCTTCAGCGACAATTCAGCGATTCAGGCCCTTGTTCGAAGACTACTGTCGACAGCGGAGGATGATCGTTCCTTGCTTCTGCGCCTCGCAACTGACCCAATCATCATTGGGAGCGCCGCTTCCGTCATCATACCCGATCACTTTCTTCCGCCGTGACTCAGTTCGAATGAACAAGTCGCGATCACTTAACGAGCAAGCGTCCGCAAATTTGCTTTGTTCCGATCAATCACCTTTGCCCGCCTTTACCTCAATCCACCGTCTGGTAACCGAGATTGCAGACCGAGCCGCCATGGCCTCTTCGAGTTGCTGGCGAATTGTCGCCGGCCGGGAATGAGAATAGACCGCAGTCATCCCAAGCCCGTGCCCCGCGGTCCTCGAGTTCGCGGCGGCATGGCCCATGAGCAAGTTGCGAATTAACGGATCTACTCGGCCATCTTGAAGAGCGGTGGCGAACATGTGCCGTAGAGCTTTGGGAGCCGTTTGGTCTGGCAGGCCAATCTTAGTCGTTAAGCGCATGAACTCGGTTCGTACGCGATCTTCCTTGATCGCCCCGAGATCCCACCACAAGCGCCGAAGGACTCGGCCGCGCGCCGCGCGTGTGATCGGTTCTACCAAGGCCGAGGATGCATTGTCGATGCGTTGCTTGGCTGCGATCGCTACCTTGTCGAGAGTTGAAATGTCAAAAGTGCATCGCTCGTCGCACCAACGTCGACGACGAAAGACCGGGCCACACTGACGGCCAGCAACGTGAACACGGAGCACATTGGCGAGAACCGGAATCAACGGGATGTCACGTTCACAACGGGTCTTGACCTGCCACCCGAGCGCAGGCTTGTTGCGGATGCGGACTACTCCTTCGTCCAGGTCAACATCGTCGGGTAATAGGAGGTGGCAGGCCTCACCAGGTCGAAGACCGGTCAACAGCAGGGTGAGGAAGAGGGGGAACTGCCAGTCGTCGCACGCTTCAAGGAAGGCCCGCTCTTGGTCGAGCGTCATCAAGTGGATCGGCCGGGCACGTTCAATTGGTATCCGATCCACTTCAAGAGCCGAGAAGGGGTTGTCGGCGTATGGCGGCAAATGGCGACGCTTCGCTGCGAAGCTAAAGAGGGCACGACAACATTCCAGTATGTAACGCAGGCCCTTGTCCATCAACGGCCGCTTTGCTGTTTTCAAGTGGCCATTGGGCGAGACCTCCAGTTGCCGAAAATGGCGTACGAACGATTCCGCGTGGGCGACGTGGAAGTGGGACGCATGGCGGACCGGTCGATGTTCCAGGAACCGAAGCAAATGATCGGTAGCCGTGCGATAGCGGTTGATGGTGTGAACGGACGATCGAAGAACGTGCTCATGATGTTCCAGCCACAATCGACGCAACTCCGGAATTGCGATTGCCTGAAAGCTCGTGGCTGCTGGCGAACCGATGGCGAGCTGGGCGTTGACCTGAGCAGCGAGTTGCTTGGCAGCAGCCAAGTCATTGCCGACGCGCGGGCGCTGGCGTTTGCCGTGTTCGTGGTAGCACAGGTACCAGACATTGCTCCGCAAGTAGACTTGTACTTTGCCGATCTTGAATGTGGATGCGCGACGCGACATGGGGCCTCCTCAGAGAGGGTTCCCGCCACAAAACGCCACAAACACTGCCACAAACGGGTGATCCCGGTGAAGTCCGGGAAATGAAAAAGCCTGCGTAACAAGCATTTATGTCACGCAGGCCGACGAACAAGCGGAGAGGGCGGGATTCGAACCCGCGGTAAGGTTTTACCCCTACGCCGCTTTAGCAAAGCGGTGCTTTCGACCACTCAGCCACCTCTCCGGCATTACAAATCTAGACTCTTTGCTCTCTTGCCTCTTGCTTCGGCTAAAACAACTACACCCAATCCTACACCGGATAACATTCTGTTGAATGTGATTCTTTGTAGTGCTAATGGCGGGTGTGGTCACAATGACAACACGAAAACCCGGCAGCAAGTTCCCTTTATGGTTACATCCTTCCGGCCAATGGTGCAAGAAGCACAAGGGCCAATTTTACTATTTCGGGACCGAGCCGGAAGCGGCAGAGCGGCGCTATCGTGAAGAATGGGACGACATCAAGGACGGAAAGTCGCCTCGGCGTGCAGCCAAGTCGACGGTATTGAAGGACCTCGTCAACGAGTTCCTCTCTGCCAAGCGGCTGCGTGTTGACTCGGGCGAGCTTTCGGCACGCCAGTGGGCCGAGTATCACCGGACCGGCGAGACGCTCGTCGAGGCCTTTGGCCGGCTGAAGCCCGTCATGAGCATCCAGCCGAGCGACTTCGGCAAGCTCCGGGCCAAGGCCGCCAAGCGGTTGGGTCCGCCGGCATTGGCGAAGTTCGTGCAAATGGTCCGCACGCTCTTCATCTTCGCGTACAAGAGCGGATTGATCGAAGTACCGATGCGGTACGGCGACCAGTTCGACAAGCCGCCGAAGCGTGTTATGCGTCTTGAGCGGTCGCGGAAGAACGCCAAACTCATCGAACCGGCCGACCTCTGGAAGTTGATCGAAGGCGCCGACGTCCAAATTCGCGCGATGATCCTGCTGGGGCTCAACTGCGGCTACGGCCAGACTGACTGTTCGAATCTGGAACGGTCAGATCTGGATGCCAGACCTGGCTGGCTGGAGTCCCCACGCCGAAAGACCGGCATCGCACGTCGCTGTCCGTTATGGACCGAGACTGCTGAAGCGTTGAAAGCTGTCGCCGAGACGCGGCCAGCTCCGCATGATCCGGCGGATGATGTCTGCGTGTTCCTGACCACGCGGGGGCGACGCTGGGTTCGGTTTGTCGATCGTGGAATTGAGAAACGTGGCTTCCGCAATGACACAGCGTCGCAGGCGTTTCGCCGGATTGTTGGCGAGGTCGGCGTCGAAGTGCCGGGCGGTATGTACACGTTACGACACGTTTTCAGAACCAAGGCTGACGAAGTAAAAGACTCGGCCGCTATCGATTTGATTATGGGCCACGCCGATGACACGATGGCCGCCGTGTACAGAGAGAAGATCGGGGACGAGCGGCTACAGGCTGTCGTCGACCATGTTCGGCAGTGGCTGCTCGCCGGGAAACCAAATGCCGATAGCAAGGGGCAAAGGTGATGCACGACGATCCAATCGAATCGCTTGCCCTCTGGCTACATTGGATGGCTCACTCCTCGGGCCGTGCGCCCGCTCTTGCCGGGCTCATTCAAGACGCTGCGCGCGAGGCTCGCGACATCCACGGGACAGCGGCTGGCGATGATGACGAACCGACCGAGATGGCCGCACTCGTCGACCGCTTCGCCGCGAAGTGGGAAGAATGCGAACGGCTGTCGGCCGGCGACGTCGAGCCGGGCGAGCCGCGTGACCTTGATCCGTGGGGGTTCACCCGCGGCACTCAGGCTGCGCGTATCAACGAGTTGCTTAACGGCGAGGAGTTCCGCGCCGTCAACGAAGTGTTCGTCGAGTTGGTGAAGGAGTTTCCAACGGCGACGCGTGCTCGTGTGAACACTCACGTTCAAGTGCTGCGACAACGAAGCCGGGCGAGTTTGCTCGAGCATCGGCATGGACGGCGCGTGGCGTTCAGGCTGGTGACGGTTTGATGTGGCGAAAGCGTCGGGTAGGATGACACCGCGGGCCGGGACTGATCCCCCGGCGGTTCGCTCGTCTCGGCTGGCTTCTCCGGTGGCCAAGACGAGCGGGCCCTTGCCGCAAACCGGAGATACACCTTGAATCCTCGCGATACTGACGCGAGTTCGCCCGCCGATCCGATTGGCACTCTTTTTGAAATGCTGTCTTCGGCGCGACGGGAGGCGGCGGAATTTGCTAATTGGTCTATGCAATACAACCGGATCAAGAATCAACATCTTGAATTGACGAACAGGACTCGCGGAAAGGCGAGGGGCCAGAAGCTGGCCGAGCTGCAAAACCTGGAAGTGAGCATGGCAACCATGCGGAGCCGATATGGCAAACGGTGGATGAGGAATTCCGCCAAGCATCAAGACAGAAAGGACTCATTGGCAGGCCTGATGGTGGATGCTGCCGGGAGAATGGAACGTCTGGACCGAGATCGTCGAGGCGCAAGTGAAGTTGCTCGAAACGTCGGTGGCTTCATTACAAAGTGCCACCGGTGGATTGATAGCGGCTTTCCGTTGAGTGAATCTGAGTTGAAGAAGTGGAGCGATTTGGATGCGGAAGCAAGAGACGCCACAACGCAACTCCGCTATTTTGTGTCGCTCGCCGAGAAACAGCAGTCTGATCCTGATGGCTCGCTCGGATCAAAAAACATTGATCATCGCAAGCCTGACGACAAGGAAAAGCCGCGAGTGATCGTGGACGTCGCACGACTAGCCATAAGCGTCGATGGCGTCATGTATCCGTCAACTTCAAGTCTTGCAGTCCGCTGGATGAAGGTTCTTGCAGACCATCCTGGCCAGTGGTTTAGTGGATCGGAACTTGAAAAATACGACGGAGAGTTTCTATCTACCCGCACGGATCGACTGCGGAAAAAACTAGATCCTAAGATCACCGCCCTGATCGAATCCAAACCCGGTAAAGGGTCTCGGCTCCGCTTGGCGTAGCTACGCCAACACAAGTCCGTAGATACGCCGCCGGCACAAATCTACTATCGTCGCATGGCCGCGACACATGCTCCTACTACTTCCGATCTGCTCGCCACCTTGGGCGCTCTTACCCTCGATCAGGTAGAGCAGCAGATCGCCAAACTAGATGCAGACCGAGCCGCGCTGTCCCTGCTTCGGCGTTCGCTCGCTGCACGCGACCGGGCACGTCGTCGTCTGACCGCGCGGTCTCGCAGCGCGGGCAACGTTCGGCCTGCGGAGGCCGCCCGTGCCTGACTCACTCCTCATCGTCAGCGAAGTCCAGTCACGCCTACGCTTCGCGAAGCCGGACCAAGTCTACGCGCTAATCAAAACGGGCAAGCTGCCGGCGAGCAACGTGAGTCCTGGCAGTGGTCGCCCCTGCTGGCGCATTACAGTGGCGGACCTCGAAGCGTTTCTTGCGGGGCGACGCGCGGTGCCAGTGGTGGAGACGAGCCGGCGCCCAACACGGCGACGGAAAGCGGAACGAGTGCACCAATACTTCTGACGATTTGGTGGTGGCGACCGGGCCGTGCGGCCTGGGCCAAAAACTGAAATGGACCGGTCACGCAACTGCCAGGCGCGTGCCGGTCCAAATGGAGCAAGAGACAATGAGCATCATATCGACCCGCCCGTCCGAGCGACAGTCCGCTCGCGACCTCAATTTACACGACGCACGCGACCGACAATTCGTCGCCCTGGTGCGCCTCGACGCTTTGATACAGCGGTGCGGTGGCCGGCTGGTTCCTGCGGTCCCGCTGCGGCAGGAATTGGCGGAGCGGAGTCGCCAGGTCATGCCCGAAATCCTGGCTGCCATTGGCCTGCTGCAAGGGCAGGAGGCTGGCTCGTGATTCCCTCTCGACCCGGCGGCCAACCGCACAACCGGATCGCGACGTTCGCCGATCTGCGGCGACTCTTTCGCGCCGTTACGCGGCGCATTGGACCAGACTCACCTGACCACGAACGGAGCCGATCATGACGAGCGCATCACCGCTCACGTTTGATGAGCTTTGCCGACTCGAGCCGGGCCTCGGCAAGCTGGCAGAAGAGGCAGCGCTGTACATGCCACGGCCGGGCTACTCGACAGATGCTGCGTTCGGCGGATACCCGGGCCATGGTCCCGGCCTCAAGGGGCGAATGGTGGCGCTGGTCGGATGGGATCGCCCACGCGTGCGGGGAGGCGACCCGATCCTGTTCAGCGGGCTGGCCCACCACACTGCGTACTCTGCCTTGCTTAACTTGCTGCCGCCTGACGAGGAAGGCGACGCTGTGACCGAGGCCGGTGATCCGTCGAGCGACTTCGGCGGCGACTTCGGCGGCGACCTCGACGAGTTCGACTTCGCGGATCCGGACGCCTAACCGACACGCCTTGCTGGATGCTGAGTCATGACGACCGAAGTTGCTGTCTATCCCCGCCGCGAGAAGTTCTTTTCGCATCGGTTCATTCGGCTCATCGCCCGGGTATGCTTGGCGAACGAACTCGGGCCGGAGGTGTGCTGGCTGTTGGCGATCGTGGCGAACACCGAAGATGTCGCTGGCTACAAGAGGGCGGTCACGTTTTTCAACCTGCAACTTGCTTCGCTGGTAGGCGTGGGCTCGGCCTCCTCACTGGAACGGTTTCGCAAGAAGGCGATCGCGGCCGGCTGGCTGCATTACGAGCCCGGCCGTCGGCATATGGCGGGCAAGTATTGGGTGATGATCCCTCCAGGGTACGAGACCGTCAAGGACGGGGCGTTTGACCACAACCCGGACGACTATCAGAACAGGTTTCCCACCGCCGGTGACAAGGATAAAGGCGAGCAGCACGACCAAGAAGTGGCGAGTTACCTACGCACCGGCGGTAAGCAACCGGTAGGAAACGGCGAGTTGCCACGTCACCGGCGGGAGGAAACCGCTCAGGAGAGCGCCCGAATTGGCGTTCCAGAGACGTCTCAAGACGGGGTTATCTCGTCACCGGCGGTGAGTAACCGGGAGGAAAGTGATCAAGCAACCGGTAAGCAACCGGTAGGAGAGTGCTCAACCATCTTCCCTAGCCCATTCCCTAATACAGAAGACCCCCCTAACCCCCCGGAAGCCGGGGGGGAAGACAAAACACCCGCGCGCAGACAGCGCGCACCCAGAACCACGGCAAGGCGACCGCGTGATCGCGATCTGCTCTTCGAAGCCGTTGCCGAGGTGACGGGGCTTGACGCCGGCAGTGCGAGAAGCAAGCTCAACTCCGCTTGCAAGAAACTCCGGGAAGCGGACGTCGCGTTCACCCCAGACGAAGTCCGCGAGTTTGGGAATCGGTTCTGGGAATTCTGCCCATACGCCGCGCAGCAAGGTCGGCAGTTCCACGAACGCCCTTATCCGCACGAACTCGCGACCTACATCGGCCTGCTTCGCGCCGGCCCCGCTCCCCAGCAGCGACGCCCCCAATTCGTCGGCAACCGTGCCGCCACTGAAACCGACATCGCCGAGCGCAGCTTGCTGGCCTCGATCCCGGTTGGGGCCGTGGTGGAAGGAGCGCCCGAGTGATCATCGCCAACCAGCCTCGAACGGTCGCCCGCCCTGTTCCGCAGGGAACGCTCAGCGCTGATCAACTCACGCGTTTTGTGCGCGAGCCCTTGACCCAGCTTGCCGCTGACTGGCGATTGCCGGTCTGGGACTTCTGGGCGCACTTCGCGCACCTGCTTCCCACGCAGCTTCCGCTCTGCACGCAGATTCGCCATTGGCGCGATCAAGACGGGCTGACGCTTGACATGCTCCGCTCGATCCTGGCGGCGATGATGTCGGCGGCGGAGTCCGGCCGGTTCAACTTCGCGAGTGACCTGTTCACCGACCTCGGCCGCCGCGTGAGCTTCGCGTTGACGGGAGCGATCTCACCCGAAGCCGCTCGAATTCGCCGCATCCAGGCCCAGCGTGACGCCGCTGAACGACGAGGACAGCCATGATCGAAGATAGATTGCCACCGCAAAGCAAAGACGCTGAGCGCAGTGTTCTCGGGTCAATGCTGCGGCACAACCCCGCGATTGACGAAGTCGTGCAGCTTCAGATGCTCGCCGAGCATTTCTACTTCGACGCCCACCAGAAAATCTTCCGGGCCATCGTAGACATTCGCAACGGCGGCCGGCCGGTGGACCTGGTGATCCTCGGCAACGAAATCACCGCACGAAAGCAACTCGATGACGTCGGCGGGATCAGCTATCTCGCAGACTTGTGGGACGCGGCCCCGACAGGCGCAAACGTTCGGTACTACGCGAACATTGTCCTCTCGAAAGCCGCATACCGGCGGATCATCCATGCCGCCGTCGAACTTGCGCAGGACGCTTACGATCAAGCTCTGCCCGCCGAGGAATTGCTGGGTGCCGCTCAAGCCAAGTTCGACGCGATTCACAACCGCACGCCGGGCGCCGGCGCTCACCACGGGTCCGTTCTTTTCAACAAGTTGCTTGACGAGATCGACGCGCGCAGAAGCGGCATCCGACACGCCGGGCTGCCGACTGGCATCGTGACCCTGGACAACCGACTTGGCGGCGGTTTCGGAACGAGCGACCTGGTCATTTTGGCCGCGCGGCCAAGCGTGGGAAAAACGGCCCTCGCCCTGGCCATCAGCCGGAACATCGTCGCCGACGGAAAACCGGTTCTGTTCGTCAGCCTCGAACAAGGCGGAGTCGAATTGATGGAGCGGCTCACGGCCTCGGTGTCGACGGTGCCGGGCGTGCGGATGCGCGAAGGGAACTTGACCGATGCAGAGGCGATGCAAATCAGCGAAGCGGGCGGTCCAATTCGCAACTGGCCTTTGTGGGTAAGCGATCGCCGCGGCCAGAGCGCCGCGCAAATCGCGGCATGCGTCCGGGCCATTCACCGCGAGAGCGGCGGTCTCGCGGCCGTGGTCGTGGACTACCTGCAACTCGTCGGCCAGGACGATCCGAAAGCAAATCGAAATGAGCATACCGGCGGCGCAGCCCGGCGGCTTCGCGACCTCGCCGGCGACTTGCGTGTCCCGGTGATCCTGCTGTGCCAGGTCAATCGGGCGGGCGCTTCTGAAACGGAAGCACCAAAGCTTCATCACCTGCGCGACTCCGGCGAAATCGAGCAACACGCCGACGCCGTCCTCATGCTGCATCCAAAACGCCGCGCCCAGAACTACGGCGAGCCAGACGTGATCGAGGTCAACATCGCGAAGCAACGCAATGGACCGCTCGGCGTGGTCGAGTTAGAGCACTATGCGGCGACCTACGAGTTCCGTGAACCGATGCCGCCGATGTAGGCCCGAAATTGACCGGCCGTGCATTCCGGGCGGTCAAGAAGGGCCGCAAACCCGGACTTGAAGAACTTGATCAAACCTGAGGAGATGAACATGAAACTCACCGTGCTGAAGCCGACTGAAATTCGTGCTGCCGCAATTCGGATCGTAGCGCGATTGTCCCGTGGCGAGACTTGGATTCCCAAGGACTTTCCATTCCGCACCGGCGACGTATGGGACGTGATCGTCGATGGCGACACCGGCCGCATTCGCGACTGGCCGGGACGAGTACCAACCCAGTGCTATGTCAAGATCTCCGATCGGGGAAGCTATTTCCTACTGGGCCCAGGCGGGGAAGTTCTCGCCAGCATCCTCAAAGACTACGTCCCCGACTGCGTGCCGAACGATTACGGCAAGTTTCTTGATTTCAGCATCGACTCGGACGGGCGCATCGCGGGTTGGGGCGACTACTGGACCGCCAAAAACATACGGGCCAATTTCTTCCCTGCCGATGCTCATGCTGCACTCGAAGCCGCCGAGGCTCTCGAAGCGGACGAGGCGATGTGGGGGCCAACTATCGCAGCAGCGGCTACCCCGTTCACCGATGCGAGCAGCGATTTTTGACGTTCAAGGCAAGGCGAATTGAGGACGTGGCTTGAACCGAGACTGGCGGTCCAGAATTGATGACCGACGACGCGAGCAAAGCTGACGACTTCCCGGAGTTCACCTGGCTCCTCGTCCGGGTGCTTCCGGGCGACCCGCCCGGCGCGATCAAAATGCGGCACGCGTTGAAGGCGATGCTTCGAAGCTATGGCCTGCGTTGTGAGCGACTGCTGCCGGCTACACGCGACGATGAACCGCCGCAGACGAACGAAGGCAAAGCGAATTGACGAACTCAGCCATTGTCAACGGAGAAGATTCTGCGATGTCGAAGAGTCACGCAAGCAGCCGGAAACGCAGACGAGCGCCGGCTTCGAATAGCCTACGGGGCCGGCGCCCGGTCGCACCTTCCGGGCACACAATCGAATCGGTCTCGCTCGCAAGCTTGAAGCCGGCCAAGCTGAACGACAAGATCTACCGGCCGGTCGACCCACGAGACCCGACCATCATCGCGCTGTCAGGACGAATTCAGAAGCAAGGCTTGCTGGAACCAATCGTCGCCACGCTCGACAAGGTCATCCTGAGCGGTCACCGACGCCATGCTGCGTGCAAACTTGCCGGGCTTCATCGTGTTGCGGTGCGCTGGCACGACGTGTATTCCACAGATCCCGAGTTCGCTGAACTGCTCGTCGCGTTCAACGATCAGCGGTCGAAAACGGCTGACGAATCGATTCGGGAACAAGCCATCCAGACTAGTCGGGATGGTGCCTTCGAACGACTGGCACGCGACCGTTCGCTGCGGCTCCAAAGCATGTTGGACGGGGCCGCAGAGAATGGCCTGGCTACGGTAGTCGCCACGGCAGCGCGTCGACGTGCGGCGATCTCGACAGGGAAACAGGAAATGCTGGCAGCGTCGGTGGAGGTCTTGGACGCGAATCGAAGATATTGGCCACTGTCGATCAGGCAGGTCCACTATCGACTGCTGAACAACCCGCCAAGCCGCAACACAGATCCGCGCTTCAACACGGGGTCGTATCAGAACGACCGAGCGTCGTACCAGGACCTGAGCGATTTGATGTGCCGGGCCCGGCTCGCCGGGTTCATCGAATGGGCGGCGATTTCAGACGACACGCGGCCGGTCTCAGTCTGGCAGAAATGGCAGAGTGTTGGCGGCTACGTGCGCGAGCAACTCGACAGTCTCTTCGGCGACTTTCGACGGGACCTGCTGCAAAGCCAAGCAAGCCATATTGAGTTGGTCGCAGAAAAGATGACTGTCTCCGCTACCGCGGATCGGGTGGCATCGGAGTTCCGTGCGAATGTCATGATCGGGCGCGGATTCTCGTCGATCACGGCGAAGCATGATTTGGTTCAGCGTTTTAAGGCATCCGGCAAGGACTTCTTAGTCTTGCTTATCGTCACCGACTTTGACCCGAGCGGCGAGACGATCGCGGAGAACCTAGCGGCGAGCATTCGCGACGAGTTCGGTGTGATCGAGCCGGTTGAGGCCCACCGTGTGGCCCTGACCGCCGAGCAAGTCCGCATGTACGGATTGCCGCCTGGCGGGAAGGCGAAGAAGGACAGCCCCGGTTATGCAGCGTTCGTGCGTCGATTCGGCGACAACGTGTACGAACTCGAAGCTCTCGAACCGGCCCAATTGGAGAGCTTGATTCGAGACGCCTTTGCCAGCGTCCTCGATCACGACATGCTTCGAAATGAGCAAGCCAAAGAGGTCGAAGAGCAACGTGAACTGGAGAGACAGCGGCAAGAGATCCTCGAGGCAATCGGCGAGCGAGGGAACCAATGACGCAAGCAACGCTGAACTCTCCGACGGACACCTCGGCCTCCGCCTGGATCGGTTGGCGGCGTGAAGGTGGACAGCGCTGGCGAGCCGTCGCAGAAGGTGCGAACGAGCGAGAGTGCAACGAGCGCCTCGACGCTCTGCGATTGAACGAACGGGCCAAGCACACGTCGTGGGTCGTGCTGCGGGCCGGGGAACGGCCCTGACGGACATGTGGTTTTGACCTTCGCCCAAACACAATGGAGATTGCATCGTGACTCTCACACTCGCCGAACGCATGATTCTGACCTGGCAAGCCCGAATCCTCGAGCTCCTCTGTCCGCAGGAAGCCAAACGCTTCGCTGAACTCGGAGAGGCCTACGCCAGTGGTTACGAGGCGATGTATCTACGCGGCTTCCCCGAACTCTCGGACGAAGTGCTGTCTGACGAAGCCTGCCGTGAGGTGATCGACGTTCTGAATATGTTCAGTGCGATCAAGAAGGCTCAGCCTGGCTGGCCGGCGTCGATCCCTGTTGAGCGGCTCAAGTTTAACGGGTTCGACGGGAATTCTGAAACGAAGCGATTCGCGTTCGCCAGCTATTTCTGCGGCCTCAACGGTGGTCGCTACAAGAACCTCGATCGTGGCGACGACTTCAATTCGCACGAGCCGATGCTTGGTCGGTATCGACGCATGCTCGAACGGCGGCGTCTGTGCGAGGACAAGAACAACTTGACCGCGAGCGACCTCGAACGGATCGCTTCGGCCTGACAAAGGCTTTTCCGCCCCGGCATTTCGGTCACAGTGGCACATATCACGTCGGACTTTTTTGAGCCGCGTGGTAGGTCACGGTGCCGGAATGTGTGAGCGGAAATGAGCGGTAATGAGCGTCCCGGACGATCGTCTGACAGCTCGACAGCATGCCGCGATCGCGGCTCTGCTGACATGCAAGACGATAAAGTCTGCTGCATCGAATGCCAGAGTTGGAGAGGCCACTCTTCGGCGCTGGCTCAGCAACGAAGCCTTCAAAGAGGCTTATCGGGCCGCTCGCCGCGGCGTAATGGACGGCGTCATTTCTCAGTTGCAACAGGCCGCGAAAAAAGCCGTTGGCACGCTGGAGCGGTTCCTCGGACCGAAGAACGGTCGGGCCGCCGATCAGATTCGCGCTGCCATCGCCGTGATGGACTTTGCGACTCGTGGCCTCGAAGTCGGGGACCTGCTCGCCAGGGTCGAAGAACTCGAACGGTTGGCAGCAACCGAAGGTGCGCCTGATGCGGCTGCACCGCCAGAGGCTGGACAAGCTGGAGCAACAACTCCGGGCGCGAGCTAGCCAGCGCGTCGAAGATTACGCGAAGTACCGCGACGATCCGGCCGGTTTCGCACGCGACGTTCTCGGCGTCACGCTCACACCTCAGCAAGTCCAGGTCGCCGAACTCCTCCTCGTGCCGCCGTACCGGGTCCTGGTGCCGTCGGCGAACAATCAGGGCAAGACCTTTCTCGCGGCCGTCATCACGATCTGGTGGTTTTGCACGCGCAAGCCCGTGAAGGTGCTGACCACGGCGCCCACGTTCGATCAGGTCAAGAAGCTGCTCTGGTCCGAGATTCGGCGCTTGGCGGGTGCGTCGGACCTGAACCTGCCGCTACTGCCTGAAGCGTGCGAGATGCGGCGCGGACCGGCCGACTTCGCCATGGGCACGACGGCGCGCAAAGAGGGCGGTTTTAAGGGTAAGCACGGCCCGAACCAACTGCTCATCTTCGACGAGGCGACGGATGTCGAGAGCATGTACTGGAGCGCGGCCGAGACGATGTTTCAGCCCCCCGGACATGCCTGGCTCGCGATCTTCAACCCGACCGATCGTTCAAGCCGGGCTTACCTCGAACTGTCGTCGACGCAACGTCGGGGAAGGAAGCCCTGGCACGTCGTACGGCTTTCGGCACTTGAGCATCCCAACATTGCGGCGGAGCTTCAGGGCCTGCCGCCAGTCATTCCCGACGCGATGCGGCTCGATTCGCTCGAACGCCGGATTCCCGAGACTTGCCAGCTTGTCGCCGGCGAACCATCGGCGACGGACCTTCAGTGGCCGCCTGCGACCGCCACGGCTTACCTCGCCAAGACCGGCCAGCAGCCGCGCTGGTGGCGACCGGGCCCGGAAGCCGAGGCGACGTTGCTTGGTCGCTTCCCATCGCAAGGCGCTTATGCCGTCTGGAGCGATGGCGACTGGCAGGCAGCGTGCCGGGAAGGGTTGCAGCCGCTCGAAATCCCGCTGGACGAATTGCCTGTGATCGGATGCGATACCGCCCACGGTGGACTGGACAACACCGAATTCCACGTCCGCTGCGGACCGTGCAGCCTCGAGCATGACACGATCGCCGGAAACTCCACGCCGCAAATCGTCGGCCGGCTCATCGAACTCACGCGGCAGTGGGCGGACTGGTACAACGCACGACAAGCGGAGCGGCCGGTGTCGAGCCGCGGGCCGATCATCACGGAGTTCAACGTACCGATCGTCATCGACAACGCGCCGTGCGGGTTCGGCGTCGTCGACGATCTGCAAGCCGCCGGTTACCAAGTCACTGGCGTGACAGCGAGCGAAGTCGCCGCCGAATCGGATCGGTACCCGAACAAGCGGTCGGAGTTGTGGTTCGTCACAGCGGAGATGGCCCGCAACGGTGAAATTGACGTCTCGCGGCTCAGCGACGAATGGAAGGACGAGTTGGGCCGGCAAGCAAAGTCGGCGAGCTACAGCTTGAACGGCAAAGGGCAGCGCGTCGTCGACAGCAAGGATAAGCTCAAGGAGAAGCTGAGTCGATCGCCCGACTCATGTGACGCAATGAATTTAAGTTACTACGGGGCCGGAGTGTACTCGGGGCCGGGCGTGATGCCGACAACGTTGGGACGACAGGGATCGATGCCGTGGACGGTGGGACGTTGGTAGCGGGGCACTTTCATTGCCGAGTTCGGCGGCAGTGGGGCGCCATGTCCGACCGGCTGCGAGCGCTGTCGCCGAGACTCACCTGATGCACAAATGATGGGTGCCAAGTGCCTGATAGGCGACAAAGCCGCTAGCAACCGTTAGCCTTGTCGGAGGAATTCCAGTCGCGCATCCAGTCGCGTCTGCGAGAGAGTTCGTGGGAAGATCCGCTTGTTCGACATGGCCTGCGTAAAGCCCGCCAGGTCGTTGGTAGAGACGTACCTCTGCACGTACCAACGGACCCGAAGCGTGTAATCGCCGCGGTACACCAAGTCTGCCAACACGTCCTTGATCTTCTGGTTCAAGTTCGCCCAGTCCGTCGTCCCATACCTCCTCACCACGGTGCGCGCGTCGACGAATCCCAGGACGGCTACCTCCGTCGCCGCGTAGACATTCATGAACAGTGCGTTGGCCTGCTCACTCGTAATCGCGAGGCTTGGGTTTTTCAGGATGAATTGATCGGCTCGTCGCCCCGTCAACCCCGCCGCGTGCGCCAACGCGGCCGCCGTCGTCGCGTCGACGCCTGCCTTGGTGAGGTCCGCGATGATGGTGCTCTTCGATTTGTGTCCCAAGTCGTAGCCGACCCCGATGGTAACACCGGACTGCGGAGCGGGGTGGACCGGGACTAGCCTCACTCCGCCTTCCTGGTTGAAGGTGAACTGCTCTCCAATCGTGATGGTCTTGAGCACCACGAGATCCGAACTGCTCGTCAGGAATTTTCCGTTGCCCGCATAGACAGCGCTGATCGAATGGGTACCGGCGGTCAACGCCGGCGTCGTAAATGTCGCGGTGCCGGCTGCCGACAGACTTACCATCCCATTGCTGACGTGGTCGATGAAGAACTCCACGCTCCCGGTCGGTGTACCATTCGCGCCGCTTACATCGCTCACGGTGGCCGTCAGCGTCACGCCCTGGCCCTCAACCGAGGCCGCGTCGGTCGTCGCCAAAGTTGTCGTTGTCGTGTCTGGAACCTCTGGCGTTTCGACCGTGCCCTGTACGCGCAAAGCGGCGGGCGATGGCCCCGTGCCGAAGCCGAAGCCGGTATTATTGACGGTGAAGTCGATGGTATTGAGACCGTCGTGGAACGATCCCAGGCCCGAATCCCCCAGGTTCAAGATGTGCGTAAAGTCTTCCGCGGATTGACCAGGATCTCTCGAGTACACGATCGTGCCGTTGACGGCCACGGAGACAAACCCGTTGTCGGCGGAGACTTGCAGATCGCGGATTTGTGCTTGCGCGGCCGGAAGGCCGGTCAGATCGACTTGCGTCTGAAAATCGAGATGCCCGGACGGAATGTTGTAGCTTCCATTCCCATCGAGCAGGTAAAGCCAGCGCGAACCGGGAAGGGCACTGTCGCCGATATACTGGGGCGGCAAGCCGCCGGTCCCTTGAGCCAGAGCCTGTGCCACGTAATGGCTGCCGTTCGCATCGGTCGCCACATAATCGCTGTCTGTCGTGAGCGGGTCCAGAAGCGCGTTCGCCTGATTGTCGAAGCCAGTGCTGATGTTGAAGACGGCCGGCGCCAACCGGCCTTCCAGCTCGCAGACGGTGAGGCGTGACGCTTGTCGGCGGGGCACGGACATAATGCTCTCCACGGATCGAGAAACTACGAGTCGAGCGGCATGCAACGTTGTGACGGTCGGGTGATATTCTAAACATCTTGAACAAGTTCAAGCAATCGAATTCCTTCGGACTGAAGGGCTTTGTTCCCCAAGCTCTGAAACGATTCCGCTTCCGTTTCGTTTCAGAGGTTTTCGTTTTGAAACGAAACCCGTTCGCGAAACTCAACTGGGCGGCGATGGAGGACTATCTCTGTAGTCGGTCTCCGCATCGGTTGCTGGAACCGGAACGCGGTCGGTGACTGTCGCCCACACAAATAGCATGAACGCCCCCAGCATTAAAGTTCGCCGGCAATAATAAAGGATGGACATGGCGACGATGAATCGGTCGTCCGCAGTCAGGTGCTTCCAAAATCCGAATGTCGCGTACATAACAACCGACAGTAGCCAACTCACTGCCAAGCATGTGATTGCCGCAAGAGCCAAGGTGGTCGCCCGTCGAGAGCGTGCGCGGCGGCGGATCAGAACAATCGCGGCCCAGAGCATCGCCAGACCTTGAAGCATTAGCTCCAGACAGAACCCGATTTCGCCCGTCGAGATTTCGCTCATCGCGATTCGCCCAGCCAATAGTAATCGGTCCCCGCATTCTGACCGGGCGGGCCGGTGAGCAAGCCAAAGTCCCACCCCGACTAGTCGGGATGCCCCTCCCGCCCCGCCCGCCTCGTCAAACTCAAGCCCGTACCCACAGGTGCGGGCCATGCCAGCAATCAAAGTCGACAATACCGAATACGACGTCCAGTACGGGAGTCAAAAATTCGACCCTGTAACTACGGAGACTCTGCACATTTCCGGAAAGCCGCAATACGACTCGTCTGGCCGGACGATCATCTACGTCCGCTGGAACTTCGTATTCCGCACGATCATCTACGCGGCCTTTGAGAACGACACCACGATCGACTTTCAGATGAACGCCATTCGGCAGATTCTGATGAGCCCTGGCAACAGTTTCCGCTACGTCGACCGCGGCCTAGGCGATCTTTGTATCAACAGCGACGGGCCGCAAAGGGATGTATCGTGGGGACCAAAGCCGCAATTTCTGGAGTGGGAGCCCTGGGGTGATGCGAACGTTGCTCAAGTGACTTGGGGCGTCGAGGTTTGCATTCCCGAATGCAACTCGGCGAAGTACCAAGGAAAGGTCATCCTCGAGTGGAACTACTCGATGACTTACGAGCGCGACGTCGACGGCTTCACGACGCGCCGGATCAATGGCCACGTCGTCATTCCGCAGACCCGACAGGCACAAGGCAATCGCAACATCGTCCTGTCTGCCGACGAGTTCCGGGAGAAGATCTACCAGCGGCCGTTGCCGGGCTTCCGACCACTGGCGGCCACGTTCAAACTCTCTGAGGATAAATGCCGCCTCGAGTATTCGTTCGGCGACGAAGAGATGGGCGAGGACATCCCGCCTCCAGGCGTGATCCGGATCGACGCGAGCATGTCGTCCGGTAATGACCGTCCGTATGCCATGAAAAAATTTACGTACAATTTCAACGCGACCTATACGGTCGCTCGAGGATTTCCGCTCAAAATCGCGGCGGCTCACTTCCAGCGCATTACGACGGCTCGGCAAGCGGCGGCGGTCAAAGCCGCCGGCGGCAAGAAGGCTATCGTCGTCAACTGGCATCCAGGAGAACCGCGCATATACGGCAAGGCGAAGCAAGCGAGCTATTCGATTACGTTCGCGATCGTTCGCGACCTACGCCGGTTTTATTTGGCGCCGCTCCACTGGGCCGGGAAGAGCCGGCGTTCCTCGGCGGGTTCTACATCCCGGACCCCGACAACAAGTTCAATGAAGCCAACTGGGCCAATAGTCTCAAGAACTCCGTCTTCAGCCCACGCGGACAGGCGGGCTTAAAATTCAACCCGGATCGCGACAAGATCGTCGACCTATGCAAGCAGCCGTTCTCGAATGCCGACGACGTACCGAAGGTAGTCATCGAGGTCAAGAACGGCAACTCCAAGCTGCCGGCATCAGTTGCCGGTTCGCCGAACTGGATCATTTGGTGGCAGGCATACCGCTACGAAGTCGAAACGAGTACCTACGTCCACAAGCCACTGAAAGACGCCAAGCCGCAGAGTTCCGACCTTTTCTTTCCTGCCGGCACAACGACCCGCGACCAGGCGACAGAATCCATTATCGGCGAGCGGGCACCGGCGACATACTACCTCGTTTATTGCGGCCGGGCCATTCGGTATGGTCTGCCGATCGACGAACCAAACATCGCCAGCGTTGGACCCTACAAGGTCACGAAAGTCGCGCGGCCCGGTGACGGCTTTAACTGCTTTGGCCTTGAGGGGTGGGACAGCAACATCTACATGGCAACCTGGCGGCAAACGTACCTGATTCCGGGCAAGCCCGGCGTACATGTCTCGGCGAGCACCAGCCCGCCCGATAGCGACAGCACGCAGCCGACGCTCAAGAACTTTTCGGGCGACGGCGGTTCGTCGTCGCTCAAGACGAGTGGCGGCGGTACGTCGTCGCTCAATGGACTTCGTCCTTTCTAACCTGGGGGAATAATGGAACTGAAAGCGGATCTGGCGTTCGGCACTGAGCCGATCACCATCGGCGAGGTCACACAGACTATCGAAGTCTGCAAGCTTGCCGACGACTTGGAAGTGGCTGCGGCCGCGGTCCAGGAAGGGAAGACTGCGGTCAAAAACGTGTTGGCTGAAGGGGTGGCTGCGAACGCCGTGTTCGCCAAGTACGGCTTTCCGGCGATGACGGAGGCTGCGGCCGTGAAGTTCGCCAACGAGGTCTGTTTCCGGGCGGTGACGCTGGGAAAAGAGGCCGGCAGCGTGTGGACTTCCAGCGTCGATCCCGCGTTGCCGAGCGACTTCCTGGATTCGACGCTGCCCGTCTGAGTGCCACGGAAGTTCGCGTGTACGCAGAACTGATTCGCGTCCATGACGCTGAAGGCGTACTGGCCAGTACCGCGCCGCCGGATGAACTGGAGCGGGCCGCCATGATCCTCACCGGTGATCGGGTAGAGGCTCAGCGGTTGTCAGCGAAGATCCAACTCGCTCGCATAGCGCAAAGAAAAGGGTTCTGATCATGGGACCGGCTCTCGTTGCTGGCATGCGGACCCTGGCCGCGGCCGGCGGTCGTATCGGGGCGAGTGAGGCGTTGGCAGCGCGACAGGCCGCGGCTGCCGAGGGCTCGATCCTCCGTCGGGCAATGAAGGCCACGGGCGGCAATCGAGCGCTCGCCGATCGGGCGATCCAGCAGAAGGCGAGCGACATTCGCGAGGAGGAACGTGCGGCCAAACAACAGATGCAGGATGAAGCACGCGAACAAACTCGGCAGGGGCGCATGCTGATGCAGGGGGCGCAGCGCGTCTCGCAGTACATCAGCGCCAACGAGCCGGAGCTGCTCAAGGACTTGAAACAGAATGGGTTGGCGACGACAGCAAACGTCGGTGCCGATGTGATCGGAGGCAACTTCCGCGGACTCGCGGCAAGTGCCTTGCCGACCGAGATGGCCCGGACTCTCAAAGCCTTCGGACGCCTGGCTGACGCAATCGAAAGCAGGGGCCGGGAGATTTCGGGCTTCAGCGGCGGCCTGACGCAGAAGGTGGTTGAAGCCGATCTGCGGAAGATGTATCAGGAGATGCGGGAAGCGCAGGTCGCCGGCGGGGCATACGGCCACGCGATCGAGGCACAAAGCAAGCTGCAGACCGGACTGGATGACTCGGCGACTGGCACGAAGATATTCTTTGCCGACTTCGCCGCGCAGTTGATGGACTTCTTGAACAACAACAAAGAATATATCGATGCGTTTTTCAAAAACGTCGAAGCTCTGCTGATCTCACAGAAAGTTCTCTTGAGCGAAGGTTTTCGCGCGGTTATTGAAGTTCTAACGCTTCAGGGCAAAGAAGCGGCTATACGCTTGGCAAGTCTCGACAAGGCCATTGCAAAGGAAGTCGAGCGACAGCAGAACTTACGAAACCGAGAAGAAGAAAACGTCTGGTTTGATGATTTCCTGCTCAAGCAGCCGCCGGTTATGCCAGTCGTTCCGCCGGGCGGCGGTCCGATCTTCGACCGCGGAGCATTCGGTTTTGACGATTTCTGACCTGTTTGAGGACGGTTGCGTCCTCCCGCACCTCGCGTGTACCATCAAGTGTCGAGCCGGTTGAGAGGTTTCGGCTTCAGGAGCATCATCGTGAGCATCGTTAACGGTCCATTCCGGCTGAAGGTCCTCGTCGCCAAGTTCAAGGGCGGTCCGCTCGACGGCGTCGAGGTGCGAACCGACAGCAGTGACCATCTACACGTTTGCCTGGCACGGACGGTCCTGAAGATTGTCAAGGAGTGGGACGAAGTTGATCGCGGACTCAACTGGTGTGCTTGGCAGTCGTTTGCGGACGGCGTTGCTGGCGGGGTGCCGAATCAGGCTTACTTTGCTCGGGAAATGAGTTGGACGTCGATCGACAGCAAGCCGGCCGCGAAGCCCGGTGATTCCCAAGACGCGATCGTCTCCTGCACTTTGGAATACGGGCCGACAGACCGGCAGGAGCGGGTGCGTTTGGCCATGGATAACTTCAAGCTGCCGGAGTGGTTCGACAAGCCGTTCGCGGATGGTGATGAAATCGAGTAGATTATCCCGTAGGCATGCTCGGAAGTCACTCTGTCTTGCTCTTGGATGGTTCGGTCGCGGCCCTGGCTTGAAGGAGTGAGACAACGACCCACCCGGCGTCGAATTGGCCGCACTCTACGAAATTAGTCCACCGATCTTGCCCACCAAATGTTTGATCTTTTCGGCAGTCGTCTCCACAAAGAGTCCTACATCGATCGCTGAAGTTACCCATGACCGCACTTTGTCCCAAGCGGCAATGACTCGCCCTTTCTCCGGCGCTGGAGCTTCCGTCGCGGACTTCGCTTCACCCAAGGTGTCGACAGCCTCGTCTAGCTTTTTGCGGTTCGGCACTTGGGCTGTGGTAAGAATTTGCGCCAATTCTTCAAAAAGAAGTGCGAGTTGTGCGAAGTCTTGGGATCTAAGACCCGATTGCTGTATGAGGTTGCCATGACTTTCTGCTTTGGACTCTGTTCCAAATGATTTCGCCATGGTCGGCCCGGAGCTGAGATCAGCAAATTGGTCGCCGTGTTGATCCTTCTTGGACATGAGATCTCCCAAATGATTATTGCCAATGAAGAACATGTTGATGGTCGTCCCGGATCGTTCAGCCTCTAGTCCCTCTTCGCGTGCGACGGCCCTCAATGTCTCTTCCAGCCATGTCGGGTCCAGTCCGTGCAGAGCTACACGGATGGCCCGTTGCATTTTCGGAGACAATTCTGCCATCACTTGCCTTCCTCTTGAGGAAGAACCTGCAAGTTCCCTCCTGCTTCAACGGCAAAGCGTCGCAAGCGGTCCAAAAAGGAGCGTATCACCTGATCCGAAACTTCTGAGTCAAATTCCAAAGTTGCGGTGAAACCTTGCGCTGCTTGTCGGCCTGCCGATGTGTCACGAGCGAGTGTCATTTGGTCGATTTTGGGCCGGGTATGCGCGGGTCCTCTTCCTGTATCAATGACTGTTCCTTGGCCGTGATCGATGGTGTATTTTGGCCGTCCAGCCAGCGCAAGAGTGGTTCTTTCGTTCACCCCTAACTCACGCAACTTTCGCTTTACTTCGATGAGCATCGTCTCATCAAAGTTGCGAATTTCGAGCGGCTCGACTTCGAGTCGGGATACCAAACCCCGGACCGTTGAAATGTTTGCCGATTCCAGACATTTCCGGGTCTCCAACGAGAGTTGTAACTCGGCAAGGTCCATATTGAGCTTGCGCTCCAACTCGACGTCATCCGAATCCTCGTCACCGCCGGACGACTCAAAACGGTCGTCAATCTGTAATTCCGCGCCATGGTCGATGGACTGGACAAACGGATTTAGATGCTTGCGCAGAATCTTGGCGGCCTCGACTAGCGCCATCTGCGGAGTTGTCGTCCCGTTTGTCCAGATTTCCATTATCAGCCGGTCGTATTTTGTCTTGTGACCGACACGCATCTCTTTGATTTCATATTTGACTCGGACAACCGGCGAAAAGCTCACATCCAACGAGATCGCGTTGATCTCGCGTTCCTTGCCGGCATTGTCGTCGGCTGATCGATAGCCGCGGCCATTCTCAACCGTCATTTCCACAACGAACGGCACGTCGTCCGTCAACGTGGCGACCACGTGCTCGGGGTTGATGACCTGCACATCGGCGTCGTGCTGGATATCCGCCGCCTTGACGACTCCCTTTTGATGACGATCGATGCGAATCGTCTTGGGCGAGTCCGAGTTGTTCTTAACCACCAGAGATCGGATGTTAAGAATGATGTCGGTGACGTCTTCGACAATTCCTGGGATCGTGCCGACCTCATGTTGCACGCCCTGGATTTTGACACGCGTGACGCCGCTGCCTTCGAGGCTTGACAGCAACACTCGCCGCAAGCTGTTGCCGACGGTCGTGCCGAAGCCGCGTTCAAACGGCTCGGCGACAAACTTGCCGTAGGTGTCGGTCAGTCCCCGTTTCGGGGCGACGCGACTCGGCAATTCGAGGTTCCGCCACTTGATTCGCATTCGCCTCCTCCGAAAAACAGCAGACCTCCGAGCTTCGACCATCCTCGCTGAATGTCGGATTTCTCAACATTGCCCCAACCTTGAGAGTTTACCGCAACGACATGTCGAGCAAAAGAGGTCGAGTCTCTCAAATCTCTGCCACGAACTCGTCGAGCGTCGTGTAGATGATCGGCTTGGCGTGCGCCAAGTTGATCGCTACATGAGTAACCCTTTGCTCGTTAGCTGGGTCCGCAATTGCGATACGACGTTCAAGAGTTCGCCACGCGTTCGTGAGATGATGAGCCGCGCCGACTTCATGGCTTCGCGGCCGTGGTGGTGTTCGGCGAATCGTTCCATCGTGGGCCGGTTCATAAAGAAGCAAATGCACGACCGGCCATCGACGTTGATCAGCATGGGCGCTTGGGTATCTGGCGCGAGGGGGAAGTAGTTCGGGTATGTGAAGATGAAGGAGGTGTCGGGCATTTGGTCAAATCCGCACGTTTTCCCGGTGTCGATCAAGCTCGTCTCGTCGCCGGTCGAGTTTTCTTCGCAGGTCAGCGATCCGTAACTTGCACCGCGTCACGGTTCGCTCAACCCGACCGTGCCTGATAAACAGCCGGTAGATCAGCAACGCCGCGAGACCAAATGTAGCGATCGCGCACCCAATCAACAGCGACCAGTGGACCGCGGCCAAGCAGCCGGAGAGGAGCAATCCGAAGGGGACGAGAACGCAAATCCAAATGACTGCCCCAGTCATCTTGCCGCCGCGCCATTGAAGCCAGCGGTCGATGTTCCGCCGTTCGTCGTCAATGCAGTCTTCCAGGTTTCGCACTTCCCTCTTCAGTCGCGGGATCGCCAATTCCGAAGCGTGGCGGTCCACGCCCGAGGCGATCTTCTCCAGTTTCTCCATGATCGGTGCGACGGTGATAATCCCGTTTTGGCGCCGAATGATGTGGCCGCGACCACAGTACTTGCAGGTAAAGCGGTCGGCGTCGCTGGTTATTTGCAAATTGCCTGCGCAAGACGGACAGGCGAGGGTTATGAAGTCGCTCATTGGGCGTTCCGTGAATCGGCCGGCTTCAACTGGTTGGCAGTGAATCTACCACGTCAGCGAGGCCGATGGAAGCGCTGATGTGCCAGAGTCATTCCTTCGCCTTCCGCGGCCGGCCTTGTTTCTCCGGCAAGTGAGTAAGCACGAATTCGGCACCGAGACCCGCCGCTAACCGTTCGACAGTCGACGCTTGCGGGTCGGGGCGATCGCCCGACAGGATACGCGTGATTGTCGCCGCTGGCACTTTAGCCAACTTTCCGAGGGCATAGGCCGAAAGCCCCTGCCGCTCCATTTCGGTGGCGATCGCTACGACCAATTTCGGGCGGCTTGTCTTGCTCATTTCATCATGCTAGCCAACTGGAATCCGATGCCAACTGGAATCTGTGTAGATACCAGTTGACACATAGATTCCAGTTGGTACAATTTCCCCACTGACAGCCGGACCGACTATGAAAACCTTCTTCACTGTCGCCCTGGTGCTCGCCGCTCAAGTGATCGTCGTCGGTTCCGTGTGCCTCGTGATCGTGCTGCCCTTCGCGTTCTCGTTCGTCATCGGGCCGGTCATGACGTTCGGCGTGGCCAAGGCCCTCGGGACGATCGGCGAAGTTTGGAAGCCCGAAGTGTTGTAACGTCGCCCGCGAAATGAAGCGGGGCCGGTGGTGCGCCAACACCCCCGACCCCACGGAAATCCTCAACCCCAGCTTTAACGGGAGAATGAAGATGTCCGCAGCCATTCTAGTAGAAGCCGTCCGCATTCGTCAGGCCCAACCGGTCAAAGCCCCCGTCGCGATCAAATACCGTGATGACGGCCGCGAGTTGCCGACGCTCACCCTCATGTCGAACTGGCAAACGCGCAAACAGCAATACCGCGACGTCGACACCTACACAGTTGAGGAAATCCCGACCGGCATGGACGGCCGGGCGTTCCTCTTGCACCGCGATCCCGCGACGGTCGAAGCAGAAGGCCCCGACGCCGACGCTTACTACGGCGTGCTCGTCGCTCGCAACGGACAGGATCACGAGTGCGAGTGCAAGGGGTTCCAGGCCCACGGCCGGTGCAAGCACCACGACGCACTTCGCAGCTTGCTTGAAGCCGGCCACATTGGCCACACGTTAGCCGGCTCCCTGGCCCCGCCAGTCTCCAACGAAGTCGCACCGTTCTGAGGCCAGTACCCGCGGGCTTCACGCTCGCGGGTCAACCCCTCGCACGGCTCACGACTGACCGCCACGCTCACGACGTGGCCGAGGGGCTCGCCCGCACTCTTACCACACCGCAGAGGAACTCGACATGCCCGCCGTCGCAAATGCCCCACGGACGCGAAAGTCGGCCAAGAAGGCCAGCCCCAACTACCTCGCCTACTGCCCGCCCGGCCGACGCCACTTGCCGTATGCTCCGCCAGCGCTGGGCACTGAACGTCGCCAACTGCTTGACCAGATTCGCAAGCTTGTCCTCAAGCTCTACCCGGGGACCGGAAGGGCCCACTTGACCACCGAGCCGTTCAGCAATCGATTCGCCGCGGGCACGACGCATGATCGCATCATTATCGACAGGGCGCCCGAAATTCTGCCTGGATCAGTGGGAGCGATCGCCAAGCACGTTTTGGAAGAGATCGTTCAGCCCAAATCAGCAGCCGTCGGATACTGGAAAAGCCGCTGGAGCGCACGCACCCGGCTGGTCCGTGAGACGCGACCAAAGAACACTCCCCAACAACGTCGATGGCACTGGCTGATCTTCATCTTCAAGGAACTTACCGTCTGGTTCGCGGCTTTCCCGGCTGACGACCTCACACGCGAAGACCTTGACAACTTCGTGAAGTCCCACGACTGCCGGTGGACGCGAAACGACTACCGCCGCTACATGCCCGCCGTCCGCCGGTTGTTCCGCGAGGCGGGAATTCAACTGTAGGTCAAAAGTATCGCCCAACTTCTTCAACGCAATGAGGTTCATCATGCGCCAAACGAAAGAGCACGACGGCAAAGGCCATCATCGCTGCGCGCGTCCGCGCCGAAGGCCCGCTTCGGCTTGACCAGCTTTGCGTTTTGGTCCCCGCGAAGAACGCCAAGGGACACGTCTCGACCGGCACGTTGCTACGGTGGATTATCAACGGAAAAAGTGGCGTGAAGCTGGAAGCGGCTCGCGTCAACGGGAGTTGGCAGTCGTCGTTGGCGGCGCTGCAGCGGTTTCGCTCGGCAGCGCTGGCGTGACGGTCAGATTCTAAGCGATCAACTGGCCGGTGAGCGACCGCCGGCCGTTTCTCAAACCAACACACGGAGCAAAAGCCATGCGTGCACGGACCGCGGAAGGGTGGGAAGAAGGGCGTTGCCGGTGCAGCCGCCTACCGCAAGAAACGAGATGCCCAATGATCGCCGACAAGAAACCTCTCACCGTCGCCCAGGTCGCCGAACATTTCGGCGTCTGCGAGGACACGATCTACGCGGCCCTCCGTGCCCGCAAATTGATCGGCGCTCGCATCGGAAGAGTGTGGCGAATCGAGCGTGCAGACATGGACAAGTGGTTTGCGTCGCTCAAGCCAGAACCGCCCGTGAAGCCGCGACAAAAGCCAAACATGACCGGCATACCTAAGTACGTGAGATGACCCAAGCAACCCTGCCCGAAGCCCAGGCCGTCCCGCTCTGGCAGCAAGGAGACCACGAACCCGCACCGGTACCCGGACTGCCTTGAATGGCTCAAGGCTCGGCTGTCCGGCATCGGCAGCAACGATGCGCCGACATGCCGACGATCTGCGGCAAGCGAGAGAGTTTAAAGCGGAGCTGGGCCTCGAGGATTAGTCGGTCTGTTGCAACAACGATCGCCCGCACACACACACAAATAACCGGAGAATTTTCAATGCCTGACCTTTCTGAGCCCTTTATCACCAGCTGGGCGAGTCGAGCCGAGCGCCTCGAGCCGGTCCAACCATCGGCGGCCGTCGCCGAGCGACTGATAACCGAGGGCCTTATCTCGCTCGTGCAAGCCGCGGCCACGCTTCCATCCGTGCGCGGCAAGCGCGTGTCGACATCCTCAATCTTCCGGTGGATCGTCAAAGGCAAGCACGGCGTGCGGCTAGAAGCAATCAAGATGGGAGGCCCGGGCTATTGGACTTCGAAGCCCGCCCTGGCGCGGTTCGCAGCGGCGTTGACCGCTGCCGAATCTCGAATGATCGGTCTTGACTCGTGAACACGCTGGTGGGGGCCTGACAAGCCCGCCGGCACCATCGGCGGGCTTTGTTCGTTGATTCGACCGGTGCCGTCTGCTCTACTGGCCGTGCTGCCCTTCACTTCTCACCAAGGGGCGACCGAAGCCCGCCGGGTATGCGAATCCTCGGCGGGGCGTTTTGGTTGTCGGAAGCTTGCGTCCGGCCCGACGTTCTGGCAAGATAGATTGAATAGTTGACCGGGCGACTGGGTGTTGCTTCCTCACCATTTAAACCAGCTGAGTCCGAATCGATTCGGATTGGCTTATCTCGGTGGTTCTTCACGTAATACCTAGCAAGACTTAAGGCGACCGAGCGAATAATGGACTTGGAGGGTGAGCACATGAGTCGGAAGAAACGCGGGAGGTCCAAGGCCCACAGGCAAGCTGATCAACCCAAGGCGATCAGTTTTTCGGACTCCCAAGGGACACCAGCTGCCTGCGGAGGGAGCACCGGGCAAGCCCAGTACTTGAGTCCGGCAATCGTTCAACTCGACACGGTCGCCAATACCCCATTGATGTCCGGTGGCCGCGAAATTCTCGAATTGCAGCGTCTGTACTACGAAACGGAGAAACTCCGACGGGAGACGAGACCATTCTTTCGGCAACCCCAGATGGTGCTGAGTATTGTTACTGCGGTCGCTCTGATAATAACGGTACTGTTTCAAGTCGCGACATCGACTGTCAATTTTCAAGTCCAAAAGATCGAGACCGAGATGCTCGTTCATCGAAAGCAAGAGGAGGTAAAGGATTTGGAGAAAAGACTCTCCGACAAGGAAGTTGCCTTGGCTGCAGTTGAGCGTCGAAATCAAGAGTTATTTGAGCGATTGGCTCGATTCGAGAGTAGACATGGCTACTTGATTAAGCTCTTGGAGACTGCGTTAGAACGCTCCGAGCCAGAAAAGAACATCTCGCCATTCATCCTTGGCATGTCGATACGCGGTGAGTCTGCACGAATCTACAAAGAAATAACCGGCCGTTACGGCGTTGAGCACGACGGAGGAACTTACGAAGGGTTCCCCGGTGACTTCTTTTCCGCAATCGGTGTGGCCAACAGCGACATTGTAGCCAATCGCGCCAGCGAGATTTCCGACTATGTATTCATTGACGGACAACCAGGGGACATGACGAGCGAAGAGCTCAACAAATTGCGATATCGCATTCCAACGATTGACCAATACGACCGGAAACTGCCACCTGTGAAGTAGCTTTCAAGACTGCGGTCTCTGGCGCACTCGAACGTGGCGAATTGTCTCGGCGACCGTCATAGCGCTCTGGTTCTTCAATGGGACCGCCTTCGGTTCCCTCTGGCCGGCCTTGTACCTCCGCTGACCGGCCCCTACGCCGATGCACGGATGAGTGCCAACCGTAAGCAATTGATGCCAAAGGGCCTATCGAGATGATGAATCGGCTGGAAGCAGATCTCGCGCGGACTCGGTAATTCATTTCGGCATGTCAATTGTGACCTCGGCCGTCTGCGCTCCCTTCCCCAAGGGTCCACGATAGTCGCAAGTCAGAAAGGCCCGGACCCGTTTTCCTTGAATGGTGGGTGGGGGCTTGCCGTCCTCCGATCACCGGTGCGTGCCCTACGCCGCGCCCGCTGAGCCGCCACAGGACGTTATCGAGTTCATCGAGTACGGAGAGATCGGTCACGCCATCGAATCTGTTCCTCCCGACCGTTAGGCGATCCAATGAAAGCCCGCTCAAGAACCTGGACATGGGCCGTCCTTGGCCTGTTCGCCATGCTTGTCATCTGTGGCGGCGTTGGCTACCGTGTACGGTCAGGTTCCGAATGTTCTTGGACCGGTGGGGGCGACTTCGGACTTCGGAAGCCGTCGAACTTGAGCCAAAAGCACAGGCAGCACCGCCGGCGACTCTTGAGCAAAATAGACGTTTGGGTGCCCTCGGGAATGGGTTTCCGGGACATCATGTGCCTCTTACGGCTGGTTCGTCAGCTACACGAGTTGTAGGGTTCCGCGGCGACCCCGAGCTGGTACATCCGCGACTTTACGCCGTGGAAGTAGCCCGCGCGCTTCCGCACGGCATCGCGCAGGATCTCGGCCTGCTGGGGAGTGAGGTCCATGCCAAGGGTGTATTGCGGACGTGCGCGGAACGCAACCAGGTAACGTCGATAGATGAGGCGTTCCCGGGATTGCTACGTTCTAATTAGGTCGAACCGGGCATAAGGGCAGTCAGGTCCATTCACTCATAGGTTTGCGATGCATGATCGGACTGCGTTCAGATGCCTGCCACCTTGCGAACGTAGTCCGCGATTCCAGCCATATCGGGATAAACGGATCGGGCGTCAATATTTGCTATCTCCAAAAACTCTTGTGCCCCAACGACTGCCTTCGGCGTAACTATGATTTTCTTGACGGCTTTTGGGCAGAGAGTCTCTATGGGGTCCGTGTTATCGCCGTGAACGGTGAACATGCCTTTTTGAGCGAGAATTCGATCATTTTGAAACAGCGGTTGTAGCGCGATTGGATAAATTGGCGCAAATGGTTTCTTATGCCAGTAGATTTTCTTGTAATCGAAGTCGGGATCGTCCGGCACGAAAGGTATAGTGGATAGACTACTGTATTTGTTCAGGGCGATTGCATCTAGCAAGTAGATTGCGGAATTCTCGTCCTTAAAGTATGGGTTGCGATAGTAGACCGCGAAAAACGTTGCGATCCCGAGATTCTCCGACCAATCAGTGAGTCTCGTCGGTATTCCGTAGTGTTGCATATCGAACAAAGTCTCCCAGTCGCTGGTTCGTCTGGGGAAGTGCCGAAAGGAATACTGAACGAATTTCTGGAAAAGTTCTTGTTCCTTCTGAGCACCGCTCGGAAGCCGAAGGAGGCTTGGGAGGAGAGAGTAGATGGCGCGCGATTGCCCGCGAAACCACAGCTGTTTTGGATTCCCAAGTGCCCCTTTTGCCTCCTTGACGCACCCAAGCAGCTCATCCCAGGTATTGGCTGTAAGAGAAATCATGTCCGTTTTGCGTGTCGGCATGCGGGCTCCTCTACTAGTGGTTCGGCTGTGAGCGCCGATATCAGAACCACACCCGTGGCCACAGTTCAATGGCCTATCCGCACAATGCCCGACCTACCCGGCGACAAAACGCCACTGGCTCACTTTAGCGTCCTGGCTCTGGGACAACGGCCGCGACGACGAGGCCGCGATCGTGCGCGTGTTCTGGCCGACGTTGCGGGACAACCTTCAGAACGGAGTGAGCCTCGACGAGACGCTTCGACAGCTGGCGCGCAATGCGGGGTTGTTGGCGAGGCGAGCGCGGGAAGCCGCGGAGCGGAGTCACAACACAACGCCGTCCAACGCTGCGCCCCTCACAGTATGTCCTTGACCGTCGCCCTCAGCGCATCCGCACGGGCGCTCGTGGTGATAGGGAACTCGCGGTTGACGGGATAAGCACCGCGCTGGCCAAAATCTGCAGCGAAAAGCTCTCTTTCCAAGTCTTTCGATTTTTTCGACTATTTCGATTTTTCTACCTTTTCGACTTTTTCGACAATTGCGGGCGCGTTAGCATTACTATTACTGCGTAATGCAGTCGCGGTACTCTCACTTGCGGGGCCGCGTGCTCAACACATTGGCTGCATCAGCGCAGCTCCGGCACTCGTGAGTGGCGAGGCCGGGTCGTCGCTGTTCCGTTCTTTCAGGAGGCTCACCGTGATCCGTATGCTGCGTCAGTTCGCCCCCGTCCTCGCCATGGTCTGCGTCGCGTGCAGTTCGGCGTGTGCATTCGGCACACGACCGACCGCGCGCCGAGTGAAACGTGCTCACCGGCGATTCCTACAGTTGGCCGGCGACCAACTGGCCAACGAGTTCGGCGTCGATGGCGCCGTTCGAGCAACGGCGGAGAAGGAGTGGTTGCAAATCATTGATGCCACCTGCAAAGGTTTGCTTCATGCGCGCACGGACAGTCGCAAGATGACGAAACACGACAAGGACTGCGACCGAGACGAGGACATGACCACCCAAGAGGCCGCCGACTTCTTGAGGGTGTCTCGCCCGTTTGTGGTGAAGTTGGTCAAGGAAGGGAAACTACCTGCAACCTTCGTCGGACGATTCCGTCGCATTCCGCGCCACGCAGTTGAAGAGTATCGGGAGCAGCGATATGCGGCGGCCGAAGCGGCCGCAGGTCGTCTCGCTCGGCTCGCCACCAAGAAGGCCCAACACCGGGGCGCTACCAGGAATGGGTGCGCCACTGGCTGACCTACGGGCGATCCCCGCAGTGGGGATGAGGACCGCCCGCAAATAACCGTCCCCACAAAAGGAGTGGCGAATGTTGGAATTCGGAACCGGGCAAGTTGCCCGCGTGCGATTCCATCCGTCCGCACTGATGAACCCGCAGCAGGCCGCCCTGCTTGGGTACACAGCCATAGCGGCGGACCGCGAAGATCTGGCTAGGATGGCGGTAACCAAACGCATCCTCGCCACCGCCAAGGAGATGGTCTGGGACATTGCAGAAGCGGGCGAAGGCCCGTTCATCGACAAGCAATTCAAGCGGACTGCCCGGATCTTTCGTGAGTCCGACCTGATCGATCCATCGCCTGCGCCATGGACCTGTCCAATCGAGTTGGAGCAAGGCCGGCTAGCGCCCGGCGATTTGGTCGCGATTCAGGCTGCCGTTGCTCACCGCGATCACTGGATAGTCACGCGGAATGAAAAGACCCTGTACCGGCCGCTGTCGCTGACTGGCCGGGCGATTCAATTGGTGTCGCCAGCGGCGTTGTTGGGCGCCATGATGGAGGCAATCCCGGACGTCCTGCAGGAGGCAATGGACAAGCACCGAACCAGCATGGACATCACGGAGGAGGTCTATGGGGAGTTTCTCAGATCGGCTGGGTTCGGTCGCCTCATACCGCTTTTGGCGGCCGCCGGCTAGACTCGAATGGCCACCCGCCCCCATGCAACAACATTTCTGAAGCCCTTCCATAACAGGGAAGGGCTTCGATTATTTCCGGATTCTTGCGACGTGCTCGGGTAAGTCCGGGCCGATCTCTGACTAAAGATTCAGGGCTGACGCCGCTCGCCGCGAATCGAATGAAGTGGTTCGGCGTGACTCCGCAGACCGTCACAAAATGGCGGAAGGTCCTGGGAGTCGGGCTGACGAACGACGGGACGCATCGGCTGCGATCGGCGTACACGGCTGAACCGTGGGCAGTGCAGGCACGGGCAAAGATGCGCGCAAAGGCCGGCGACCCGGAACGGCGAGCTAAGATCGCGGCAAGCAAGATCGGCAAGCCGCGGCCGGCCCATGTTATCGAGGCCATGCGGACGGGCAGGACGGGGAAGCCGCAATCGGAAGCAACCAAGGCGAAGATGCGGGCGGCGAGACTGGCATATCTTGAACGGCAAAGGGGCACAACATGACCGACGCTGAACTTGATCGCCTGGAACAACTCTGCGACATGGCAACCGGCGGGCCGTGGAACATTGGCCGCAACCTTGACGGCTGCCGGGGCCTGTCGCTGGTCGGGCCAACCTTCGTGACGATCTGCAACATCGAGGAAGACAAGCCCGTCGACTTCGATGATCCCACCTTGGTTCAAATCGGAGCGGACTTCGCGTTCATGTCCGCGGCCCGTTCGGCGCTTCCGGCATTGCTCGCCGAGGTGCGCCGGTTGCGCGCCGATCAACCGTTCGTCGTGGGTTGATCGTCGTCGTTCGAGTTCCTCCCCGCGCCGGACGCGCAAGAGCGGTAGTGCGCCATTACCGCGAAGTCGCGGAGCGCGTGCTCGGCTTTCAACAGGTCCTTGAACAGCGGGTCAAGATCCATGCCGGCACGCTGCATCCGCTCGCGAAGCGTAACGATAAAACCGACGTGAGGCTGTAAAACCAACCTCAGTTTGTCGGCCTGCTCGCGCGTCATGTTCATACGTGGGGAGTATTTCGAAGTGGCAGACAACGCAAGCGACCTGCCGACCATTCTCGACGCCATCCGTCACGAGCTTGACGTCGAGGGCCACTGGTTCGCTTTTGCGTCGTGGTTGTGGGACAATGGCCGTGACGACGAAGCCGCGGTCGTGCGCGTGTTCTGGCCCGTGATCCGCGACGAGTTGCCGGGCCGGACGTTGGAAGCGGCGCTCGAGCTGGTCAGGCGGGAGTCGCGGCTGTTGGGGCAGCGGGCAAGGGAGGCCGAGGTAGAACGGGAAGAATCGTCCAGACAAACGTATCATTGAAATTGTCGGACGTGATGTCCTATGGCATTTTCCCCAGCTTGTTGCCAGAATACGAGTTGTTAGCGAGGACCGAGCGATGAGTACCGCAATAGCTCCGCCGCTGATTTCAGACGCCAAGTCGACTGCCTGGCGAGCCAATGCTCGATGGGCCTTACTGATCATTGGCGCGGTCGGGTTCATCTATTGCGGGTTCGAGTTCGTTCAAGTCTACCGAAGCTATGCCCGCCTGGAGGGACCGTTTGTGCTCGGTACGGTTGCCTACACCGATCAAGTGAAGGCAGCGGTCACCCAGAAGCTGGACTCATCCAAGTCACTACTGACAGGCTCGCTGGTCGTTTTTGGAGTACTGTGGGGGCTGATTTTGGCCAAGAAGGGCGAGGGTAAATTGGTAGTTAGCGATTTGCCCGAGATGATGCTCTTCCTGTTTGCCAATACTTCTTTTGCAGTGAGCTGGTATTGCCAGTCAGAGTACGTCGATGCCGTTGCAGCAGTCCATGCCCAAGCCGGCCTTACATACGTTGATGCGAAGGAGCAAGAGATTTTCGACTTTCGAGATAGCCGCATCGACGACTATTCTCGTTGGCAATTTAATCTCGCGTTTGCTGCGGTACTTTACACTGGGGCTGCCCTCGCGAGCGCCCACATTCTTAAGGAGTCCCCAACGGGCGCTTCCACCCCGTCCTAACTCCAGGCCGAATAAAGGCGCTACTCCATCGCTTCTTGGACGAAGCTGAGGGGCCGGGCATCGGTGCAAGAACCGAAACCAATCTGATCACAGTGATATCACCTAGAGGAATCGCTCGTGCGCTTTGTCATTGCCCTCGCGTTGACGCTCGGCCTCGTTTCGTTGGCCTCGGCTGCCGACTGGCCGCAATGGCTCGGGGCCAATCGCAACGGCTCCACGACGGAAAAAGTTGCACCATGGAAAGGCGACCTCAAGAAAGTCTGGCACATCGCAGTTGGCGAAGGGCACAGTTCCCCGATTGTCGCCGGCGGGCTCGTTTATTTGCACACCAAGATTGAAAAAAAGGACGCCGAGTTGGTCCAGGCATTCGATGCCAAGACCGGCGAAATGAAATGGGAGCAGAGCTACGAGAGGCCGAAGTTCTCGACCTTGTTTGGCGATGGCCCGAGGGCCACGCCGTGCGTACATGATGGTAAACTCTACACCTTCGGCATTACTGGCACGCTCGCCTGTTGGGAGGCCGCGACCGGCAATCCGCAGTGGAAGACCGATGTCCTCGACGACGCGAAGAAGGAAAACCTATACTTCGGGGTCTCCGCGTCTCCATTGGTCGTCGGCGATTATGTCGTGATCCAGGGAGGGAACGGCAGCGCGAAGGGATTGAAAGCCTTCGATCGAAAATCCGGCAAGCTCGCATGGACTGCCGGAACGGATGCGCCAAGTTATGCGGCGCCTGTCGTATTTGGAAGAGAAATCGTGGCGCTCACGGGCGATCATTTGAAAGCGATCTCGCAATTTGGCGAGTTGATCTGGGAATACCCTTTCGGTGACAAACTCGCCGGAAACTCGACAACGCCAATCAAAGTAGGTGACCTTTACATCGCCGCGTCTGTCAGGGCGGGCGCCGTGGCCGTTAAGATCGTGGAGAAAGATGGGAAGGCGACACCCGAAGTTGCTTGGACGAACCGGCAACTGACGTGCTACTTCTCCACTCCAGTCGCGGTTGACATAGAACACTTGTACATGGTGACCGGCACGATGGCCGAGAATCCGAGTGTTACGCTCCGGTGTGTGGTCGCCGCAACGGGTGAGGAGGTTTGGAACAAGCCAAAGGTCGGCAAATACCATGCGGCCCTACTGCGAATGGGCGATGGCAACCTACTCATGCACGACGATGTGTCCGGCGACCTGTGCTTATTGGCACCGAATCCCAAGCAATACGGAGAACTCGCCCGGTCAAAGGCGTGTGGCCCTACTTGGGCGCATCCTGCCGTCGCCAACGGCATGGTGTTTGTCCGCGACAACAAGGAATTGGTCGCTCTCTCTCTCGTTGAACGGGCCGCAGATGTAAGCAATGAAAAGGTTGCGGTTCGACTACTTCCGGTCTTCGATTACTTCGTAAGGGTGGCCAAGGAAGATCCTGAGCGTGTTACTGCGGATAATACCGCCATAGTCGATGCGCTCAAGAAAGACGTTGAACTTCAGAACGTGACGAAAATCCTGGTAAATGAGAAAGCTCTTTCTAATGAAGAACTCGGAGACACGATCGCGTTTGTTTGGCTTGGCTACCGCAAAAAGAACAAGTTTGGTGATGGGGTGATACAGATTTCGGATGTTACGGACAGGCTAAGGAAGGCCGTCCTTGTGCGGTTCAAGTCCGATCCAGATAAGGCCAAATTCAAGATTGATGGGGTTGACTGCGGCGAGACGCCTAAGAGTCTGGGGCTGAACCGGGACGAGGAATACCTAATAACTGCCGTGGTGGACGGCCATGAACAGTTTGAACGAAAGGATTATTCTCCGAAGGCCAGCGATGTCGTGATGATGAAGATGAAGAAGAAATAGGTCTTCAAGATCATCGAAGCTTGATAACGCGCCAGTAGGTTTATCGAAAGCAGCCGCTTTGAGCTGGTTAGACGAGTTGCAACGTCCCGCGTGTCACCCCGAGCTGATTCATCGCTTTTAGCTTCTGCCATGTCTGCCGGCATCGTCCTGCCCATCAATAACCCTTCGGTACGTTTCAATCAGCTGCCCGACCTGATCGGCCGTCTCTCTCGACAGGTCAATGCGGAACCGTCGAAGCCCTAACCCAAGTTACGCTACTGCGCTCTTTTTTGCACTTTTTTCGGCCCTCCGGTGAGTCAACGCTTCGGGATTTTTCGAGCGCGTGGTCGTCGGAGGTCGTGTAGTGAAGACCTACCCTCTTGCTTTGACCATGTCGCATT
>DATANR010000509.1:0-2030 GCA_036266155.1 Gemmataceae bacterium | reverse complement strand
GGCGGTCATTGGGTCGACGTTGACGACGGTGCTCGTGTTCGTGCCTCTGGCGTTCATTGTCGGCGTTTATGGGCAGTTTTTCGCGGCGTTGAGCTGGTCGCTGTCGATTGCCGTGCTCGTGTCGATGGTGATCAGCCTGACGATCGTGCCGGTGTTCGCCGCCAAGTTCTTGGCCGGACGACCAATGCCGGCGCCGGGGCGTGTCTATCGTGCGGTGGCGCACGTTTACGATTTGCTGCTCGCGCGGGCGCTGCGGTTCCCGTGGCTCGTCATCGTGGCATCGCTGGCCGCCTTCGTGATCGGCGTGCTTCTCTATACTGGCGTGCCCAATCCGGTGGCGAAGCGCGAGCCGGGCAAGCCGCGTCCCGCCCCGCTGATCAACGGGCTTGAAACGGGGCTCATGCCGAAGATGGACGAAGGGGCCTTCATCGTCGACTACTGGGCCCCGTCGGGCAGCCCGCTCGCGGAGACGGAACGGAAAGCGCGTGAGATCGAAAAGATCCTCGCGGCCAATCCCGACGTGGATACTTACGTGCGCCGAACTGGCTCCGAGAACGGCCTGTTCGCCACGCAGACGAGCCGGGGCGACGTCGCCGTCGTCTTGCGGCCGGCCGAGGAAGATCCGATCAGCCTGATGCGCAAGCCGGTCCGCCCGCCGCGCGAGCAACTCGAAAAGGAACTGAAGGCCCAAGGCAAGACGGTCGAAGGCGAGCGAGAGAACATCCGCAAAAAGTATCGCCGGCGGCCGCTGCGCAAGGTGATGGAGGAAGTCGAGGACGAGATCAAGGACGCCTTCGGCGAGCATCAACTCAAGATCGAAACAATCCAGATCATGGAGGACGAGCTGAGCGATCTGTCCGGGGCGAACAAGCCGGTCGAGATCAAGGTGTTTGGGCCGGATCAGGCTCAGCTACGCAAGCTGGCCGAGGAGATCGGCGAGACGCTCGAAAAGAAGGGCAAGGGCCGCGGCATCAAGGAAGTGAACACCAACGTGCGGGCCGGCAACCCCGACCTCTTGATTCGGCTCGACGGCATCTACGCCGACAAGATGGGCCTGAAGCCCGACGCCGTCGTGCGGCAGCTTCGCGCCATTTTCCAGGGACAGATCGCGACGCAGATCCCCGAATCGTCGCTGCGGATGACCGACGTGCGCGTGCGCTATCCGGACTCGATCCGCTTCGGCAGCGACCCGGCCGCGGGCAAGAGCTACTTCGACATGGAGCGCGTGCGCTCACAGTGGATCCTGCTGCCCGAGACAAAAATTTCGCCCCCGATCGTCGGTGGAGCGCCGCTGACGGGCCTGCCCTCCGGTCCGATGCGTGCGGTCCCCGTGTACGGGCTCGGCGAGGTGCGTGCGGTCCGGTCGCCCGACGAACAGTATCGCGAGAACCAACAGCCTGCCATCTTCGTGACCGCCGAGATGAATGAAGAGGAGGCGGGCCTCGGCTCCGTCGTCGCCGGTATTCGCGGCTGGATGGGGACCGACGTGTCGTTGCCGCCCGGCTATCGCTGGGAGATCGGCGGCCATTACTTGCAAATGCAAGAAGCGTTCCGCAGCTTGCTCGTCGTCATGATCGTCGCGGTGCTACTCGTGTTCATCCTGCTCGCGTTCCAGTTCAAGTCGGTCGTGTTGCCGATGTTGATCTTCCTGACGCAGCCGTTGTCGCTGGTCAGCGGGATGATCGCGTTGTGGATCACGGGGACGCCGCTCAACGTGTCGAGTTACATGGGAGCGATCTTGCTCATCGGCCTCGACATGAAGAACGGCATTTTGCTCGTCGAATACATCCAGCAATTGCGCCGCGAAGGTTTGCCGCTTCGCGAGGCGATCCTGCAAGCAGGCCACACGCGCTTCCGCCCGATCTTGATGACGAGCTTCGCCGCCATTCTCGGTCTGTTCCCGCTGGCCCTGGGCATCGGTCCCGGCGCCCAGATGCAGCAGCCGCTCGCGGTCATGGTCATCGGCGGACTATTTGCGAACATGCTCTTTACCCGGCTGGTGATCCCGGCCGGCTATCTGATTCTCGAAC
>DATANR010000508.1:0-12837 GCA_036266155.1 Gemmataceae bacterium | reverse complement strand
GTCAGCGGCCCGATGGTGTCACAAAGACCTTATCGGGCCGCTGACGCGGCTCCGCTCGCCTTGATCGCGTTGTGCCTCGCATCGAATTGTGAAAAATCCGTGACGGATTCCACCTCATCCTCGTTACCTAACGGGTACGGATTCAAAACCCTGCAATCTTGTGTACAGGTCCACTCATGCGTCAACGCAAGCTCATCGCGCTGTCGGCCATTTCGTGCGGCATCTTCATGCTCGCGCTCACCTCGGATGGCCTGGGTCAGCCCGGCCCGAAGGACGATTTCAAGGATTTTGGCAAGAAGGGTTTTGGTCCGGGTGGTCCCGGCGGATTCGGCGGCCCGGGCGGGATGTTTGGCGGCACACGCAAGATCTTGAAGGATTTTGACAAGGACGGCGACGGCCGGCTCAACAACGAGGAGCGGCAAGCCGCTCGTGAGTCACTCAAGAAGCAAGGCGGCGGTGGTCGTGGACCCGGCGGCCCCAACGGCGGCTTCGGAAAGGGTATGAACATGGAACCGGCCAAGCCGGGGCCAAAGGTGAGCCCGGACGAGGTCGCCAAGTATCTGGACAAGCCGCTCTATGAGCCGACCATCTTGCGGACGCTGTTCTTCGAATTCGAAAATAAGGATTGGGAACAGGAACTGCAGGACTTCCACGGGACTGACGTCGAGGTGCCGGCCACGTTGACGGTCGACGGCAAGAAATACCCGAACGTCGGCATCCATTTCCGCGGCATGTCGTCATACATGGGTGTTGCGGCAGGTTACAAGCGCTCGCTCAACGTGAAGCTCGACTTCGCTGACCCCAAGCAGCGGTTGTACGGGTCCAAGACGCTGAACCTGCTTAACAACCACGAAGATGCGAGTGGCCTGAGCACGGTGCTCTATTCCTACGTTGCCCGGCAATACATTCCGACACCGAACGCGAATCTCGTGAAGGTCGTGATCAACGGCGAGAGCTGGGGCGTCTACACCAACGTGCAGCAGTTCGACAAGGTGTTCACGAAGGAGAACTTTAAGTCGGAAAAGGGCGCCCGCTGGAAGGTGCGCGGCAACCCCGGCGCCCGCGGCGGGCTCGAATACATCGGCGAAAACGTCGAGGATTACAAGCGGATCTACGAGATCAAGTCGACCGATGACGAGAAGTCGTGGAAGGCGCTGATCAACTTTTGCAAGGTGCTGAACCAGACGCCGGCGGACAAGCTCGAAGAGGCGCTGCGGCCAATCTGCGACGTCGAAGGCTTGCTCTGGTTCATTGCCCTGGATGTGGCCGTCATCAATGGCGACGGTTACTGGACGCGCTCCAGCGACTACAGCATTTACCTGGACGACAAGAACAAGTTCCACTTCATTCCGGCCGACATGAACGAGTGCTTCCGGCCGGCTGGCGGCCCCGGCATGGGCGGCCCTGGCGGCATGCGCATGGGCGGCATGCCGCGGCCAGGCGAAGTGTTGCCGGCGCCATTGCAAGAGATGCTCGGGCTGACGGCCGAGCAGAAGAAGCAGCTTGTCGAATTGCAGAAAGATGTCGATGGCAAGGTTGAGAAGATTCTGACGACCGAACAACGCAACCAACTCAAGGCGATGCGTGAAAATGGCCCAGGCGGCTTCGGCCCCGGTGGTCCGGGCGGCCCTGGAGGATTCGGCCCGGCTGGCGGTGGCTTCGGACCTCCAGGCGGTGGTCCAGGCGGATTTGGCCCGCCAGGTGGTGACGGCCCTGGTGGCTTCGGTCCTCCAGGCGGCGGTCCGGGCGGCTTCGGGCCGCGCGGCGGCGTCGGTCCGGGTGGTCCGGGTGGCTTTGGTGGTCCGAGTGGTGGTAGCGGCGTGGAATTGGATCCGTTCGTGAATGCGACCAACCCGCGGATGCCGTTGCGGAGCAAAGTGCTCGCGGTGCCGACCTGGCGCGTCAAGTATCTGGAGAACATCCACACGATCGCCGAGAAGTCGCTCGACTGGAAGACCTTTGGCCCACTCGTGGCCCAGTATCGCAAGTTGATCGACAACGAAGTGAAGATCGACACGCGGAAGCTGGAAAGCTACGAATCGTTCCTGGCCGTCACCGCGGAAAACCCAACGACGACGCGCGGCCGCGAAATGCCGTTGCGGACGTTTGCCGACCAGCGCCGCAAGTACCTGATCGACTACAAGGAACCGAAGCCGGCCTCGCCTGGGCGTTAAGCCGAGAACAGAAGAGCCACGGATAAAACACGGATTCAAGGCAGTTAAGATCAATGGTCTTTCGGCCATATCCGTGTTTCATCGGTGTTTCATCCGTGGCTCAATTACGTGCAATCCGCTAAGAAACAGCATGAGAGCCGAATGAGGTTAGGCGGCTCGATTGTACTCGTCTCACGATGAACACAACTCATTGAGGGATCGTCATGCGCTATGCGCGGCTCGTCGTGGCGTTTGCATTTCTGATCTGCTCACCATTGGCAAATGCTGAAGAGCCGAAACGTAAGGCGGGCGATGGCGTCTTCGATTTGACAAAGGTCTGGCAGATTCACATCACGATTTCTGCAAAAGACTTCGCGGCCATGGAGCCCGCGATGCAATTCCCAGGTTTCGGCCCCCCAGGGCGACCGGGCAGTCCGCAGCCGCAGCCGCAACCCAAGGCCGACAAGCCCACCGACGTCCACAAGGGCGGCAGCTTTGGCATTGAGTTTCCCTGGGTGCGCGGCGAAGTCGTCATCGGCGATCAGAAGTTCTCGAACGTCGGCCTGCGCTACAAGGGCGGCGGGAGCTACATGACGTCGATGGGCAAGCTGCGCCGAAACTTGAAGCTCGATCTGGATCGCTACGAAGAGGGCCAACAGTTCCACGGCTTGAAGTCGCTCAACCTCAACGCCGGCGCGATGGACGCATCGCGAACCCACGAATCGCTCGGCTTCGCTGCTTTCCGGGCCGCTGGCGTTCCGACGCCGCGAACCGCGTTCGCCGAGGTGACGCTGACCGTGCCAGGCAAGTTCGACAAGGAACTGGTCGGCATCTACACGTTGATCGAACAAGTCGACAAGACGTTTCTGAAGGATCGCTTCAAGAAACCGAACGGACTGCTCTTGAAGCCGGAAGTCCGCATGGGCGGGCGGGGTCCGCTGGCGTATCAGGGCGACAACTGGGAACCGTACAAGGCGGCGTTATTGCCAAAGCGCGAGCCAACGAAAGCGGAAGCCGAGCGTGTTATTGGACTGATCAAATTGATCGATCGCGGCACCGACGAACAATTCCGCAAAGAGATCGGCGACTTTATCGATGTAGATGAGTTCTTCCGCTTCGTCGGCATGACGGCGATGATTTGCAATCTCGACAGCTTCTTCACGGGTGGGCACAACGTTTACATTTATCTCGATCCGGAGACAAACAAGTTTGTGTTCCTGCCGTGGGACCTCGACCTGGCGTTCGGCGGCTTCTTCCTGCTCGGTCAGGCTGAGCAACAAGCAGACCTTCGCCTGACGCACCCTTATCCGGGCGAGCACCGTCTCGTCGATCGCCTCATGGCCATCCCGGAGATGCGCGAGCGCTACTTCAAGGGCAATCGTGAAATGGCGACGAAGGCATTCAACAAAGAAAAGCTGTTCGCCGACCTGAGTGCGATCGAACGAACCACGAAGGAGCCGCTGGCACGCGAGGCCAAGGCGGCGAGCGCACGCCGCGAGCAAGTGGGATTTGGCCTAATGCCGGGCATGACGATCGTCCAACCCGATCTGCGAAGTTGGCTCGACAAGCGGCTCACGTCAGTCACGGCACAACTCGACGGCAAGAGCGAGGGGACGATCCCGCGCGGCTTCGGCTTTGGCGCGCCGCCGAAACAACAGGCGAACCGTCCCAAACCCGGCGACGTGATGCCGGGGCCATTGCAAGACATGCTCGGCCTTTCACCGGAACAGCGGAAGCAATTCGCTGAGCTTCAGAAGGAGACCGATGCGAAAGTAATAAAGCTGCTTACAGAGGAGCAAATGAAGCGCTTTCAGGAGATGCGAAACGCCGGCCCGCCGCCCGGAGGTTTCGGTCCGCCCGACGGCGCTCGTCCGCCGGGCAAGTGATCATAGCCGCCAGGAACCGGTTACTAAAACCTTGGCGTCTCCCACTAGCTTGGTGGGCAAGGGCGGACGGGACTGTAGTGAGCTGGTGATGGTGAACGAGGAGCCGACCAGGAAAATGTCGGCTATTGCCGCGGAAGATCCTTCGACCCGTGAAGCCCTCCGGGAATGAAACACGCGAACAGCACCACAAGGATTGTCACAACGAGGGCCGCCATGCAATAGACCACCGTCAACTGTCGCTGCGGGTATCGAAGCATCAGGACCAGTGTGCCGGTCAGCCACCCGTAGACCGTTAGCGGGGCGACGATGACAACGGGCCATGAATAGTGCGCCGGCATCGGACCGGACAGTTTGAGCGGAATTAGCGTTCCCCACGCAACGAGCAGCGCCAGAGAACTGCCAACGACAGCCAGACAAATCAACCGCCTGTCTTGCCTCTGACTATCCATCCTCGCATTCTGACCAGCCGGGCCAGCGGCAGCAAGCGGGAAAGGTCAGGCCGGCGAGACGGAGGTCAGCGACGAAGGCGGCACGCAGGTGGTCGGGGAGTTTGGGGTCGAGGATGTTCACACGCGTCATCGTAGCCTTCTCGCTCCGCGAGAAGGTTGCAGGGCAGGCTCGGTTCGAAGCAACTGCCTTTTTTAACGGGCCAGCCTTGCTTACTTCTCGCGGAGCGAGAAGGCTACGTAAGAGTTGTAATGGACGACTAGAAGACCGCGTTGTGCGGCTCGCCAGGTTTCAGATCTAGCACGTCCAGAGCGTCATTCGACCAGAACCAATCGGTCCCGGCCCCGCCCGTCAGGCTGTCCACCCCCGTCGTGTCGTTGGTGACGACGAGCCGAGCCGACAGTGCGACCATTGTTGCCGGGTTGGTCGGAGTAAAGGCGGTAAGTATGGCCCGCAGGTTGTCGGCTGCCGGGTTCACCAAGGCCACAGTGCCGTCGAACAGAATGTCATTGCCGGCGCCGCCGAGCATCACGTCGGCCCCGAAGCCGCCGACCAGGAGATCTTTGCCGCTGCCACCATCCAACACGTCAGCGCCGGCACCGCCCATCAACACATCGCTCCCTGCGCCGCCCTCGACCCAGTTCGAACCGCCGGCAACGGTCACCGTGTCGTTACCAGCGCCGGCGTCGATGAAGCTGCCGCCGGCGCCTGCCGTGATCGTGTCGTTGCCGGCACCGCCGGAAATCTGGTTCTGGCCGTTGCCGGCGACAATGGAGTCATTGCCCGCGCCAGCATCGATGAGGTCATTGCCGGTCCCTGTGCCGTCGGTCTGGTCGCCGAAGATCGTGTCGTTCCCCTTGCCGGTCCGGATCACATCGCTGCCGGCTCCGCCGACGACACGGACTGGAACCTTGAGGGCCGATGCGTCGAGCCGGTCGTCACCGGGCCCCAGCTCGATATCCACCTTCGTAATCTTCGGACTACCGACCGGGGCCTTGAACACTTGATTCATGACACCGGCTGAGGAGTGCATTTCGACCGCTACGCCGGCGCCTGCGGGCCGCAAACGGATGATGTCGACGCCGCCGGTTCCGAGCAGCGTGAGTGTCCCGTTCGTGATGTCGGTCAGTGCTCCGCGATTCAGGGTGACAGTCGCAATGTTGCCCGAATATGTGCCGTCTGAATCCTGGTAGGTGAATGTGACCGGACCGACGAGGTCTGCTGGGAAGGAATACGTGAGCGAACCGTCCGAGTTGAGCGTCAAGTTGCCGACGGCCGGCGGCGTGATCACCGTCGGCGTCATCGGATCACCCTCCGCGTCGGCGTCATTCGCCAGCACGCCCTTGAGGGGGACGACGAGCGGTGAGGCGAACGGCAGCGTAAAGCTGTCGTCCTGGGCGTTCGGCGGCGTGTCGAGAGCCCGGCTCATGGTCACGGTCGCGGTGCTGCCGTCAACCGTGCCATCGTTGACCTTGTAGGTCCAGGTCACGCTCCCGATTAGATTTTGTGGGAACGAATAGGAGAATGACCCGTCATCGTTCAGCGTGACGGTTCCCTGCGATGGCTGGCTCACCAGGATCGCGTGCAGCGCGTCGCCTTCGGGATCGGTGTCGTTGTGCAGGACGCCGTTGGCAACTGAAACGACCAGCGGCGAGTTGTACGGGAGGGCAAACGAATCATCCTTGGCGGTCGGCGGCTGATTGACCTTGTTGACGGTCAAGGAAACGGTGGCCGTGGGCGAAGTGTACGCTCCGTCGGTCAGGTTGTAGGTGAAGGAGTCGCTTCCAAAGTAGTTCGCCGTCGGGGTGTAGGTGAAGGCGCCGTCGGCGCTGACGGTCGCGTTGCCGTGCGCAGGGCCGGTGGCCAGTGCGGCGGTCGTGGTCACGGAAAGGCTGTCGTTGGCGATCAAGCCGGGGGCATTGACGTTGAGGGTCGCGTTCTCATTCACAGAATACTGGTCGGCGATCGGCATTGGGTTGTCGATGTAGCGGACGGCCACCAGGTTGCTGCCCGATGTACCGACAAGCGTCATCCGCCCGTCTGCGCCAATGGCCATCCCGAAGATGCTCACGCCTCCGCCCGCGTTCGTGTACACGACGCCGGGCCGGACCAGGAAGTTGCCGACGCCGAAGGTGGAGTCCGGCGTGCCGTTGTCGCCAAAGCGGCCAATGATGGCATCGCTCGTCTGTCCCGCGACGACCAGCCGACCCTGTAGGTCAACTCCGGCTGAGGTAAACCAGCCGCCGGTGTAGTCTGGGTTGAAGTCGAGGAGATAGGACCCGTCGCCGTCAAACGATGTGTCCAACGTCCCATTGGTCAGGAACCGGGCGACGACCGCTTGCCCCATGCTGTTCACGGCGCCATTCCCAACAATGACCAGTTTGCCGTCCGGCATGACGGTGACGCCGTACCCTTCGTCGAAGCCGGTGCCCGGATCGATCACGTTGGCGATCCCGGTGCCGTTGAACGTCGTGTCGAAACTGCCGTCTGTATTCAGTCGAATGAGCATCATGCCGCGGGGCCCGCCCCCCAGACTGCCGCTCCCGGCTCCGACAATCTTGCCGTCGGGCTGGATGGCAACCGCCAGCCCCAGACCGTTGTTGCTGTACTTTTTGACGCCATCCAGGTCGAAGGTTGAGTCAAGCGTGCCGTTGGCGTCGTAGCGGAGGAACAGGAAGCCATTGTCGCCGCCGCCGAGGATGTTCCCGCAGACGACGATCTTGCCGTCCACCTGGAGAGCCATGCTGAAGCCGTTCTGGTCGCCATTGGTGAGTTCGGTCGTCACGAACCCCGTGCCGCCGCCGAATGAGGTGTCGGGCGTGCCGTCGGCGTTGAACCGCGCGACCAGCACGTCGTAGTTGCCGACCATCTGCACGGTGCCGCTGGCGACAATCTTGCCGTCCGGCTGCAAGGCCATGCTGTAGAAATAGGCGTTGGCGCTGGCCGTGTTCACGGCCGAAAAGCCGCTGCCGTTGAAGCCAGTGTCAAGTGTGCCGTCCACGTTCAGCCGGAAGACGACGGCCTTGCGAGCCGACGGGCCGTTGGTGTACCCGGCCATGACTGTCTTCCCGTCCGACTGGACGGCCACCCCATTGGCTTGCGTCGAGTAGTTGCCGGGCAGGTTAAAGCTGACGATCCCGTCGCCGCCGCCGAACGATTTGTCCATCGTTCCGCCACTGGGGGTCAAACGGTCTTCGAGCGGAGTAACTGCAAGGCGTGTCCGGAGACGGGGCATCGGTGGGTTCCGAATTGCGAGTGACGAGTCCAGGCAGATTAGCCGAATTGATCAGATTCTGCCAACAGAAATCGCGGTGGGCACGCGAGATTACCGGCGGTCATCCGATTGGATTTCTGAACAACGAGGCGCCGAATCGACGCGCAACGACCAAGCAACGCTCAAGATCATCCGTGTGGCCAATATAGAAGCGTCCTTGAGGATTCTCGAGGACGTAGACCCAGAAGGTTGGCGTTGAAATGTCCAAGCTGCCAGACCAGGACTCGGCCGTTTAGCTCCCCGACCAGGACTCGAACCTGGAACAAACCGGTTAACACCGGTTGGACAGTGGCTATAACCCCTTACAAACAAGCACTTACTGCGACGATTCGCAACCGCATACACCAGAACATACACCAGACCCGACGTTTTCCCATCTTGCGGAACTGTGGGCCGGCCTCTCAGAAGATGCTCGCCGGGCCATGATGGACTTCGCGCTTTCGGCAAGTTCCGGACGATGACAAAACGTCGGCGACAACTCGCGATTGCCGACGTTTGGTAACGGATGTTCCCACGCCTTCCCCGCACTCTCGCGGCCCTCGTTGTGGGCCAGTCCGCTGCGCGGCATGCTCGGCGAACGTCCGGCAATAGTTAGAGATTGGCACCACACGTCGGCCGCCATTGAAACCAATTCACTCTCGGGGCTATGTCCATGACAATCGAGCGACGTTACACGTCCCGGCTCGCCGGTGTTCGCGTTGAAAACCGCGTCAGTGGGCGGCCGGTCATCATCGGTTACGCGGCCGTGTTCTACGATCCGAACGACAAGGGCACGGAATACCAACTCGGCACGGACATCGTTGAACGCGTTGCGCCGGGCGCTTTCGACCGCGCCATTCGCGAGGACGATGTGCGCGGCCTGTTCAACCACGACGCCAACAAACGCTTGTCCCGTGATGCCGTGATGGCGCATGCCCGTGTCTTGGAACTGGCCCACCGATAGCGATTGGCGCAGACCCCGACCGGCATTATTTTGGTTGCCGGAAACGTGTCACGGTCGAAAACTCGCCGTCAGTTCGCGTCAACCGGTCGATTTTGCAATCCCTCCGAAGTGGTTGGCGGGATTGTGCCACATTCAGACTCGTCGGCCGTCATTTCTGGCCTGCGAACGGGAGCGATCAGTTGAGTACCATTCAGAAGCTGCGTGAAGATCGGGAATCGGTAACGGCCAAGATTCTGGCGCTGCGTGATGTCATCTCGAAAGAGGACCGCGACTTCAACACGGAAGAGCGGGCCTCGTGGGATGGCGCGAACAAGGATTACGACTCCCTCAACAGCCGGATCGACGCGCATGAGCGTGCGGCACGCTTGGAGCGTGGGGACAATGGCGGGAAGTACCAATACGAAGCTCGGCCGGGTGACGAATTCATTGTGACGCAAGACCGCCAACGCCGCAACAAGGGCGTGCGGAGCGCTGATGAACATCGGCGCGTAACCGCACTCGCGATGCAGGCGTGGTTTTGCCGGCAACTCGGAAAGCCTCTGACGGAAGGTCATCGCCAGGCGTGTCACTCGCTCAACTTCCGACCGGGCCAAAAGATACTCGAAATCCGACTCGAACGGCGGCCCGGCGAACAATTGCGTTCGCAGTCCGTGGGGACTAACAGCGAGGGCGGTTATCTGCGTCCTCAGGGGTTCGTGAACAACTTGGAAGTGGCGTTGAAGCGATACGACGCCGTTCGCCAAGTCGCGGAGGTCCTGCGCACGGCTGACGGCCGCCCGATGCCGTGGCCCACCGTCAACGACACTGGCAATGCCGGAACACTGCTTGCGGAAAACGCGCAGGTCAGCGAAGTGGCCGCGACGTTCGGGGCTGCCACGTTCAATGCCTACAAGTTCACCAGCGGGCTCGTGCTGGTGTCCGCTGAATTGGACGAGGATTCGGCCTTCGATATGACCGAGACGCTCGGATCGTTGTTGGGAGAGCGCATCGGGCGCGGCGAGGCCGGCTATCACACAACCGGTACGGGTTCTAGTCAGCCCGGTGGCGTTGTGACCGGTTCTACGCTCGGCAAGACGGCGGCCTCGGCCACGGCGATCGCGGCCGATGAGTTGATTGACCTGTACCACGCGGTGGACCCGGCCTACCGGGACAGTCCGGGATTCGGATGGATGATGCACGACAACATTGCGGCCGTGGTTCGCAAGTTGAAGGATTCGACGGGTCGCTATCTGTGGGGCATGGACACGCTCCGCAACGGCCAACCGCCGTTGCTCCTCGGCAAGGGCGTGACGATCAATCAGTCGATGCAATCGACCGTTGCCACTGGCACCAAGACGGTGTTGGCCGGCGACATGTCGAAAATGAAGGTGCGAGACGCCGGGCCGATTCGCATCAAGCGGTTGGTTGAGCGGTACGCCGACTACGATCAGGTTGGTTTCATCGCCTTCCAACGCAACGACTCGAAGGTGTTGGACGCAGGTACGCATCCAATCAAGTACCTTCAGCAAGCGTAGTTGTTGGGGACGGGCGGCAGGCCTCAACGACGCGGAGTAGTGCTGAAACTAGCGGGCCGGCCCACGAAGGCGTATAGCATGGCCGCTGACGTGAATAGGCGACCTCAAACGCCTGGCCGGCCCGCCGTGAATCGAGAGAGGCCCGGTTGATCCCATTGGGACACCGGGCCTTTCTTGAGTTTGTGCAAGTCGAACACTGGCATCATTCGACCGGCGGCAATTCAACATCTGACCAGTCAATAATGCCGAGTTCAATCGTAGACATTTCCATTTCGTGAAGCTCGCCGTCCATCGCAGCAAGATCGGCGTCAATTTGTTCGAACATGTTAACGCTCAGTGACTGCGATACCGGGCATGATAGGCGACGGTAATTTATTCGTCAATGTGACGAGTCGTATTTAATTCAAATTGATTCACGTTGGCGACATTCGGCATCGGTCAACCGCCATTATTTGATTGTCCAAAGCTCAGGAAATAGCAGTTATGTCCACCGATATCGGCTCGCTTGCAATTCAAATCACCGGATCAACGACTGGCCTATCTGTTGCGCTCAAGACGGCGGACTCGGAAAACAAGCGATTTGAGAAACGGCTAGGGGGCAGTTCTGGAAAGTCCGCCGGTGGCAATGGTGGCGGTATCGGGTCGAGTATGCTTAGCGGCCTGACGAGCGGCATCGGGGCGGGACTCGGCGCCATCGGTGGATTGGGCATCTTCGAAGGCGCCAAGGGCATGGCCGAAGTGGTCGGCAGCGCCATCGTTGATTCGGTCAAGATGGCGGCCACGTTCGAGGATATCACCACTTCACTTCACACCATGACGGGGAGTCTGTCAACTGCCAAATCGCTGATGGGTCAGATTCAGAAGTTCGCCGTGCAAACGCCGTTCACAACGAGCCAATTGGCCGGCAATGCGCAGATGTTGTTGGGGTCGGGTACTGAAATCGACAACATCATTCCCACATTGCGCGTAATCGGAGATATGGCCCTCGGCGATGCCACCAAGATGGCGAACCTAGTGCGCATTTATGACCAAGTGCGGGGGACTGGCCAACTCACCGGCAGGGAAATGAATGAGTTTATTTTCAGCGGTGGCATTCCCGTTGGCGACATGCTTGCGAAGTCAATGCACAAGTCGCGGGCGGAAATCGTCCAACTGCGAGAGGAAGGGAAGATAACGACATCTGATCTTCAACGCGCTTTCGTTGCGGCGACGAGTGCGGGCGGCATGTTCTTTGAAGGGACTGCCAGAGGCGCGAAAACATTCAACGGTCTAATTTCCACGCTCAAGGACAATTGGGAGTTGTTCCAGGGAAAAATCGGCCAGATGATGATTGACGAATTTGGCCTAAAAGAGTTTGTGGGAAAGCTGTCCGATGGGATCGGTATGGCTGGTGATAATCTGGACTCATTCAGGCCGCTATTTCACGAGCTTGCTGGACTTGCCGAGGCGGTCGCAAAAGACCTGTACAATGGTGGGTTTGCCTTTGCTACGTCAATGGCTTCGGCGGTTGATGAAATGAAGTATATGGCCATTTTTTACGATGGGTTTAAGCAGGGATTTGGCGACACGATGGGGTTCCTGCTGTCCGGTGGTGTCAGTATGGCAATGTCGCACAAGGGTGGCGGCAAAGAGGATTTCAAGGTAGGCAGTGAGGCGTACGGACCGACTCAGAGAGCGTTGAAGCAACTCAAAGAGGATATGGACCGCATGTTGGGACTGAATGGCAAGCTGAGCAACAACGCTGGTGGTCGCCTACTTGAATTCAATCGGGCGATGGCGGGCGCATCGCTGTTAAATCAGACGATGATTGGCCGAAACATGTTGAGCGGAATGGACGACGAGTTTAAGAAGCACGGCCAGACGCTTCAGGCCGCGTTCTTGGCCAACTTTGGGATTTCGTTCGCGACGCAACTGCACATTGGAGTGAGAGGCATGAAGATTGACCCCGACCTACTCAACAATGATCAGCGAAAGCAATTGGAAGGTATTAAGTCGCAGGTTAATCCGTTGGGGGAGATGAATAAGGAATTCGACAACCTTGCAACACTGTTCGAACGACTTGGGACGGGACAGCTAATTGCCAACATGGAGCGAACCGGGGGCAATCCGCTCGGCATGGGCATCGCGGCGGCGCTCAACCTGGGGAACAATGCGCCATTAGCGAATCAGGGCATGGCCGACATCTTCCAGAAGTTCGCCGGCCAGTTCGATCAGTCCACCAAGTTCGCGTCCATCGCGTTGAAGGATTCGGCCGAGGCTGTATCGGCGGCCACCCATCACGCGGTAGGGACGAACGATCCCGAGCAGCGGGTTGTGAATGGTATCGAGGCCATGCGTCAGATGATGGAACAGATGGCGAAGGAAAACGCAGCGATAGCAAAAGCGCTGGCCGACAACAAGGTGATACTTGCTCCCAAGCCGTTGGGAAACAATTAATGCACGAGTTGACATTGACAAATTGTCAATCGCGTACTGTAGTTCTGGCATGTCAAATCGGCAGTCGCTGCCATAATGACGGTCTGACGGGGGTACGATTTTTAGGGCATGGGGGCGCGGAGTACCGATGGGTTAGCCACGCAAAAATTTGCGAAAAATTCGCGTGGGGGTACTCGGGTTTTCT
>DATANR010000507.1:0-13861 GCA_036266155.1 Gemmataceae bacterium | reverse complement strand
CCGCTCCGCTCGCCAATGCGATCCCTGTGAGGAGCCACGACGATGAGCGCGCCATCCGTTCCCCACGATTACGTCGGCGATCAGCCGGCGCCAAAGCCGGTCACGCGCACGGGGCCAAGCCTGCTCTACAAGGCCGCCAAGGCGATCGCGTCGCTGCGCCTCACGGTGGTGCTCTTCAGCCTGTCGATGGCGCTCGTGTTCCTCGGCACCTTGGGCATGACCCAGGACAGCATCGAAGGCACCGTCCATCATTACTTCCGGTGCTGGATCGCGTGGATTGATCTTCAAGGCCTCGTTGAGTTCGGCAAAGTGTTTCTCAGCGTCGACAAGGACGCGCATATTTCCGCAAAGCTGCCCTTCCCCGGCGGCTACACGATCGGTTGGGTGATGTTCATCAACTTGCTGGCCGCGCACCTGGTCCGCTTCAAATTGACGTGGAAGCGCAGCGGCATCTTCATGCTGCACGCCGGCGTGATTGTGCTGTTGGCGGGCGAGTTCCTGACGGGCCAACTGTCCGTGGAAACGCAGATGATGATCAAGGAAGGCGAGTCGGGCGAGTTCGCGTTTAGCTTGACCGAGTACGAGCTGGCCGTCATCGATCCAACGGATCCCAAGGTGGATCAGGTCGTGGTTGTTCCCGGCTCCATGCTTGAGGACGCCCGGCCCAGCGACTGGGTCAGCCATCCGGATGTGCCTTTCGACATTCAGGTAAAGAAGTACTTCGCGAACGCGGGACTGCGCGACTTGAAGGCCGGCGAAACGGGTGATGTTGATCACGGCATGGGCCAACGTGCCGCCCTGGTCTCCAAGCCGAAAGTGAAGGGCACGGACGCCGAAGGCAAGGTGAACCTGCCGGGCGCTTACCTGACCTTCCGCAACAAGAACGGCGAGATTTTGGGAACGTATCTGTTCACCACGGCGCTCGAACGCAAGCAGGACGTGACCGTTGGCGACAAGACCTATCAGGTCGCGTATCGCTTTCAGCGGACGTACAAGCCCTACAAGGTCGAGGTGCTCAAGACCGAACACGATTATTATCCGGGCACGAGCATTCCGAAGGATTACGCGAGCACGGTCACCGTGCATGATCCGGAATTTGGCGACCACGGGCCGATTCGCATCTGGATGAACCATCCGATGTACTACCGGGGTGAGACCTTTTACCAGAAGAGCATGGGTTCCGATGCCGATGTGGGAGGAAACACCACCGGGCTTCAGGTGGTCAAGAACACGGCATGGCGTTTCCCGTATGCCGCTTGCTTGCTGGTAGCGGCGGGGATGGCGTTCCACTTTTTGCTGCGTCTGAGCGTCTTCTTGCCAAAGATCGGCCGCGAATCCACGATCGTCGTCCAAAGCGAAAAGCTGGCGGCGTTCGAGAAGTATTTCCCTGTCGGCATCGCGGCTTTGGCGGCCTTGATGCTGCTCGGTCGCGCCATGCCGCCCTCCCACAAGGCGAGCAAGATCGACCTCTATGCGTTTGGGCAAATTCCCGTTCAAAGCGGCGGCCGCGTGCAACCGCTCGACAGCGTGGCGCGCAACAGCTTGATGGTGATCTCCGGCAAACAAGAATTCGTCGACGCGAATGACCGCGTCTACCCGGCAACCGAGTGGCTGCTCACGCTCTGGGCCAATCCCGACACGGCGTCCAAGTTCAAGATTTTCCGCGCCGATAATCCGCAGCTACTCGCGTTGATGGGCCTGCCGCAGCGACCGGGTTCGTATCGCTACTCGATGGCCGAGCTGGAGCCGGGCCTCGACAAGCTGGAGAACCAGGCCATGGTGGCCAACAAGAAGGAGAAGGAAAAGCGCGACCACTACGACGCGCAGGTCATGTTGCTGGCGAGTCACGTCAAGATTTATCGCGAACTCGAAGTGCGGATTACTCCGGGCTTCATGACGGCCGATGATCCGACCGGCAAATGGATGTCGATTGCCGATGCGTTCCGCAAGGTCGCCGAGGCCCACGAGACCGAGTTACGCAAGGAGGCGGCGGAGCAGGTCAGGGCACAGTTCAACGATCCGAAAGTGATGGCCGAGCTGATCCAGAAATTTGGTGAACAGAAGATTCAGGCGTTCATCAAGATGCAGGAGCGCGAGGCGCTCGGCGAATTGGTCCGCGCCAAGGTTCACGCGGAGATGCCCAAGCAGTTCCCGCCGGCCGCCACCATCGAAAAGGCCGTTGATGCCTTTCGAACCGAGAAGCCTGAGGAATTCAACGAAGCCGTGGCCGACTACAGGGCCCAATACACGGGCGGCGTCACTGAGAGCGATCAAACCAAGGTCCGACTCGAAGCCGTGATGAACCACTTTGACCCGTTCCTCCAGTGCATGGTGCTTTACATCGGCGTGGATATCTTGGCCGCTCTAAGCTGGCTGATATGGCGGACCCCCCTCCGACGGGCGGCATTCGCATTGGCGATCCTCACGCTGGCGGTTCATACGGGCGCCCTACTTGCCCGCATGTACATCGGGAATCGGCCGCCGGTCACCAATCTGTACTCGTCAGCGATCTTTATCGGCTGGGGCGGGCTCGTGTTGTGCATGTTCCTCGAATACTATTACAAGCTTGGTGTCGGAGAATTCGTCGGCGGGGCTTTGGGCTTCGGCACCCTTCTCATCGCCCGCTTCCTCGCCGAGTCCGGCGATACACTGGAAATGCTCCAGGCGGTGCTCGACACCAACTTCTGGCTGGCGACGCACGTGACGACGGTGACGCTCGGCTACGTCGCCACCGGGGTCGCGGGGACGATCGCGTCGGTCTACGTCGTGGGCGGCATGTTCACGAACGGTATGCGCGGCGAACTCGGCAAGAAAGTGGCCGGCATGGTTTACGGGACGCTCTGCTTCGCGACGCTTCTGAGCTTCACGGGCACGGTGCTCGGCGGCATCTGGGCCGATCAGTCGTGGGGCCGATTCTGGGGCTGGGACCCGAAGGAGAACGGGGCCGTCCTGATTGTGATCTGGAACTCGCTTATCCTGCACGCCCGCTGGGCCGGTCTGGTCAAAGCGCGCGGCATGGCCGTGCTGGCCGTCGTCGGCAACATGGTGACGGCCTGGAGCTGGTTCGGGACCAATCAACTCGGCATCGGCCTGCATGCGTACGGGTTCGACAACCGGCTGGCGATGGGGTGTCTGGTCTATTGGTTGTCGCAGGCGTGCGTGATTGGACTGGGTCTCGTCCCGATCAAGTACTGGGCGAGCTTCGGGCCAACGACGAAGGCGTAGGGTTGCCAATTGTTGGGGATCAATGGACGCCGAAGGCCAACGCCGCAAACGATTTCGTGCTGGGGTTTTCCGGCCTGAAGGGCCGTTTCTGTCAGCCCAGGCCGTAGGCCTGGGAACGGCCGCACCGAATAGCGGCGGCCCTGAAAGGGCCGTTCACGCTGGTCCGGATGGGACGCCTGAATGGCACCTTCAGGGCCGAAATTTGAGGGGTGCGAAGATTACCCAGGCCTACGGCCTGGGCTGACAGAAACGGCCCTTCAGGCCTAAGAAATCTTTCGCGGCGTTGGCCGAAGGCGTCAAATCTAACGACTTCGGCGCAATTCAATTACACTCGCCCAATGTTGTTGAAACTACTGTAGCGTCGCCAATGGATGATCACTTCGCCTTCTTAAGCAACTCCACCACCTTCTTGACGTCCGTTTCATTGACGGATTGCAGCGCCACCGAATCGATCACCTTGCCTTTGTGAGCGACAACTACGGTGATGTGTGCGTCGACATTGATGCCCCAGTTGTTCGGACCGGTCTTCTCGCCCTCGAAGACGCCGAGGCTCGTGTTCGTGAAGCTCAGTGAGCCTTGGGCCTTCGGCAAATACTCCTTGATCATGTCCGGCTTCTCCGTGAGCCATACGGCACACACAGCGGACTTATCGTTGGCCGTCTTGGCATCGGTGTCCAGCGTCTTGAGGAAGCGGGCCATCGGCCGTGACCAGTGTTCCTGTTGCACAAAGACGAAGACCGTTGGCTCGTCCTTGCGCTCGGCAACATAGCTGCCTTCTTTGCCTTCGATTGAGCCGACGACGCCAAAGGCCTTGAAGTCGACGACTTTGTCGCCGGCCTTGGGGCCAGAACTGACCTCGGCCGACGCCAACGATGCAACCACGAGGAGGGCGGGAATTGCAAGCAGCGACTTCATGGGATACCTCACGAGGGTTGGGGCAAGTTGCGATTGCCGGATCAAGGATCGTCCGGCGTGATGCTGAAAGGATATTCAGGAACGGCGAGGCCGAGTGTTGGAATCGCTTGTAAGCGCCGCCAGCCGCGGGTGACGCGAGCTTCCTCTTCACGAACGAAATCGGCGTCCATTGCTTGTTTGGCGAAGGGCCCGTCACAAGCGATGGGCAGGAAAGCGGTGTCGACAATGTACTGGGCAAGGGCGGGGTTGCATGTAACATGTCGTTCCGGCAACAGGTGCAATTGCTCGAGCGGCACCTCGCCAAGCACGTAGCGCAAGTAGAGGTCGGACTCGGGAATTGTCTCCACGTCCCCGCCGCAGACTTCACAGCGATAGCCCTCGTCGCACTTCGCCATTCGCCGCTCCACGCTCAGGCAATCCAGCGATGCCCCTATCATAACCAGAGAGCCCTGAGTCGGTCGGAGTGAGTGATGCCTTTGCCTGTGGTTGCGATCGTCGGCCGTCCCAATGTCGGCAAGTCGTCCCTGTTCAACTGGCTGGTTGGCAAGCGCATCAGCATTGTCGACCCGACTGCCGGCGTGACGCGCGACCGCGTCTCGTCGATCGTCGAAGCCGACGGTCGCTTTTTCGACCTGACCGACACCGGGGGCATCGGCATCGTCGACTCGGACGCTCTGGAAGCCGACGTCGAGCATCAGATCCAACTCGCCATCGACAAGGCCGACGTGATCGTCTACATGACCGACGCCCGGTCCGGGCCGGTGTCGCTCGACATCGCCGTCGCCGATCGGCTGCGTCCGCTCGGCAAGCCGATCATTTGTGCCGTCAACAAATGCGACACCGACACGCTGGCCCTGCAGGCGAGCGACTTCCACCAGTTCGGTTACCAACCTGTGATCGCGGTCAGTGCCGAACAGAATCGCGGTCGCGACAAGCTGCTCGACGCCATCGTTGAACGATTGCCACCGCCGGACGACGAGAAGCCGCCCGCCGATGTAACTTTGAAGCTCGCCATCGTCGGCCGACGCAATGCCGGCAAAAGCACGTTCATCAACGCGTTAGCCGAGGCCGACCGGGTGATCGTCAGCGAAATCCCCGGCACCACGCGCGACAGCGTCGACGTGCGCTTTGAACGCGACGGCAAGACGTTCGTGGCGATCGACACAGCCGGCGTCCGCAATCGTTCGAGCCTGGCCAACAGCGTCGAGTTTTACGGCATGGCCCGAGCCGAGAAATCGATCCGCCGGTCGGACGTGACGATGCTTTTCTTCGACGCCGCCCGCTCGATCGGGCGCATCGACAAGCAGCTCACCGAGTACATTCTCGAACATCACCGGCCGGCGATCTTCGTCTTCAACAAATGGGACCTGCTCAAGGGTCAGGTCGACCAGGACAAGTTCATCGATTACGTGAAGAAATCGTTCCCGATGCTCGACTATGTGCCGATGGCGTTCGTCACCGCGATCGAGGGTAAGAACGTCTTTCGCGTGCTAAACCTGGCCCAGCAGCTCGCCAAACAGGCCCGCCAACGGGTAACGACGGGCGAATTGAATCGCGTGCTGCGCGACGGCCTGGAGGCGAATCCGCCGAGCCAGAAAGGCAAGCGGGCGCCCAAGGTCTTCTTCGCCTCGCAAGTCGCGACCGAGCCGCCGACGATCGTGATTTTCGTCAATCATCCCGAAGTGTTCGACAGCATCTATCGCCGTTACCTGATCAAGTACTTTCGCGACAAGTTGCCGTTCCCGGAAGTGCCGATCAAACTTGAATTCCGTTCGCGCCACACCGGCAAGAACGACCGCGACCGCGACGATGAAGCCAAGGGAGAAGAGAAGGCCCCGGACGGCTTGCAGGCCCCGCTCCCCCAGCCAGCCCCGAAGCCGCGCCGCCGGTTGAAGAAGAAGAACAAAGAATCGAAATTGTGGGATGTTTGAAAGCGGCGCGGGTTTGCGGCATTGCCTTGACGCTCGAAAACGTCTGTCTAAGATGCCGCTAGACGCCCCTCGGCCACCAACGTAGCCGGGGTTTCTTTTTCGCCGACTTCGTGAAAAATTTCACAAAGTATGGTTCTTGCGGAGCCGAACCCCCATGCTACTTGCCGACGCCGTTCGGACGTCCGCGGGGGTGGAGGCTGCCTTTAGTTTGGCTGACTATTACCCGATCTTTTTGTTTCTCGCGTTCCTGATCGTATTCGTGCTCGGCACGTTGTTATCGTCGCAGTTTTTTCATCTGCTTGGACTGAAGCCGTACAAGGCGACGGCCGTCAAGCTGATGCCATATGAATCGGGGATGGATCCGGTTGGCAGCGCGCGAATGCAGTTCGATGTGAAGTTCTATCTCATTGCGATTTTGTTCCTTGTATTCGATGTGGAATTGTTGTTCCTGTATCCGTGGGCCACGATCGCCTATTCCGAGACCGGTGATCCCACGTGGAAGGAAATGTTTGGCCGGCTTGTGTTCTGGGAGGTGATGGCATTCATCGCTTCGCTGGGCGTTGGCTACATTTACGCTTGGCGAAAGGGCGTTTTCAAATGGCGGTGATCCGATGAAATTCCCCGATTTCCTCGTCACGAAACTCGACTGGGTTGCCAACCTGGCCCGGGCGAACAGCCTATGGCCGATGCCATTCGCGACGGCCTGTTGCGGTATCGAATTGATGGCGACAGCGGCAAGCCGATACGACATTGCGCGTTTCGGCTCGGAGGCGATGCGGTTTAGCCCGCGGCAATGCGATTTAATGCTGGTGGCTGGCCGGGTCGTGATGAAAATGATCCCGGTGCTTCAGCGCATCTGGCTGCAAATGCCCGAGCCGAAGTGGTGCATCTCGATGGGCGCCTGTGCGTCGTCGGGCGGCGTATTCGATACCTATGCCGTCGTGCAAGGAATCGATCGCTTCATCCCCGTCGATGTCTATGTGCCCGGTTGTCCGCCGCGACCCGAGCAATTGATTCGGGCCGTGCTTGATTTGCAAGAGAAAGTAAAGGCGACGGGGACCGCGAACGCACGGGAATTCACTGCGCGAACGGTTTATGCCGGACCAACAAGTCTGCTCAAACAAATTGACCCGGAGCAAACGATGGTTGTGCCAGGCGATTACAACACAGCTTCGCGATCGAGGAGTTGATTGATGCCCGATGTGCAGCAACTCCTCGCAGAGAAGTTCGGCGACGCTGTGAAGCGGTCCGCCTTTCGAGATAATGTGCGCTATATTGTGGCGACCGATCGGCTCATTGATGTGATGACGGTCTTGAAGTCAGCGGGGTTCGACTATCTGTCCGACATCGCCGGCATTGATTACTTGCACTATCCGGACGCAACGGATCGATATGGTGTCGTCTATTCGCTGGCCAATACGGAAACGGCAGAACGCGTCTATGTGAGGGTTTTCGTCAACGATCCTGATCCGCACGTTTCTTCGGTCTATTCAATCTGGAAAGGCGCCGATTGGATGGAACGCGAGGTTTTCGACATGTACGGCATCGTGTTCGATGGGCACCCAGATTTGCGTCGGATCTTGATGCCCGACGGGTTTACCTCATACCCGCTGCGCAAGGATTATCCGCTGCGTGGCCGCGGCGAGCGCCATAACTTCCAGATCGTGACACGGGCGGAAAGTTGATATGCCGCTTGCCCGCGCGATGCCGTTTCCCGTGGACCAGGTCGATGAGGCCGAGGAGAAGGAATTTCTCTACACACTCAACTTCGGGCCACAGCACCCCGCTACGCATACGACTCTCCGATTGATGTTAACTTTGGACGGCGAGACGATTGTCAAAGCCGTCCCGGATATTGGCTATTTGCATTCCGGCTTCGAGAAGCTCGGCGAGGACCTGGATTACAATCAATATGTGACCATTGTCGATCGGATGAATTACATTTCGCCGATCTGCAATGAGATTAGCTGGCATCACGCCGTCGAAAAGCTCATGGGGATCGAGCTGACGCCGCGATGCAAATATATTCGGACCATTATCGGCGAACTGGCTCGGATTAGCGATCACTTATTGTGCATCGGAGCCGCGGCACTCGATCTCGGCGGTATCACAGCCTTTCTCTACGCATTCAACATGCGCGAGAAGATCTATGACATCTTCGAAACGATGGCCGGGCAACGCTTCCACCCGAGCTATACGCGTGTTGGCGGGCTAATGGTTGACGTCTCCGAAGCCTGGGTCGACAAGATTCGCAAGTTCATCAAAGACGAGTTTCCGAAAGCGCATGCGGATGTTGTGCGTTTGCTGAACCGCAATAAGATCTTCATCGACCGCACCAAAGGCATCGGCGTTCTGACCCGTGAAGAGGCGATCAATCGCTCCGCCAGCGGGCCCGTGTTACGGGCTTCCGGCGTGCCTCGCGACCTACGGAAAGACGAGCCGTATCTGGCGTATGCCGATCTCGAATTCGACGTCGTTTGCTCGAAGGGCGGCGACTGCCTGGCCCGTTATTTGGTGCGCATGGAGGAGATGCGCGAATCGGCAAGGATTATCGCCCAGGCCGTCGAAAATATCCCGGCAGGGCCAGTGAACGTGAATATCGACGATAAGTTGACGATCCCCGATAAATCGTCGACCTATCGCAGTATCGAAGGGCTGATTCAGCACTTTGAATTGTTCATGTGGAATCGACGCTGGAAGCCACCGGTGGATGAAGTGTACGGAGCAACCGAAGCGGCGAACGGCGAACTCGGATTCTATATCGTCAGCGACGGGGAGGGGCGACCGTGGCGCTGCCGAACGCGGCCGCCGTCGTTCATTCACTTCGCGCTGTTCCCTCTCTTGATGGAAGGGCACAGTATTAGTGATGTCCCCGCTGTGTTGGGCAGCCTGAATATCATCGCGGCCGAACTCGATCGTTAGCGATAAACCCACGGACGTACGTCCGTGGGCTTTGGGGTAGCAAGATGAGTGTGCTGTCGGAAGACATCAAGAACCGGATCCGGGACTATATCCCCCGGTACCCGAGCAAGCAGGCAGTGACGCTGCCGGCGCTGCATATTGTTCACGATGAACTGCGGTGTGTACCGACCGAGGCCGTCCGGGAGATTGCTGATTTGCTGGATCTGGCTCCGGCCGAAGTCCAGGACACGATGACCTTCTACCAGTTCTTCCGAACGGAGGACGACAAGCTCGGCAAAACGCGATTGTGGGTGTGCCGGACCCTGGCGTGTGCTCTGCGCGGTGCCGACGATTTGTTGGAGCATTGCTCAAAGAGGCTCAACGTGCCGGTGGGCGGAACGACGGCCGACGGCAAGATTACGCTGGAGTTTGCCGAGTGCATCGGCGCCTGCGAAGGCGCTCCGGCGGTGTTGGTGAATGATGAGCATGTGATGAATGTGACCAACGAGCGGGCTGACGAATTGATCGATCGATTGCGAGCGAACTGACTCGATGCCATACGAACCCGTCCTACTTGCCCGTGTGAACAGGCCCGATAGCCCTCGGCTGGAGGGTTACCGGAACGACGGCGGCTATGCCGCGTTCGAGCGGGTGCTGCGCGAGAAGCAGCCGCTCGACGTCGTCAATACAATCAAGGATTCGGGCTTACGCGGTCGCGGCGGCGCTGGTTTCCCCTGCGGGCTCAAGTGGACGTTTTTACCGAAGGATCATCCAGGGCCGATCTACCTGTGTATCAACGCGGATGAGTCGGAGCCGTGCACCTATAACAATCGCATCCTGATGGAGAAAGATCCGCATCAGGTGCTCGAAGGCATCATGCTCGCGTGTTACGCGATCAAATGCCAGACCGCGTATTTCTATATTCGCTACGAATACGGGACGGCTTATCGCACGCTTCAGGCCGCTATCGATGAACTTTATGCGGCAGGATTGCTTGGCAAGAACATCCTCGGGGCAAGTTTCAATCTCGATATCTTCTTGCACCGTGGGGCTGGGGCCTATATCTGCGGCGAAGAGACAGGATTGATCGAATCACTCGAAGGCAAACGTGCGTGGCCGCGGATCAAGCCGCCGTTTCCGGCCATCGAAGGTGCATTTCGCAAACCGACCATTGTCAATAATGTCGAGACGATGGCGTGCGTGACGCAGATCATGCGCCGTGGTATTGACTGGTTCAAGTCACTTGGCGTGCCCCCTGATCCGAAGAATCCACGTGATGCCGGTAGCTTTGGGCCGAAACTCTATACGCTCGCCGGTCACGTGAACGAGCCCAAGTGTGTCGAGTTACCAATGGGGATCACGATCCGCGATCTCGTCGAACAGCACGGTGGCGGCGTCTGGAAGGGTCGTAAGGCCAAATCCGTGAATCCCGGCGGCATCAGCATGGGGTTCGTCGACGTAAATGCGCCGCTCAAGGGCGAGGACGGCAAGACCGAATATGATATTCCGCTCGATTTCAATGGACCGGGTCGCGTCGGGTGCTTGGGTTTAGGGACGGCAGCAATCACAGTGATCGATGACCAAACGAGTATGGTCGACGTATTGCACAATACCTGCCAGTTCTTCAGTCATGAGAGTTGCGGGCAATGTACACCGTGCCGTGAAGGAACGGGCTGGATGCTGAAGATCACCGACCGGCTGCGGCGCGGCCAGGGTCGACGGGAGGATCTGGATATTCTGATTGATGTGGCCGACCGGATGGGCATCATCCCCGGCACGACAATCTGCGGATTGAGCGATGGCGCCGGCTGGCCGGTGAAGACGGCGATTCGGAAATTTCGACAGGAGTTTGAAGACGCGATCAAAGTAGGGCGGAAAAGCGTGGTTAGATCTTTGCCGATCGCGGGAGTCCATTGAAGTGGGAGGGTCCCATGCGATGCCTGATGGTGTTTGCCGGAATCGTGTTGGTTGCGGGCTGCGAACGGTCCGCGGGGACGACCAGTGGCCCGGGGGTGGGTCCGAGCTCAGCAGTCCCGCCCGTGAGCGAAGCCGACCGGAAGGCAATGAACGCGGACATGACCCAGTTGGGCCTGACCATGTATCTCTTCCATGACGACACCGGCAAGGCGGCGACCGGAGTTGCCGACCTCGCACCGAAGATGGAAGGGGCCGAGCGGCTGATCAAGAAGATCAACGACGGCGGGATTATCGTGAACTGGGGGAAGTGGATCGAGGCCAAGTGGTGGGCGTACGAGAAGGACGCGCCTATCCGGGGCGGATACATGATCGTTCCGGACCCGGCGCGGAACAACGAGATGCGGGCCAGGGAAGTGACGGCCGACGAGGCCAAGCGAATCCTGGGAAAGTAGTCGGCATCAGGCACCTGAGCCCGACCTCGGTCGGGCCAACGACGGAGGGGCGGTTATGAAGCGTTTATTGCTGTTCGTCGCCCTGACGGTGGTGGTCTCCGGTGGATGTAAGAAGAAAGCCGAGGATCCACCACCGCCAAGTTCGGGCGGCGGTGAAAACGCTGCTGTCATGGCGGCACGTAGGGTTCCGATTGTCACGGCGATCGAGATGCACGATCTTTTCATTTTGATGAATTATGCCAAGGGCGCGTCCGGCAAAGTCCCTACCGCTCAGGAGACCTGGGAACTTCTGAACAAACCAGATGGTAACCGCCAGCTTGTGAAATTCATCCAAGAGCAAATGATTATCCTCGTTCCCAACCCGCAGGAACAAGGACTATGGGCCTACGAGAAGGACGCTCAGACAAAGGGCGGTTGGGTATTAACGCACACGGGTGAATCGCGAGTGTCGGCCGCGGAATTTAATAATCTGTTACGAGGAAATTAATCGCCGCACCTGCGGGCGAGAGGCATATGGCAACCGTTTACGTTAACGACAAGCCGGTGGACATCGGCAACGATCGGCTCAATTGCGTGCAAGCGGCCGAGCGGGCCGGCTTGTTAGTTCCGCATTATTGCTATCATCCGGCTCTGACGGTTGTCGCCTCATGCCGCATGTGTCTCATCGAGATGGGGGATCTAAAGGACGGCAAAGTCACGATGATCCCCAAGGTCTTCCCCGGTTGTCAAACGCCGGTGAAGGATGGCACCGTCATTGTTACAGGTGACTACGAAAAGCGGGATAAATCCCACCCGTCGCTTGCATACGATCCAAAGTACGTGCCCGCCGATCGCGCCAAGAAGGCACAAGCCGATACCCTGGAGGGAATGCTGCTCAATCACCCCCTCGATTGTCCGGTGTGCGACAAGGCGGGTGAATGCAAGCTTCAGGACTATGCGTTCGAATTCGGCCGATCCGAAACACGGATGGTTGATGAGAAAAATCAACGTGCGAACAAGCCTGAAGTGTCGTCCAAGATCACGCTATTCACCGACCGCTGCATTATGTGTACGCGGTGCGTCCGGTTCACTCGCGAAGTCTCCGGACAAGCCGAGCTGATGGTCGCCAGTCGGGGACATCACTCCGAGATTGATGTTTTTCCGGGCGAACCCCTTGAGAATAAGTTGGCTGGCAACGTCGTCGACCTTTGTCCGGTCGGTGCTTTGGGATCAAAGGATTTTCTCTACAAGCAGCGAGTCTGGTATTTGAAGGAGACAGACAGCGTCTGCGACCGTTGCTCCACGGGCTGTTCGATTCATATCGACGCAAACAAGGACGTCGTGTTTCGTTTGCGTCCGCGCGAGAACCCGCAGGCTAACGGTTACTTCATGTGCGACGAAGGTCGCTATGGTTACCGCCATGCCGATGCTGCTGACCGAATCAAGGGACCGCAGATACGCAAGAGCGGCAAGCTAGTTCCAATTCCATACGCTGATGCGGTGCAAGAATTGCGTGATGATTTTTCCGACCATGTGCGTCGGCATCCAGCGGCTGTTTGGGGAGTCCTTTCGCCGTTCTTGACAATTGAGGAAGCGTACGTCGCCGCGAAATGGCTCAAGGGGTTGTCGAAGCAAGTGAAACTTGCTCTTGGGTTCGTGCCAGTGGTCGGCGAGGATGACACGTATCCGAAGGATCGCCGTGGCAAGCCGGTCCAACCTGTTAAATTCACGATCCGCGCAGAGAAATGCCCCAATCGTCGTGGCGTTGAGGAAGTGATCAAGCACTTTGAAGGAGCGGTAGTGCCGATCGCGAAGGCAGCCGAGGCCGCCAAGAAAGGCGAGGCCAAGGCGATTCTTCTGACTGGCGGCTACCCCGACAAGGGCACGCTCGATGCGTTAGCCGACGCGCCATCGGAATTGATGCTTGCGGTAACTGAACTATTTCACGGGCCAACGACCGGCCGGGCCACGTATGTCTTTCCAGCGACGGCGTTCAGTGAGAAGTCAGGCATCTATCTGAACCATGCGAATCTTGCTCAGGCGGTTCAGCGTGCTTGCAAGCCGCCGCTGGAAACACGCGCCGAAGGCCAGTTTTTCATGGATTTGGCCGGTACCCAGGGCCTCTACAACGTGGCCGCGATACGCAAGGAATTGGCTTCCGAAATACCGTTCTTTGCGAAATTGGCGAGCGGCGTTGGCGATTTGGGATTGAAGTTGTAATGCGCGTGGGGATATGACCGAGTTCCACCTGACATACACGCTCATCTTGATGCTCGTCGTGTTCGCGGCGATCATGGGGACGGTCGCGTACCTGACGTTCGGCGAGCGCAAGATATCCGCGTTCCTTCAGGATCGTGTCGGTCCGAATCGCGTCGGGCCGTGGGGATTGCTTCAGGTTGCGGCCGACGGGTTGAAGTTCTTCTTCAAGGAAGACATTATCCCGACGCACGTCGATCGGCTCTTCTATTTTCTTGCTCCAGCCATTGGCGTTGCGACGGCGATGCTCGCGTTCAGCATCGTTCCGTTCGGCCCATCGGCGCC
>DATANR010000506.1:0-54148 GCA_036266155.1 Gemmataceae bacterium | reverse complement strand
TGAAAGGATGCGGCCGAGCGGCCGCACGCCTTCAGCGTGCACATGCTCGTTGTGCGCCACATTGCCCAGGGCGCTGCCCTGGGCTGTCCTGCCGAGCCCCTTCGGGGCGAAATGCATGTCAGAATCCTTCACGGCGTTGCCAAAGGGGGTGGAGAGGGAGCATCACTCGGTCACTTCTCGTGGAGTGACAGGGCCACCGTTTCTACTTATCCGCTCGCTTCACCTTTTTGATCACCACGTCCTCCTGCGGGCAATCCTTCGGGAACATCCCTTTGCGGCCCGTCTCGACCGTGCGGATCTTGTCGACCACATCCATGCCGTCGATCACTTTGCCGAAGGCGCAATATTTGTTTTTGTCGAGGAAATCGTTGTCCACGGTATTGATGAAGAACTGCGACGTCGCGCTATCGAGGTCTTCGGTGCGTGCCATCGCGATGTAGCCGCGCTTATTGAGCACGCCGTTGCCGGATTCGTTTTTGATCGGCTCGTGCGTCCGCCGTTCCTTCTGGGCAGTGTCGTAGCCGCCGCCCTGGATCATGAAGTCCTTGATGACGCGGTGAAACGTCAGCCCGTCGAAGTGCTTCTCGTCGACATACGTCAAGAAATTCTTGACCGTGATCGGCGACTTGTCCTCGTACAGTTCCACCTTGATGTCCCCCTTCGACGTCTCGATGACGATGACGGGGTTGGCCGCTTGAACGGCCGTGGCGACAAACAGGCCGGCGAACGCGGCCAGCAGGGTCCGAATCTTCATGCTTCACTCCGTGAAAGGAAACGACGTTCGTCGGGCATTGTAGGAAGCACGTCCACAGCGTCCCTGATTCATAACCTGAGTTACGAAGCCCTCCAGCATCGGATCTCCCATGCGTCACCTTCTTTCGACGACCATCCTCCTAGTCATGAGCATCCCGGCCTACTCGCAAAACTTCGACCCCCCGCCGGCCAAGTCGCCGGACGCGGCCACGCTCAAGCAGATTGCGGAGCGCACGGAGGCGCTCAAAGCCGCCGTTGGCGCGGTTGTCAAAGACCTTCCGGAGGTGCATCGCGCCGACCTTGAAATCTATGTCAAGGCAGCCGAGTGGATCGTCCGTCATCAGGAGTGGTACACGGCCGACAGCGGCAAGCAGACGCTCGCGATGATCGAGGCGGGCATCAAGCGTGCCGAGAGCGCCAAGGGCGGCAAAACACCTTGGTTGGAGCCGAAGGGGCGATCGGTTGCTCGCGGCTATCGCTCCAAGATCGACGACTCGATTCAACCCTACGGCGTCGTCTATCCCGTCGGCTATGGCGCCGACCCCAAGAAGAAATGGCGGCTCGACATCTCGCTGCATGGCCGAGATAGCTCAGCCACCGAAATGAAGCACCTTAATCAGAACCACGACAAGCCTGCCCCGAAGGATCAGGACTTCGTGCAGATCAACATCTTTGGTCGCACGAACAACGCCTATCGCTGGGCCGGCGAGTCGGACGTCTTCGAAGCGATGGATCATTTTCTCGAGGCCGAGGAGGAGGCCGGCCGCAAGGATTCGATTGACCTAAAGCGCGTCGTTCTCAAGGGTTTCTCAATGGGCGGGGCCGGTACTTGGCACATTGGCCTGCGTCATCCGGATCGCTTCGCCGCCATTCAACCGGGGGCTGGCTTTACCAACACGCACGGCTACATCGCCAAGCTGCCCGATCCCTTGCCCGATTACCAGGAAAAGTGCCTGCGCATTTACGACGCTTATCGCTACGCCGAGAACGCATTTAACGTCCCGATCGTGGCGTACAGCGGTGAGATCGACAAGCAACGCCAAGCGGCGGAGAACATCCAGGCGGAACTCAAGAGGCTTGGCATGTCGGACCGCATGACACATTTGATCGGGCCGGGACTGGAACACAAGTTTCCGCCCGAATGGCAGAAAGCGGCGGAAGTCGAATTGAAAAAGTATGCGGGCGAAGGGAAAGGGCGGGCAGCGTTTCCCGAACAGGTTCAACTTGTCGCCTATACTTCGCCAGACGCCCATTGCGATTGGTTGCGCATTGCCGCGCTCGAAAAGCAGTACGAACTCGCACGCGTTGATGGGACTTGGAATGGCCAGTCGTTCGTCGTGAAAACAGAGAATGTGCGTCGCGTGATTCTCTCCGCTCCGCCCGAAAAGAAGTTCCCGTCCAAGGTCACGATTGACGGTCAAGCAGTCGACGCCAATTGGAATAAGGGGTACAAGTTCCCGGATGCGTACTTTGCCAAAGTCGATGGGCGATGGCGGGCGACCGACAATCGTCTCGACAACGAAGGACTGCGAAAGGTCGGGGGAACCACCGGGCCGATCGACCAAGCCTTCACCGAGTCATTCCTGTGCGTGGTTGGCACGGGCCAAGCGTTCCACGCAGCGACCGGTGAATCGGCGCAGGCCCAGGTCGAGCGATTCCAAAAGGAATGGGACAAGTACATGCGCGGCAAATTGACGGTCAAGAAAGACGCCGAGGTTACGGAGAACGATGTACGGTCGCACAATTTGATTCTGTTTGGCGATCCATCGAGCAACGCACAGATTCGGAAGGCCATGCCGAAACTGCCGCTCCGGTGGAACGCCGAGCAAATTGAGTTCGGCGGTGCGACCTATGACGCGAAGACCCATCTGCCGATCTTGATCTATCCCGGCGTCTACTATCCCGGTCTGTACGTCGTCCTCAACAGCGGCCACACCTTCCACGCCGCCGACTTCCAGGGCACCAACGCCCTGCTCTACCCCCGGCTCGGCGACTACGCGATCGTCAAGCCGACGCCGACGGCCAAGGAGCCGGCGGCCTTCGAGGTCGTTACGGCCGGATTATTCGACGAGAACTGGCAGGTTCCGAAGAAGTGAGATGTGCCGTAGCTGGATTCGTGAGAATTCAGTTCTTGGGCGTCGCCAAGACTGAATTCTTACGAATCCAGCTACAGATCCTGCTTCTGATTGGATTGGAGTCTTGTCCCTCCGTGTCATCGGCGGTAATTTGAAGCGAAGGCCGGAGTGGCGGAATGGCAGACGCGAAGGATTCAAAATCCTTTGTCCTTAACGGGCGTGTGGGTTCAAGTCCCTCCTCCGGCATCAACGTGACGAGCCGGGCATGATTGCCCGGCTCGTTTTGCGTTTACCTCAATCCTTCTCTTTCTTTTTCTTGGGCGGTGGCGGCGCTACCGGCGGCGTAACCTTGGCCGGCGGGGCGGGCGTCTTGGCGACCGGTGGGAGCTTGAGGTGCTCTTCCGGGTGCGGTAGCGGCACCGACTTGGGCGCGACCTTCGGCGTCGCGTTCGGTGGCGTCAGGTCGGGCACTCGTGGCGTCTCAGGTGGGGCGACATGCTTCGCAGTTCCGACCGGCGGCGTCTTGCCTGGCCCGCCAACGCCCGGCGTCGATGGGCTCAACCGCGGTGCTTCCGGCATCTTCACGCGTGCCGCTGCGGTCCGGCCGACCGGCTTGGCGGGATCGATCTTGGCGCCCGTGCGCGGCATGTCGCGGCCGGCCTCTTGCTCGACTTTCATCCGCTCTTCGCGGAACTTGCGCACCTGCGTTGCCTGAGCACGCACGGATTCAACGCCCTTCGGGTCCACGCGTTCGAGGCGAACCGGATAGTCCTTCACCTTCGATATTTCGGCAAGCGGATGCACATAGGCGATATTCTTGGTGCCATCCGGATCGGTCTTGCGCGCCCATTCGTTGAATTGCCGATAGGTGTGCGGCGGCCGGGCGGCTTCATGCTCACGGCGATCGAAATAGGTCTCGCGCAGCCGGTTCGACCACTGCGGATCGCGGCGTGAGTAGATGAAATTCGTTTGCGCGAAGATCGGATCGTAGCCGATCCGCGAGTTGTGGAAGGCGAACCATGGGTAGATGCCGGCACGGGCATACCGCGGATCGTAGTAGTCGCCGAAGTAGTAGTGCGAATGGATCGGCCCCGCGAATAGCGAGAAGGCGAGGAACCGGGCATCAATCACAACACTCGGCGTATAGACAAAGCCAATCGGAACGGACGTGAAAGCTACTGGAGCGAACAGCAAGCCGCGGTTCAACAGCGGATAGTCCCAGTAGCCTTCGACAAAGAGGTAGCCGCTCGGCGTGTATTCATAGTGGGCCGGCGTCCACACCCAATCGGGGTTGGCGGTCGACCAGAATCCAGGACGCCATTGGAAGCGCGTCTGATGCCAGACCCAGCAACCTGGAATCCAGACCTGATTCGCGTCGACGGCTTCGGTTGACGGGCCAGCCTCGATCGTCTCCGGCGGCGGCGGCAGATATTCGACTTCGGCCGTGCGCTCGGCCATCCAGTAGCCAGACACCCATTGATAGCCCTGGTCCGTGGTGTTCCAATAGCCGGGCACCCAGGTGCGCCCCGGCGGCACGTTCCGCCAGAAGCCGCTGACCCAGACGAAGTTCTTGCTCTCGTCGTCAAACTGCCAGTAGCCCGGCATCCAGGCGACGTTCTCGCCCGCGGGCCGTTGGTCGGGAGGCACTTCCTCAATCAATTCAGGCGGCCGCTTGGCAACCAAAACACCGGCAGCGGGATTGAAGGCTGTCGGTTGGCCAAAGGCTTCATGAATCGGTCCCCGCGTCAGTTCTTGGGCGACATCACCCGCCGGTGCTGGTGGCGGAGGGGGAGGCGCCTGAGCGTTCAACGTGCTTACGAAAAGAAGTCCGGCCGCCACAATGGCCGATGCGCGCAGATTCGACATGGGATCACTCCGAAGTGAAATCGCTTTCTTGCAGCCTTCTTCCGCAATCCGCGTACCGTCCAGCGACAAAGCGATCCAACTCCGGCCGACGGGTGTTCAGTTGTGTATGCTTCCATGAATTCGTCGCCCCAGCTGGAACATGAAACATCAGGAGTTCTGGATGTCGCGCAGCTTGACCACCCTCATTCTGCTGGCGGCGGCGCCGGCGTTCGCCGCCGACCCCGGCGCATTTGATTGGCCACAATGGCGCGGCCCGGATCGGACCGGATTATCCAAGGAGACGGGCCTGCTCAAGGAGTGGCCGGAGGGCGGGCCGAAGCAGGTGTGGAAGATCACCGGCCTCGGCGATGGCTACTCGACGCCATCGATCGCCGCCGGTCGCATCTATTTGATGGGCACCAAGGGCAAAGACGAGCACATGTTCTGCCGCAACGAAAAAGACGGCTCGCCCGTGTGGGACGTGAAAGTCGGCCAGGAAACGGGCGGCTACCCGGCTCCGAAATCGACGCCGACAATTGATGACGGTTTTGCCTATGCGGTCAGTTCCGACGGCAACTTGGTGAGCGTCGACATTGCCAGCGGGAAGATCAAGTGGCAAAAGAGCTTTAAGAAGGACTTTGGCGGACAGTCAGGTGGCTGGGCATACACCGAGTCGCCGCTGATCGATGGCGACTTGCTCATCGCCACGCCGGGCGGCAAGACGGCGGCCATCGTCGCTTTCAAGAAGAAGACCGGCGACGTTGTGTGGAAGACGGCGATCAGTGGCATCGAGCGCAAGCCGCCTCCGCCCGACGGCAAGGGTGGGAAGAAAGGCGCGCCAGACTATTCCCAGGCGGGCTACTCATCGGTGATTCTCGCGGAGATCGGCGGCGTCAAGCAATATGTGCAATTCCTCAGTGGCGGCGTCGTCGGGGTCAACGCCAAGGACGGCAAGCTGCTCTGGCACTACGAGGAGCCGGCCAACACCACGGCCAACATCTCGACGCCGATCGTGCGCGATGATTTTGTGTTCGCCGTGACGTCGTATGGCACTGGCGGCGGGCAAGCCAAAATCGTCAAAGATGCCAATGGCTTCAAGGCCGAACAGCAATACTTCTTGAACAGGTTTACCAATCACCACGGTGGCGTCGTGCTCGTGAAGGACCATCTATACGGCACGACGAACACGGAACTCTGGTGCATCGACTTCAAGACCGGCAAGCCAGCTTGGCAGAATCGTTGCGTCGAAAAGGGCTCGGTCACCTACGCGGACGGCCACTTGTACGTCCGCAGCGAGAAAGAAAAGATTGCCCTCGTTGAGGCCAATCCGACCAAGTACGTCGAAAAGGGCATTTTCACGCAGCCGGACCGGAGCAAGGTGGCCGCGTGGGCGCACCCGGTCGTCGCCAACGGCAAGCTCTACCTACGCGATTGGGACATCATGCTTTGCTACGACGTGAAAGGCAAATAACGCCGACGCCGTTGGCGGCGTAGCGGGCGCTACGCCGCCAGCGGCACCGAATCGTAAGATACCGACGGCTTCCCGGAGGTATCCATGAAAAGCCCGTTGTTGCTGGCATCAGCGATTCTCTTCTTCGTTGGCTCCGCCCAAGCTCACTACCACATCCTTCACGTCAACCCAAACACGGTCAAGGTTGGCGACAAAGTCAACTTCGGCTATGGGTTCGGCCATCCATTCGAGCACGAAATCTTCGATACGGAGCCGCCGGAGCGCGCGACCCTGATCGCTCCCGACGGCAAGGCGACAGACGTCTTGGCCGGCTTTCAAAAAACGCAAGTTGTCGGCGGCAACGGCAAGAAGATCACTGTCTTTCAGTTTCCCTTCCAGCCGGAAAAGCGTGGCGATTACACGCTCCTCGTCGAGTCGCCGCCGATCTGGATGAAGGAAGAAAAGCATTTCGTGCGCGACACGTCGCGCGTGGTCTTGCACGTCGAAACGCAAAAGGGATGGGACGTACGGGCCGCCGGGGCCAACGACTTTGCCATTACGCCGTTGACTCGGCCGTATGGCTTGCGTGCCGGCATGGTGTTTCAGGCGAACGTATTGCCCCATGAAAGCAACGGCGTGTCGCACCTCGCTGAAATTGAGCGCTACAATGCGGAGCCGCCACGAGCGCTGCCGCCCGACGAGCACATCACCCATGCCGTGAAGACGGACCCCAACGGAACGGCCACTTGCACGCTGCCCGAACCGGGTTGGTGGTGCCTGACGGCCATTCGCCGTTATCCCGCCGAGGCCAAAGCACCGACGCGCGAACGCGATGGGAAACAGTATCCGGTCATTGAGCGAGCGACGCTCTGGGTGTACGTGGACGATCAAGTGCCCTTGAAGCCGGTCGAGTAGCGTGCCACTCTTCGCGGTTCATATTTCCGATGGCGTCCTGTCCGATGCGACTGTGGCGCTCGGGTTCGTCGGGGCCGCGTTGCTGCTGGCGCCGGCGCTCTATCGAGTGCGGGACGAAGAAATCTCGCGAATCGCGCTGCTGACCGCGGCGTTCTTCGTGTCATCTTCCATCCGTGTGCCGTTCGGGCCGACGACCGTTCATCTTCTGTTGAATGCGTTGGTCGGTGTCACTCTCGGTCGCCGAGCGCCGCTGGCGATCGCTGTCGGCCTGTTACTTCAAGTGCTGCTGCTCGCGCATGGCGGCTTTACGACGCTCGGGATCAACATGGTGGTGATCACGCTCCCCGCATTGCTCGCCGGCATCATTTTCCGCGCCCTGCTCGGCGCCCACCCGACCCGCCGTCGCGCCGTTTGCGTTGGTGCAGTCATCGGATGGTTCACGGTGATCCTGACCGCCGGCCTGAACGCGGCCGTCCTCGTCATCGGCGGCAAATACGATTGGACGATCATCGCCGCTCCACAATTTGTGATTTACGTGTTTCTCGGATTCGTCGAGGGGATGATCCTGGGCGTCACAGCCGGCTATTTGGTCCGCGTGAAGCCGGAATTGCTGCGACTAAAGCAATCGCGTCCACAAATGTGAGTTCACAGGGTTGATTGCGGCGGCCGGCTAGGGTATTCTCAAAGTCCCGCCGTCGCGCGCCTGTCCCGGACACTTTCTCATGTTGACGTTCCGCGATCCCAGCCGATTCGGCCGCCGCGAGTTCCTGCGGATTGGCGGCATGTCGCTCGGCGGCCTCGCTCTGCCCAATCTCGTACAAGCACAGTCTTCGGCCTTTCGCCCGCTCGCCGATCGCAGCGTTGTGTTCTTGTTCCTGCACGGCGGGCCATCGCAGATCGAGACGTTTGATCCACACATGGAAGCGCCCGCCGAGACGCGTTGTGCGACCGGCGAGATCCCGACCTCGCTAACCGGCATCACGTTCGGTTCGTCGCTACCGCGGCTCGCGAAGCTCGCGGACCGGTTAGCCATCGTGCGTTCCTACGTCCCCGGTGACGCGAACCACGACATCAAGCCAATCGTGTCCAAGGACAGCTTCGGCGCTAACCTCGGCGCTGTCTATTCGCATCTGGCCGGCGCCAATCATCCGGACACGGGGATGCCGCGCAATCTCGCGTTGTTCCCGCGAGCGGTCGATCCGTCGACGCAGCCGGGCACGATGAACTTCGGCAACTTCGGAGCGACGGGCCCGTTCGCTCCCGCGACCACTCCCTTTCAACCAGGGGCCGGCGGGTCGCTGCAACAGGACATGAAACTCGCACTCGCCGCCGACCGGTTCGGCGACCGCCGTGCGTTGTTGGCCGAGCTGGATCGAGCAAAGGCGTCGCTGGACGACGCCCAGAAGGCCGGCCTGGATGGATCGCGAGAGAAAGCCCTGAGCCTTTTGCTCGGCGGCGTGGGCGACGCATTCGATTTGTCCAAGGAAGATGCACGCACCGTGGCCCGCTACGACACCGCCCCGCTCGTGCGGCCCGAGAACATCGACAAGAAGTGGAAGAACTACAACAATTACGTCGACAATGCCAAGTCGCTTGGCAAACTGATGCTGCTTGCCCGCCGACTCTGCGAACGCGGCGCCGGCTTCGTGACGGTGACCACGAACTTCGTGTGGGACATGCACTCCGACGTGAACAACGCACCCGTCGGCGAGGGCATGAGCTACATGGGCCCGCCGCTCGATCATGCGGTGTCGGCGTTCATCGAGGACTTGGAAGCGCGCGGCCTGAGCGATCGCATTCTGCTCGTCTGTTGCGGCGAGATGGGCCGCACGCCCAAGATCAACAAGAACGGCGGCCGCGATCACTGGGGCAACCTCGGCCCGCTGTTCCTTACCGGCGGCGGCATTAACACGGGCCAGGTGATCGGCCGCTCCGCCCGCAATGGCGGCGAGCCCAATTCGGACCCGGTGCGCATCAAGAATCTGATCGGCACCGTGATGAGCACGCTCTTCGACGTCGGCAAGCTCCGCGTCACGCGCGGCGTGCCGCGTGAAGTTTTGCAAATGGCCGAGTGGGAGCCAATTCCGGGGCTGCATTCGTGAGGCGAGGTACTCTCCAAATCCTTGCGGCCCTCTTGGCGACGGCGAGCGTCGATGGCGCGGAACCGCTGCCACCGGCGATGAATCGCCCTGTCGACTTCATTCGCGATGTCCAGCCAATCCTCTCGAAGCACTGCTATTCCTGTCACGGTGAGAAGAAACAGAAGGCCGGTCTGCGTCTCGATCAACGGCCCGATGCACTGCTCGCGAAAATCCTCAAGCCGGGGCATAGCGACGCGAGTCGATTGATTGTGCTCGTTGCCGGCGCCGATCCGGACGCGCGGATGCCGCCGGACGGAGCGCCGCTCTCCCGCCAACAGGTTGGACTGCTCCGTGCCTGGATCGATCAAGGCGCCACGTGGCCGACGACGGACGGCGATCACTGGTCGTTGCGACCGCTCATTGCGTCTCCGATCCCGTTATCGGGCAGTGCCGCCGTTGCCAATCCGATTGATGCGTTCATTCTCGCCAAGTCGAAGGAAAAGGGCCTGACGCCATCGCCCATCGCCGACCGGCGCACGTTGATCCGCCGACTGACATTCAACCTCCACGGATTGCCGCCCACGCCCCAAGAGATCAACGCATTTGTCGCTGATCCGGCCCCAAATGCTTATGAGCGCCTCGTCGAGCGCTTGCTCGCCTCGCCACATTACGGCGAACGCTGGGCTCGGCACTGGATGGACATCGCCCACTTCGCGGAGACGCACGGCCACGACCAGGACGCGGTCCGCGAGAATGCGTGGCCGTACCGCGACTACTTGATTCGTGCGTTGAACGCAGACAAGCTGTATGCGCGGTTTGTGCAGGATCAGATAGCCGGCGATGCGTTGTTCCCGGAAGACTCGGCGGCAGTCGCTGCCCTCGGATTTCTCGCGGCCGGCCCGTGGGACGAGAGTTCGCAGAAGGACATCCGCGATGACACGGTCGACAAGCTTCAGGCCCAGTACATCGACCGCGACGACATGATCACGACCGTGTTCTCGGCCATCGCCAGCACGTCGGTGCACTGTGCCCGCTGTCACGATCATAAGTTCGACCCGATTTCGCAGAAGGAGTATTACGGACTTCAGGCGGTATTCGCGGGAGTCGAACGAGCAAATCGGGCTTACGATCCCGATGCAAGGGTCGCGCGTTTGCGCCGGGAGTTGCAGCAACGACGAGCAGACATCGTCGCTGGACGCTTTGACATCGTGGCTCAACAAACGATCGTCACGAATTGGGAAAAGGGTGCGCGACTGATGCGTTGGAAGACGCTTGCTGCTTCCGCAACCGCCCGCGAATCGACGGTCGAGCCTCGCGGAGACGGATCGTTCTTCTTCACCGGCACGCGTCCCGAGAAAGACACTTACACATTCGTCGCGACGACCGTTAGCGCAATCACCGCGATTCGGCTCGAAGTGCTGACCGATCCCTCGCTGCCGCATCATGGGCCGGGCCGGCAGGACAACGGCAACTTGCATCTTTCAGAAGTCCGCGTGCGCATCGGCGATGGGACCGGTAAACCGATCTCGATCGTGTCGGCCTTCGCCGATTTCAATCAAGCCGGATGGGACATCACGCGGGCCATCGACGGCAACCCGGCAACCGCGTGGGGAATTTACCCGGAAGTCGGCAAGGCCCATGAAGCCGTTTTCGTGCTGAAGGAGACGCTCCCCACGGGCACTCGCGTGACGATCGAACTCGATCAGCTTCACGGCGGCGGGCACTTGATCGGCCGGGCCCGACTCAGTGCCACTGGCGATGCGAATCCGATGCTCAACGCGAGCCCGCTCCCGCAAACAGTTACCGCGATCTTGAACGTCGCCGCCGACAAGCGGACGCCTGAGCAGAACAAAGAATTGACGAAGCACGTAATGCTGACGCGACTCGATGCCGAGATCGCAGCGCTGCCGAAGCCGGAGATGGTCTATGCCGCCGCGAGCGACTTCGACACGCTCGGCAGCTTTAAGCCGCCCAAGGGTCCGCGGCCGGTGTTCATGCTCAAGCGCGGCGAAGTCTCCAAGCCCGGTGAGGCGGCGACGCCCGCAGCACTGACGATGGTTAAGGGGCCATCTCCGACGATTAAGGACGCCGCGAGCGAAGCCCAACGCCGCGCCGCATTGGCATTATGGCTCACCGGTCCCGACAATGGCCTCGTATGGCGGTCGATTGTCAACCGCGTCTGGCACTATCACTTCGGCCGCGGCATCGTGAACACGCCGAACGATTTTGGCCGCATGGGTGCGGCGCCGACACATCCAGAATTGCTCGATTGGCTGGCCGTCTGGTTCCGCGATCGCGGCGGCTCGCTCAAGGATTTGCACCGGCTGATCGTCACGAGTCGGACCTACCAGCAAGTGTCGGCCGATCAGCCCGAGCAATCACGACTCGATACGGACAACGGATACCTGTGGCGAATGAATCGAGAACGGCTCGATGCCGAGTCGGTTCGCGATGCGGTGTTGAGTGTCAGCGGAACGATCGACACGACGATGGGCGGTCCGTCGGCGCGACACTTCACCTTGTCGCCAGGCGTGCACGTTACGCCCGTGGTCGACTATCAGAAGTTTGATCTCGATTCGCCGGGCGCTCGGCGACGCAGCGTCTATCGCTTCATCTTTCGCACGCTTCCGGACCCGTTCTACGAAGCGCTTGATTGCCCCGACGCCTCGCAATTCACGCCCGTCCGGGCGGGTTCGGTAACGGCGCTCCAAGCTCTCGCACTGCTGAACGACCGCTTTACCGTGCGGTATGCCGAACACTTCGCCGCTCGACTCGAACGCGAATCGAAGGATCGAAACGCGCAGATCAGTCGCGCTTATGAACGTGCGCTTGGCCGTACACCATCCGATGCCGAGGCGAAGCGCCTGGCCGACTTCGCGACTCGCTATGGTTTGCCGAGCGCGTGCCGGCTGCTGTTCAACTGCAACGAGTTTTTGTTCGTGGATTGACCGATGAACATGCTGACGCGACGACAGGCACTGCATCAACTCGGCGGCGGGTTCGGCGGGCTCGCGCTCGTGCATTTGCTGGCGACCGACGCCGCGGCCGATGGCCCGCGCCCCGAGTTCAACGGCGGTCTCCACCATCCCGCCAAAGTCCGGCGCGTCATTCAGCTCTTCATGAACGGCGGCGCCAGCCAGATGGACTTGTTCGACTATAAGCCGGAGTTGTTCAAGCGACATGGACAGAAGTTCGATCCAGGCGACGGAACGAAAGTCGAGGCAGTGACATCGGTCCCCGGCAACGTGATGAAGCCGCCGTTCGAATTCAAGCAACACGGCGGCTGCGGGCGGTGGGTCTCGTCCGTGTTTCCGAACATCGCCCGGCACGTCGACGACATCGCGTTTCTGATGGCGGTGCGGTCAAAGACCAATGTCCACGGGCCGGCCAGCTATCTGATGAACACGGGCTTCGTCTTGCCGGGTTTCCCATGCATGGGCGCGTGGCTCTCGTATGGACTTGGTCGCTTGACCGACAACCTGCCGACGTTTGTCGTTCTGCCGGACCCACGCGGACTCCCGTACAACGCCCAGGGCAATTTCTCAGCCGGGTTTCTGCCGGTGCTGCACCAGGGGACGATCATCCGGCCGACCTCGCCGACGCCGATCGCCGATTTGCGGCCGCCCGAATCGGCGAAATACATCACGCCGGCCAGCGAAGCCGATGGGCGTGACGTTTTGCGCGCGATGAACCGCGAACATGCCGATCGGCATCCCGGCGACAACCGGCTCGACGCCCGCATCTCCGCCTATGAGTTGGCCGCGCGCATGCAGCTTGCCGCTCCGGAGGCTCTCGACCTTTCTTGTGAAGCCGCCGGCGTGCGCAACCTCTATGGGCTCGACGATCCGGTGACGGCCACGTTCGCCCGCCAATGCCTGACCGCCCGTCGCTTGACGGAGCGTGGGGTGCGCTTCGTGCAAATCTGGAGCGGCGCCGGCGGGCCGTCGAAGAACTGGGATAACCACAGCAACATCAAGACCGAACTGCCGGCCATCGCCGCGTCAACGGACCGGCCGATCGCCGCCCTGCTCGCCGACCTGAAACAGCGTGGCATGATGGATGACACGCTCGTCCTGTGGAACACGGAATTCGGCCGGCACCCGTTCAGCCAGGGCGCCGACGGCCGCGATCATAATGGGCAGACGTCGGTGCAGTGGATGGCCGGCGCCGGCATCAAGGGCGGCGTCGCGCACGGCGAAAGCGATGAGTGGTCGTGGAAAGCGACCAAGGGCAACGACGTCCACGACCTGCACGCGACCGTGCTTCACCTATTGGGGATCGACCACGAGAAGCTGACGTTCAAGCACAACGGCACCAATCGCCGGCTGACTGATGTTCATGGCCACGTCATCCGCGAAGCGCTTGCCTGATAGCATATGTCCAACCGTTCAGTCTCATTGGCGCGCAACTTGCACCCCTTTCCTTCGTTCGTTTAGTGTCTCCGGGCGCTCATCCCATGTCGGGCCCGCGGGCAGATCTCCGCCCGAAACATCTGGAGGTGCATCGTGAAACGTTTCATGCTTGGTATCGCCGCCGTCGCGCTCTTGCTTGGCGCGACCGAAACGGCGTCGGCGCGACCTTGGTACGGCGTGAGCGCCGGCTACGGATATGGCGGGCCTTACTACGGCGTGTCTTACGGCACGCGCGTTGGCAACAATGGGTTCGTTTCGGTGGGTTATGGGAGCGGCTGGGGCGGGTATAGCTACGGCTATCCGGCCTATGGCTACAGCTACGCGGCTCCCGCATATTATAGCACGCCTGTCTACACCGACGCCACGTATGTGACGCCGGCCGGCTATTACCCGTCCTATTCGACGCCGGTCTATTACAGCACGCCCGTGTATTATGGGCCGTCGGTCGGCGTCTCGTACTACCGAGGCGGTTGGGGCGGTTGGCGGTGGCGGTAACGCGTCATTGCCATCAAAGAACGGAGCCGGAGAGCGGGCAACCTTCTCCGGCTCCGCTCATTTGCAATCCATGTCTACGCCAGCAGCTTTTTCACGACGTCGCCATGCACGTCGGTCAAGCGGTAATCTCGCCCCTGGAAGCGGAACGTGAGCTTCGTGTGATCGAAGCCAAGTAGGTGCAACAGCGTCGCATGCAGATCATGGACGTGGACTTTATCCTCGGTCGCGTTGAAGCCGAATTCATCGGATTGACCGAGCGTGATGCCCGGCTTGATGCCGCCGCCGGCCATCCACATCGAGAAGCAATTCGGATGATGATCGCGGCCATCGTTGCCGCCTTGCACCATCGGCGTGCGGCCGAATTCGCCGCCCCAAATCACCAGCGTGTCGTCCAAGAGGCCGCGCTGTTTCAAATCGTTAATGAGCGCCGCGGCCGCCTGATCAGTCTTCTTGCACTCCGTCTTGAGCCCGTTTACAAGACCGCCGTGATGATCCCACGCCTCGTGGAATAGTTGAACGAAGCGCACGCCGCGCTCGACCAATCGACGGGCCAGTACGCAATTGTTGGCGAATGATGGCTTGCCCGGCTCGGCGCCGTACATGTCGAGCGTCTTTTTCGATTCCTTGGAAAGGTCCATCAACTCCGGAGCGCTCGACTGCATCCGGTACGCCATTTCAAACGAACTGATGCGCGTCGCGATCTCCGGGTCGCCGGTGACGCCGAGCCGCTTTTCGTTGAGCGCCTTAATCGCGTCAAGCGAATCCCTCTGCGTTTTCCCATCGATTCCCGGCGGATTCGAAAGGAACAGCACGGGATCGCCCGCCGAGCGAAAGAGCACGCCATTGTGGACCGTCGGCAAGAAGCCCGAGCCCCAATTCGACTGCCCGCCGCTCGGACCCTTGCTGCCAGACGAAAAGACGACGAACCCCGGCAAGTCGCGCGACTCGCTGCCGAGCCCGTAGGTCGCCCACGAACCAAAACTCGGCCGGCCGAACTGCTGCGAGCCGGTGTTCATGAAGATCTGGGCCGGCGCGTGATTGAACGCATCGGTGACCATCGACTTGACGATGGCGATGTCGTCGGCGACGGTCGCCAGATGCGGCAAGAGTTCCGAGATCTCGGCCCCGCACTGCCCATGCTTCGTGAACTTGAACTTTGGCCCCAGGAACGTGGAGCTTGGATTGATGAACGCGGCCCGATAGCCCTTGAGCAAGTCCGGCGAGGGCAACTTGCCATCGTTCTTGGCGAGTTCCGGCTTGTTGTCGAACAACTCGAGATGGCTGGGCGCGCCGGCCATGAACAGATAGATGACCGACTTGGCCTTAGCGGGGAAGTGCGGCTTCCGCGGGGCCATCGGGTCGGACGGCGACGGAGCGGCACCTGCCGACTCGCCCAGCAGAGAGGCCAACGCCATTGAGCCGAGGCCCAACGCGCAATCACGGAAGAACCAGCGACGCGTGAGGGCGCCGCGGATTTCGTTTACATTGAACATGTTTGGGTTCATCACTTCAACTCACGAATAAACACATTCATCAACTCCAGCCCTTCCTTCGGCAGGAACCGGATGGGCGCCTTGCCGCCGTTGGCGACCTTGATCATCTCCCGATGCCAGCCGCCCGGCTTCGTCTTTTCCGACAGCTTAACATCGTACATCTTGCCACACACCTCAACCACGCACGAGGCTTCCGCAGCCTTGGCCGGCAATTTCCAATCGAACACCAGTTCGCAAGCTCCGAATTCCTTCTCGGTCGACAGGTACGTCGTGCCGCCGGCAATGAGCTTTTCGCCCCCGGCCTTCCAGCCCTTCTTCTCCTCGATGCCCGGCGGCGTGTAGTGCGTCCACCCATCTAGGTCGATGCCATTGAAAAGTGAAACATGCCCTTCAGATACTTTCGCAACTTCCTCCGGCTTCGGATTGGTGCTCGACAATTCCTTAATCATCAAATTCTTGAAGCGGCACTCCGAGCCTTCCGATTCCAAAGCCAAATAGCCCTTCCGCGGGCTGCACTTGCTGACGCCGGAGACCTCGTGGCCGTTGACTGACAATTCAATTCGGCCATCCTTCGCGACGACGCGGTAGTGATTCCATTCCTTCTCGCCCTTGCAATGGTCTTCCTTCGGCAAGCACCGTTGCGAACCATTTGGATGTGGCCGATCCGGAACGCACGTGGCGCCCCAGATACTGAAGAGATCGCCCTGGCTCGTGGCCGTGATTTGGCCCTTGTCGTTCTTGTAGGTCAGGTTCACGAGCACCTGCACCTCGATGCCGCGCGTGTACCCGGTGCCAACGGCCGGGATGGGGTCGGCCCAGACGAAGAAGCCGCTATTGCCGACCGCGCCGGGCTTATTGGGAATGTGCATCCAGTCGAACTCGGCGATGAAGTTCTCGTATTGCTTGTCGGTGCGCATGTAGCCAGTCGGCCGGCCGGTCGTGATGATCATGTCCTCCTTCACGAAGAACGTCTTCGGGTGCGTGTTGACATTCACCCAGCCGGAGAGGTCCTTCCCGTTGAACATCGGGACGAAGCCCTCCTTGTCCGGGTCCGCCGCCCACGCGGCGCCCGCGAGCGCGAGAACTGTCAGCACGGAGAGGGAACGCATCGGCTACTCCTTGGTGATCGTCTCATCCAAATTCAAAAGTACGCGAGCCACAATCGTGAACGCGGCGGCCTCGGGTGCGGCCACACCGTCCGGAAGCTTGTTTTTCGGGGTCCTCTCTCCGGTCGCCAACTCCACGGCGTTGATCTCGCCCTTGGCGATTCGCTCGCGTTCGCCGACGAGCAGCTTGGTCAATTCACCGAGTTCGTCCGCCGCGGGCGGTCGGCTCATGCAACAGCGGAAGGCAAACGTCAGGCGATCTTCGTCGGTCTTACCGCCGTCCTTGACTGTCCTCAAGGCGAGCGCGCGAGCGCAATCCATGAACACGCTCTCGTTGAGGAGCGTGAGCGCTTGCAACGGCGTATTGGATCGCGTTCGGCGGACGCACGAAGAGTCGCCGTTAGGCACGTCAAAGTTGGTGAACGCCGGATAGGGCGTCGAGCGGCGGCGGAATGTGTAGAGGCCGCGCCGGTACCGATCGGCGCCCTGTACTTCGATCCAGTTGAACGGCCCATAACTGGCGGGCGGGACGAACAAGAACGCGGGCGCCGGCGAATACAGACTCGGACCGCCGAGCTTCGGATTCAGCAAGCCGCTCGCCTGAAGAGCTATGTCGCGGACAATCTCGCCTTCGACACGCAGCCGGGGCGCCCGCGCGAGAAGCCGATTGAACGGATCGCGCTCGTACATCGCCGGCGTCACGTTGGACGATTGGCGATACGTCGCCGAGTTGACGATCAGTCGATGCAGATGCTTGATCGACCAGCCGCTGTCCATGAACTCGACGGCCAGCCAATCGAGCAATTCCGGGTGGCTCGGCCTTTCGCTTTGGAGACCGAAGTCTTCCGGCGTGCTGACCAACCCGGTGCCGAAGTAGGCTTGCCAAACGCGATTGACGAACACGCGCGCCGTCGTCGGCGACTTGCGATCGACGAGCCAGTTCGCGAGTGTGAGCCGTGAGCCATCCGCCTTGGGGTCCGCTAGCGGATGTAGAAAACGTGGGGTGCCAGCAGCGACTGATTTGGTCGGCTTCAGGAAGTCGCCGCGCTTGAGGATTGCCGTGTCGCGCATCGCATCGCGCGCTTGCAGAGCAAGCTGCGTCGAGCCGACGGGCCACTGCTTCCATTGCTCCTCGATCCGATCGTTCTCGGCTTTCCAATCGACCACGGTCGTGTGCCAGTAGCCGAACAACGTGGCGACCTGTGCTTCGGATCGCTTCTCTTTCGAGATGGCCAGAATTTGCCGAACATTCGCGGCGATCGGATCGGCAACCGGGTTCGCGGCATCGGTCACGCTGAGCCGGAAGCGGCCCAGGTTGTTGTTCATGTGATCGTCGCTGTTCCAGCCGCCGTGCATCTGCTTCATGCGGAAATCGATCACAGCCCCGTTCGGAAAGTTGACGGGTTTCTCAGGTACAAAGACCGCGTTACGCGGCACATTACGGCGACCTGGCCCGGCGTCGATGCCCCACGCGGTGTCGTCCTTGCCGTCGATCGCGTAATCGACGGGACCGGTGACACGTTTCTTCTTGGACTTGTCGTCGTAGTTCGATTCCAGGTCACGCTCGGGATTGCCGTAGTCCGCGGTCGCCTTGATTAGCTTGACGTTGGTCTTTTTGTTCGGCACCTTGACGTCCCAGGCCTCGACCGTGAATTCGCTCAAGGCACACGTGCCGATGTGCGATCGGCCGGGGCCATTGCACGGCAGGTTCGGATCGTTGAGCAATTCGAGTCGAAAACCGGTGATGTTCTTGGTCGTCGGTGTGCCGCGCATGTGCGTCGTGAACTTGGTCGGCGCGTAGCCCTGGCACAGGATCGAGCCGTCTTTCTGTTCGATATAGCGCTGGCTGTTGTCGCTTTGGTTGGTGACGCGGACGATTTCCCAATTGGGCTGGGCCGGCAGCGATGCCTCCCACTTCGCCATGCGTTCTTGCCAGTCGGGCGTGTTGTGCCGCAGACGTGCTTCGATCTCGCCGATCGTGCGCCGAATGTCCGCGATTTGGCGTTGCTCGTCCGGCAAATAGACGACGCGCTGAGCTTCGTGGTCGTTGTTCAGATACGCGAAGAGCTTGAAGTACTCTTCCTGCGTCATCGGATCGAACTTGTGATTGTGACACTGGCAGCACGCGATCGTCACGCCGAGAACGGCCTTGCCGAGCGCATCCATCCGGTCGAACATGGCGTCCATCCGGAACTGCTCGGGATCGACGCCGCCTTCCTCGTTCAGCATCGAGTTGCGCAAAAAGCCCGTGGCGACAATCTGGTCCTGCCTTGCGTTCGGTAACAGGTCGCCGGCGATCTGCTCGCGAATGAACTGGTCATAAGGCAAATCGCGGTTGAACGCATTCACGACCCAGTCGCGGTAGAACCAGACGTTCCGCGACATGTCTTTCTCGAACCCGTCCGAGTCGGCATAGCGGGCCGCATCGAGCCAGTGGCGCGCCCAACGTTCGCCGTAGTGCTCCGACTTCAAGAGACGCTCAACGGCGTTCGCATAAGCATCGGCTGATTTATCGGCGAGGAAAGCGTCGACTTCCGCAATTGTCGGCGGCAGGCCGGTCAAGTCGAGGTGCAAACGGCGAAGGAGCGTGATGCGATCCGCCTCCGTCGACGGCTTCAATCCTTCCTGGTCGAGCCGAGCGAGAATGAACGCATCGATCGGATTGCGAATCCATTTCGGATCGCTGACGCTCGGCAATGGCGGCCGAGTTGGAGCTTGAAATGCCCAATGCTTCCGTGGGTCGGCCCCTGCAGTTGCCTCGGGCCACACTGCCCCCTGATCAATCCATGCGCGCAAGATGCCGATCTGCTCGGCCGTGAGCCGATCGCCCTTGGGCGGCATCTTGAGGTCTTTGCTGAGTCCCGCGACGTAATGAATCAGCGGACTGTCTGTGCTCTTGCCGGGAATGATCGGCTTGCCAATCTCGCCACCTTTGAAGGCGTCGGCTTTGCGATCGAGCCGGAAGCTCGACTCTTGCTTCTTCGCCCCGTGACACGAGTAGCAGGCGGCCGCAAAGATTGGCTGGACGTCCTTCGCATAATCGATCTTGCGATTGACGGGCGGCGGCAATTTAGGATCATCGGCCACGGTCGGCGTCGCCAGGATGAACAGCGGCAGGGCCAACCCGAAAAGGCGGGAGAGAACGTGCATCATGTGTCCGTGCGGGTTCGGATGCAGCGCGGCAGGCGGTGAGAACATTCTACCGAATCAGGCGAGGATTCCTTCAACGACTTCACCGTGCACGTCAGTCAATCGACGCCGCGTGCCGTTGTGGTAGTACGTCAATTGTTGATGATCGATGCCGAGCAGGTGCAACATTGTGGCGTGCAGATCGTAAATCGTGACCTCGTTCTCGACCACCTTGTAGCCGATCTCGTCGGATTCGCCGTACGCGAAACCCGGCTTCAGACCGGCCCCGGCCAGGAAGACGGTAAACGCGTGTTGATGATGATCGCGGCCCGGCTTGCCGACGCCTTGCGTGAACGGCGTGCGGCCAAACTCCGTGGTCCAAACGAATAGCGTGTCCTTCATCAACCCGCGGCGATAGAGGTCGGTCAGCAACCCCGTCAATGGCTTGTCGAGCACGGCCGCTTGCTTGCGGTGGTTCTCGACGATGTCCTCGTGGGCGTCCCAGTTGATCCGCGGTGAACCGAATGCGCCGCCGTGCCAGAGTTGGATGAAGCGCACGCCCTTTTCGAGAAGCCGGCGGGTCAGCAAGCAGTTGCGGCCAAAACCTTCGGTTGTTTTGTCGTCGATGCCATAGAGCCGCTTGGTCTCCGCCGTTTCGTTTTCGAGGTTGACCATGCCCGGCACATCAAGCTGCATCTTCGCGGCCATCTCGTAGGAACGGACGCGCGCGGCGAGCGACGTCTCGCCGGGTGTCGCTTCCGCGAACTCGCGGTTCATCGCGGCCAGCAGCTCGGAGCCAGCCTTGCGCTCGGCCGCCGGAATCGTCGCCGGCGTCGCCAGATCGGGAATCGGATCACCGGTCGAACGGAATGCGACGCCTTGGTGCGTCGCCGGCAAAAAACCGCTGGACCAGTTGATCGCGCCGCCGGCCGGCAGACCACGCGGGTCGGGAAGCACGACAAAGGCCGGCAAGTCTTCGTTGAGCGAGCCGAGGCCGTAGCTCACCCACGACCCGACCGAGGGAAACCCGTTCAGCACGAAACCGCTATTCATCTGGAACGCGGCCGGCGTGTGATTCGAACTCTTGGCCGTCATTGAATGGATGAAGGTCAGGTCGTCGACGCGGCTCGCGAGGTTCGGAAACAGGTCGCTGACCCAACCGCCCGACTTGCCGTGCTGTTTGAATGCGAAGGGCGACTTCATCAGGTTGCCGGGCTGGCCGAAAAACGTGTCCGCCTTGCCTTTGCCCGTCATCGGCTGGTTGTGCAGCTTCGCGAGTTCCGGTTTGTAATCGAAGGTGTCGACATGGCTGACGCCGCCGGGGCAGAAGATCTGCACAACCCGCTTCGCCTTGGCTGGATGGTGCAGCCCTGAAACGGGTGCGTTGCCGCGAGCGTCTTGTGCGTGCAGCCAGGTCAGGGCCACGCTGCCGAGGGCGCTGGCCTGCGTAACAAATTCGCGTCGAGAGGGTCGCATGTGCGTTTCCGCGGTGGGAAGTTGAGTATAACGGCTTCGCGGATGCGAATCGACCAATTCTTCGGGAGCTGACGATGAATCGACTGCTTGCGGCCGCCACGATGATGGGGATGCTGGCATCGACCGCGTGCGCAGCGCCGGCGCCGAAGGAGAAGGCGCCCGAGCCCGACGGGCCGATCACGCCTGAAATGCTGCGGAAGTCCTCCAACAATCTCAAGCAGTTCGCACTCGCATTCCACAATTTTAGCGACGCCAATAAAGAGTTGCCGGCGAATCAAATGAGCAAGGACGGCAAGCCGCTTTTGAGCTGGCGGGTGCAGATTCTCCCCTACATCGAGCAGGACGAACTGTACAAGCAATTCAAACTCGACGAGCCCTGGGATAGCCCGAACAACAAGAAACTCATCGATAAGATCCCCGCGATCTATGTTCCGCTCCGTGGCAAGGCCGAGAAGGGTCAGACCTTTTACCAGGTCTTCGGCGGCAAGCACGGTCTTTTCCCGCCCGGTTTCAAATACTCGCTTGCAACCATTCCGGACGGAACGAGTAACACCTTCATGATCGCCGAGGCGGGAAAGCCGGTCATCTGGACCAAGCCCGATGACATGGTGTTCGATGGCAAAACCGTGCCGGAGTTGGGCGGCATGTTCGACGGCAAATTCCACGCAGCGATGGGTGACGGGTCGGTGATGCGCTTCCGCAAGAATGCGGATCAAGACACGCTCAAGATGCTGATTGACCCCGCCGACGGAGCCGTTCTGCCGCGTGATCTGGGATTGGATAAGGACGAGAAGTAGCGACCCTCAGATATGGAACCTCGTTCGGCTCATATTTAGGACAACAATGAAAGCGCTATTTTCGTCGGCCTTGATCGCGGCAACGGTGGCATTCACATTCGCGGCCCCGGCGGCCAAGGAGAAGGTCGCGCCGCTCGGGCCGGTGACGGAAGAGCAATTGGAAAAGTCAAAGAAGAACTTGAGACACGTCGCCCTCGCCTGGCACAACTACAACGACACAACCGGGACCTTTCCGAATAACGTGCAAAGCAAGGACGGCAAGGCACTTCTGAGTTGGCGCGTTCAGATCCTCCCGTACATCGAGGAGGAAAAGCTCTATGAACAGTTCAAACTGGATGAGCCCTGGGACAGCGCGAACAACAAGAAGCTCATTGACAAGATGCCGAAATTGTTTGAACCAATTCGCGCCCGAGCGGATTCCGGGATGACGTTTTATCAGGTCTTCACCGGGAAACATGGCCTCATTGGGGCGGGAAAGCAGTATGGCGTTGCGACGATCCCGGATGGATCGAGCAATACGCTCATGTGCGTCGAAGCGGCCAAACCCGTGATTTGGACCGAACCGGATGATCTCGTTTTCGATGGCAAGGATGTACCTGCCTTGGGCGGCTTGTTCGACGGCAAATGGCACGGCGCCATGTGCGATGGCTCCGTTCAGCGCTTCAGGAAAGGCGTCGACGCCGAGCTGATGGCTCGACTCATCGACCCCGCCGACGGGCAAGTGGTCAATATTGAAGAGGCGATCGATCCGGACGAGGAGAAGAAATGAATACACCAATCGCGATCGTCGGCCTCGGCATTGTCGCCGTCAGCTTGAGTCTGGCGGCCCCGGCGGCCAAGAACAAGGTCGAACCGCTGCCGCCACCGACCGAAGAACAATTCCGGCAAGCGCAAAACAACCTGAAGCAGATCGCGATTGCCTGGCACAGTTACCACGACACGGTTGGCAACTTTCCATGCAACGAACTCAACAAGGACGGCAAAGCGCTCTTGAGCTGGCGCGTGCAAATCCTGCCGTACATCGAAGAAGGCGATTTGTTCAGCAAATTCAAACTCGATGAACCGTGGGACAGCGAGAACAACAAAAAGCTCATCGACAAGATGCCGAAGCTGTACGCCCCCGTTCGGGCCAAGGCCGATGACGGCATGACTTTTTACCAGGTCTTCACGGGAAGCCACGGTCTGCTCAAGCCGGGCAAGAAGGTGACCTTTGCTGCCATCACCGACGGCACCAGCAACACGCTCATGTGCGTCGAGGCCGCCAAGCCGGTGATCTGGACGAAGCCGGACGACCTTGTCTTCGACGGCAAGGATGTACCTGCCTTGGGCGGCTTGTTCGACGGCAAATGGAACGGCGCCATGTGCGACGGTTCGGTACGTCGCTTCAAGAAGGGCGTCGAGGCCGAGACCCTGCGGCGGCTGATCGATCCGCAGGATGGCAACATCGTTGACGTCGATGAAGCCGTCGACAAAGACGACAAGTAATAGCCCTACTTTTTCTATCAACGATTCGTTTCATGGGCGCGAACTCGATATGTTCGCGCCGCACACACCCCCCTGAACGTATTCTTCACAATTGGCCCGCTTGTGCCATGCGTGCCGTAAGAGACGCTTCCGAAAATGCTTAAGTCGCATGCAAGCCTGGAAGCTGTCATTCTTGCATCCATTTGATTCTGCTGTGGCGTGAACGAAATGCGTCAGCCTACCCACTTGAACTTCGACTTCACCTCCGGGTTCACGACGCACTCTGTCGGCCATTCGCCGCGTGAAATCGCGGCGATGCATTCGGCGGCCTTGCGGGCCATGTCGTCGCGCGACTGCGTGTCGACGCCGGCCGTGTGGGCCGTCATCACCACGTTGTCGAGCTTCACGATCGGGTTGTCCGGCAGCGGCGGCTCCTCCTCGAACACGTCCAGGCCGGCGCCAGCGATCTTCTTGTCGCGTAGCGCCTCGTAAAGTGCTTTCTCGTCAACGACTACGCCGCGGGCCGTGTTGATCAGAAACGCGGTCGGCCTCATGAGTGCCAGCCGTTCGGCGTTGATGAGCTTGTGCGTCCCCGCCATGGCCGGCAAATGCAGCGACACGAAGTCCGCCTCACGCAGCACGTCGTCGAGCGTCCCAAGATGCACGTTGTGCCGAGCGACAAACGCGTGATCCGGAAATGGCTCGTAGGCCATCACCTTCATGCCAAAGGCCTGTGCTCGCGTGGTCATCGACTTGCCGATGCGGCCCAGACCCACGAGTCCGATCGTTTTCCCGCGAATCGGCAGGTTCGCGGCTCGCGGCCACTTGCCTGCGCTGATCGGATTGTGTTGGGCAATCAGATTCCGGGACAACGCCAGAATCAGCATGAAGCAATGCTCGGATACCGAGTCCTGATTGGTGCCCGGCGCCGTGCAGATGACGACCCCGTGATCGCTCGCGGCCTGGACGTCGACAGCGTCATAGCCGACGCCGACGCGAGCGATCACCTTGAGCTGCGGGAAGGTTTCGAAGACTTTGCGCGTAAACGGCTCGGAGCCGGCGAGCGCGGCCGAAACGCCGCCGAGCTGGGCGAGCAGGTCCGGCTCGGTCATTTGCACGGCGACTTTGGGGTAAACGAAATCGAACCCGGCGTTGGCGAGCACGGTGTGGAAGTCGCCCCGTAGGGAGGCGAGGGGCGAGGGCCCGATCATGACCTTCGGCATGTTTCTCTCAGTCGGCGAGTTTTTCGGAGGTTGGCATCCCTGTTGCGGATGATAGGAATGCAAGCCGCGAAGAAAATTGGCCGCACGAGAACCTGATGGCCGCCACGGTTGTCCATCGGGTCACAAACATGTAGAAACATTCACTCAACCTTTGCGGAATGCTGCGTGTTTTTGTGGGAGGATCCGTCGTGCGGCTCTTGTGAATCGACCGTATTTGCGGGGACAGGGGTGTGGGGCAGGCCTCCCGGCCTGCCGAGTGAATGCCAGGCCGGGAGGCCTGGCACCACGGGTTGGAAACCTGTCCTACCGGCCTTGTAGGTCAGGTTTCCAACCTGACCTGACCGGTTGACGCTTGACCTTTCCGCCGCGCGATGGGATGATTTATCTAGGTGCCCCGGTCATGTGCGGCCGGGGCCAGTCGCAGGCTCGGCGGAAACCCAAAGGAGGTGTTCCACGGCTACACTCACGCTTCGGCGTCTAGCGTGCCGCGAACTATTCACCTCCTCGAATTCCGACGGCCCAAAGGAGGTCCATTGACTACCGCGACACTGTCTGTCCCGCGAACTCGCCTTCTCCCCAGTTCGGTCGAACGGGCCGCCATTTGTGCCCGAACGGCCCGCGACCACAAGGCCCGCGACATTGTCGTTCTCGACATGAAGGGCCGGCATCCCCTTTACGATTACTTTCTCATCTGCACCGGCACGAGCCGGCGACAGATTCACACTCTGGCCGAGGAAATCGACGACGCCATGCGCGCCGTCGGCGATCGACGCCATGGCATTGAAGGCTACCAGGCCAGCAAATGGGTGGTCCAGGACTACGGCGACATCCTCGTCCATGTCTTCGATCCCAACACGCGGGCTTACTACTCACTTGAAGAACTCTGGGCCGATGCGCCACGCGTCGACTGGGAACGCGAATGATTGAACGGCGAGCGGAGCGGCGTAAGCCGCCCGATAATGTTGCTTCATGACATTATCGGGCCGCTTACGCGGCTCCGCTCGCCTTTAGTAACGAGCGACCATGAATCTGATTGCGCAGCTTCAAGCCGTCTTCAAGCCGGTGCTTACCCAGCTGGCCCCCGACCCAACGAAGGTAGCCGACTACCTGGGCATGATCCGCCCGGCCCAGAACGCGGACCACGGCGACTATCAGGTCAATTTCGCGATGGCGATGGGCAAGGCGGCCGGCAAGAAGCCGCAGGAAATGGCTGCGGAGATCGTCAAGCAAATCGCACTCGGCGACATGCTCGAACCGCCGCAAGTCGCCGGCCCCGGCTTCATCAATCTGCGCTTCAAGAATGACTGGCTCGCCGCCCGCGTTCGCGAGATGGCGGCCGACGAACGACTCGGCGTCGCGAAGGCTGCTCAGCCGAAGAAATACGTCATCGACTACAGCAGCCCCAACGTGGCGAAACCGCTACACGTCGGCCACTTGCGCAGCACGATCATCGGCGACGCGATCACGCGGCTCCTGCGGTTCCTCGGCCACGCGGTCATCACCGACAACCACCTCGGCGACTGGGGAACGCAATTCGGGATGTTGATCTACGGGTATCGGCACTTCCTCAACGAGGAAGCCTATCATGCCGATCCGGTCCGAGAACTATCGCGGCTGTACATCGAGGTGCGCAAGCAAATCGACAAGGAAGTTTCTGACCTGGAAATCGCCCGCAACATGTTCGCGGAAGAAGACCTGGAAGTTCATAACAGCCCCACGTCCGTGCAATGCCAGCAAGAGACGGCAAAACTGCATGCGGGCGATGCGGATAATCTGGCGCTGTGGCGACAATTCATGCCGCATTGCCTGGAGGCCGTGCATCGGATCTATCGTCGACTCGAGATTCTTCCGTACGACCACGAACACGGCGAGAGTTTTTACAACCCCATGCTCGCCGACGTCGTCAATGACATGCTCGCCAAGGGGATCGCGTTTGACAGCCAGGGCGCGGTGGTGATTCCAAATGCCAAGGGAAACATTCCAACATCCGACGACGATCGAAAGAAAGAAGACCCGCCGGCCCTGATTCGCAAGCGGGACGGGGCGTTCACGTACACGACCAGCGATCTGGCCACGATCAAATATCGCATGGAACAATTCGTGCCGGACGCGATGCTCTATGTCGTGGATTTTCGCCAAGCCCTCCATTTCAAGACGTTCTTCGCACAGGCCCGGCGCTGGGGTTATACGGCCGTTGCACTGGAACACATTTCATTCGGCTCGGTTCTTGGCGAAGATCGCAAGCCATTCGCGGCCCGCAAGGGCGGAGCAGCCGAACTCTCGACGCTGCTCAACGAGGCGACGCGAATGGGCTTGGAACTGTACGAGGCGAGTCATGCGGATCGTAAGGCATCGGGCTACGACGTTCCCGACTTGACGGAGGATTTCAAACGCGAGATTGCAGAGGCCGTCGGCATTGGCGCCGTCAAATACGCCGACCTGAGTGGCAATCGGAACAGCGATTACGTTTTCAGTTATCCCAAGATGCTGGCAACCGATGGCAATACGGCGACGTATTTGCAGTATGCATACGCACGCTGCCGGTCGATCTTTCGCAAGGAGCAAATCGACGACACGCGATTTCGTTTGAGCCCGCCGGCTGTTGCAATCACCCACCCGGCGGAGCGCAACCTCTGTTTGCAATTGCTGCGATGTGAAGACGCGCTACTCAGCGCTGCCAGCGAATATTTGCCGCACTATCTTGCGACCTATCTTTGGGATTTGGCTAAGGGACTCAGCGGCTTCTATGAGAATTGTCAGGTTCTAACGGCCGAGACGCCGGGACTCCGCGATAGCCGGCTATTGCTCGTGGATTTGTGCGGGCGCGTGATCCGGCAAGCGCTCGATTTGCTCGGCATCCGCACGGTCGAACGCATGTGAATCGCCGCTCAATCGGTATCCGTCGAGTGCAAGAATAATCGTTCCGTAATCAATTGCGATCGGACGATAATAGAAGTCTCGTCGTTCATCGCAAGTACTTCGACGGTAGTCCGACCTATTTCGTTTGCGCCGATGATCTCTGCTCCGAAAACCGTAAAGTGATCGGGCCACAAATCTCGTCGAGGATGAAACAGGCGTGACAGGTTTCCACTCAACGGATCGATGCCCGCGATATTTGGGCCTTTGTGGAGGTTGCAGCAAACGCAGGCGTAGGCCAAATTGTCGGCATCGGTCGGGCCGCCATGCTTTTCGCCGATAATTTGATCGGCCGCGCAGCCCAAGAACGGGTCGGCTTCCGCGATCAGACAGTATTCACAAATCCCCTCACTCCGAGCAATGACGACTCGGCGCAGATGTAGGTAACGGACATCGCCCGTTACCCTTGACGCAGGCGTTGCCGAGCTCGAGCTTTTGCCAGACGCATCAAGTGTTCGATGTGCAAGAACTGACTCAATTCCGCTGTTTCGTCCGCACTCAACGAACCGGTCTTCTGTCGATCGGGGGCACGGTTATTTCGTCGCCTGGACAATTCCTTCAATCTCACTGATCGCTTGCCAGGCGTCGCCAAGGGCCTGCCGGTAATCGACTCGCGCTTGGGCCAAGACGCGACGCGCGTCGAGCGTTTCGAAGAAGCGTTCGCCCTTTGCTTCGTAGATCATTTCGACTTGTTTGAGTGCCGTCGTCGCGTCGGGAATGACTTGCTTGTCGTACAGGTCCAGTTGCCGGCGAGCGTTCCGATATTTCTGACAGGCGGCGGTCAGCCGCTCGCGAACTCTGAGGCGTGCCTGATCGACTCCCTTTTGGGCCTGCACAAGCCGGCCTTGGGCGGCAAGGATGTTTCCTTCGTTGCGGTGCCAGAAGGGGAGCATCACGCCGATCTGCACGTTCGCCATGGGAGCGTTGATGGCGAAATCGTACATGCCGGCGGCTTGGACCTGGAGATTGGGGACATTTTGCAGGTCGGCCAGGCGTATCTGATCGCGGGCTTGATTGGTCAACGCCACCGCCTCTTGAAGGGACGACGTGCGCTCGCTGGCGGCCATGACGGCATCGAAGTCGACAGCCGGCGGATCACTGGGCAATTCCGCGGCAGCGATAGGCGCCGGCAAGACACCGATGCCGACGGCCGTCGCCAGCAACCGCTCCGCAGCCGTCAGTCGTTCTCGAGCTGCGCCAACGCGATTACGGGCCTGCGTCAATTCCACGCGAAAGCGCAGCACTTCGTAGTTCAAGACCGTCCCCGCCTTGGCCAGGTTCTCGGCCTTTTGCAGTCCTTCTTCAAACTGGGCCACAATGTCTTCGCTCTCGCGCAGGATTGAGCGCGCGGTCAGGTACTCGTAATACGCGCCGCGAACGCGGATGGACGCTTCGTGCCATTGCGACGTGGCTTGCCAGTCGGCGGCGTTCAAGGCGTGTTCCGCGGCCTCGCGGGCGACTGTCAGCTTGTCGGCGGTGACGATGTCCTGAGCGACGAAGACGCCTTGCTGACCGGCCGTGCCCGGGCCGTCGTTGATCTGCATGCCGAGGTATCCGACCGTCGGATTCGGATAAAGACCGGCTTGAACGAGTTGTCCCGTCACTTCGGTAACGCGGGCGTGCGCCGCGGCAATCGCTGGGTTCTGTTGCCGTGTGAGCGCCAACAGTTCGTCGAGCCCGAGCGGTCCGGTCGTCTTGACCTCGTCGGCGACGCGGCGAACGCCGGACGATGACGGAATCAATTCGGGTGCATCAACCACGCGGGAGACGGCCGAACTCGAATCGACGGCGTTTCGCGCCGGTGAAACAGCGCATCCGGCGACACCCACAAGGGCGCAAGCGGCTGCGAGCAAGCTTCGCACGAACTTGACGCAATCGGTCGGCATCCTGCCTCCCCGCCGCTCGACGGAGCGGACCGTATCAGTCGTATCGGTTATGACGGCCTGCAAACTTTACACAGGATCAGCCCGGGTAAAACTTCTTGGCGACAACGCGGACGAGTTTCTTGTCCTTGCCGTCGCGCTTGACCTCGCCTTCGATCGTGATCATGCTGCCGGGCTTGAGGCCGCGGAAGCCTTCAAGGCTTGAAGCAATCACGGCTCCGGATGCGTCCACCAACTCGACGCGAAGTGCGTGTGCGTCTAGCACCTTCTTGCACGAAGGACAAGTTGCCGCATCGGGGCAGGAAAGTTCGTCCTTGATATCTTCCGTGGCCAGATCTTCCGGTGCCATGAGAAGGACGGCTGCCACGGCCGTATTGAACGGCTTCACGTTCTCCGGCGGCGTCTGACCGCTGACGATCACGGTCTCGCCTTCCTTCTTGGTCAACACTTCGCGAACAGACAACACCTTGTCCGGCTTTTGCTTCATGACGAGCGGTTCAAGCAAGGTCGTACCGCCCTTCTCAACATTGCCGCCAGACTGGTCGGGCTTGCCATCGCCACCGGTCTTGGCGTCGTTGCACCCGACGAGGCACGACGCCGTGAAGCCAAGGATCAACGCTAATCGACGCATGGGAAATCTCCTCTTCGTATGGAATCAAATCACACAGCCTTCAGTGCATCAACAATCGACATTCGGAACGCGCGGACCGCCGGCGGAATCGCGCCAAAAATACCGAGTCCAAGGCCGGCGCCGCAACCGATCAACAACGCCAGGCGGTCCAATTGAAGCGTGAACGCGCCCATTGTGAACCGCACGGCGACGCCTTGAATCAGCAACAGCGCCAAGCCGGTCGCCGCCAGAGTCGCAGCGGCGGCGAGAATGACGGACTCTTGTAGCAAGCTAAACGCAATCGATCGACGCGGGAACCCGACTGCTTGCAGAGCCCCAAACTCGCGGACGCGGCCGGCGACGGCCGCATACATCGTATTCACCGCGCCGCACCCACCCGCGATCGCCACCAGGCCGACGAGCAGCCAGGCGAGCGTCCGCATCGGTCCGTAGTGTTTTTGCAGCGATGAATAATACTCGGCCTCGCGGCTGCCCATCAGTTCCAGGTCCGGCCGGCGATTGCGGCAGAAATAGTCGACGTAACCCATCTGCTTGACAGCGTCGCCTTTGGGGTCGAAGCGCATGGCGACCACGCTCACGTCGTTGGGCCGCTTCATGGCGACCTTCAGGTCGTCGAGTGGGCACCAGATTTCCGATTCGAGCAGCGTACCTGGAGCGGCGAAGGTTCCGCTGATTCGCCACGGCCGGCCCTCGATAGTCAACGTGCTTCCGACGGCAAGGTCGAGCGCCCGTAGCCCGAGCTTCGCGGCGACCAATCGGCCGACCAGAACTTCATCGCGGCCGGGCAGCTTGCCGTCCATCAAGAACGCTTGCCGGCGAACCAGGAAAACACGATCCCAATCGACGCCGCGCAGAACACCAAGTTGGGCCGCGCTGCCAGTATCGCTGGCGCCGATCCGGCTGGCGATTGTCAATTCCGGCGACACGGCGGCGGTATCGCCGTAGCGAACAAGGTACGGTGCAAACTCCGTCCGCGCCAGCGTCGTCACTTCGTCGCTGATCGACGAGTTCTCCAGATTCTCGGCCGCGTTGGCATTATGCAGTAGCACGACCTCGGGGTCGCCGCTCTGGTGGAGGCTCAACTCCAAACCGCGCACAAAGCCGACGACGAGCAGTAACAGGAATACGACGAGCGTGAGGCCGAGCGCGGTCAGGGCCGTCCGGAGCGGCCGACGGCTGAGGTTGCGAACACCGTAATCCCACGGAAGCAAACGCATCTCGCCTCGCTAACGCAACGACGAAACAATCTCCGCCCGACCCGCCTGCCAGGCCGGGAACGCCCCGGCGACAAGCCCCACGAACAGAGCCAAGCCGATTCCCCAGCCGGCCAGCATCGGTGAAGCCGTGAAATCGATGCTCACGCCCTCGGTCGACAAGCTCAGTGGCTTCCACAGGAGCCAGGCAACGCACCCGGCCGTGCCAACCACTCCTCCCGCCAAGCTGATGAGCATGCTCTCGGCCAACATCAGCCGAAAGATGCGCGGACCGGAGTAGCCAAGCGTCTGAAGGACGGCATGCTCCTTCACTCGGTCCTGGGCCGCCATCACGACCGAATTGGCAACCAGCACAACGACCACCCCGACGCACACGACGCCCAGCCAGCGTGTCATCGCAATCAGGTCGAGCAAGTCGGCCAGGGCGGTCTGGTAGTGTGCCTTTTGCGGTTTTGTTTCCGTCGGGGTTTCGAAGCGATCGCGGATCTTCGCGTCGATGGCTTTTGCGACCGCATCCGCTTGTTGCGGATCGTTCAGAGTCACTTCGAAGAGCGTGACGTGGAACTCGCCATGGTGTTGATTGTTAAGCAAGAGCGGCAAGTGCGTGTAGATCACGTTCTCCTCGCCAGACACGTCCGATGTGAAGATCCCCGCCACGGTGACGGTGATGCCGGCAACCGTGAACGACTGGCCCGCGACCAGACCGCGACGTTCGGCGATGCGCCGGCCCACCAAGGCCGCGTCGGTTCGCGCCGCGAAGGCCGACCAGTCGCCGGACAGAAAGCGGAAATGCCCACGGGCCCGCGGCAACAGTTTGGCATCGACGCCGTGGAAGACAACCGTATCGAGGCTGGCGCGGCAATTGTTCACGACCACCTTGATCGGCAGTACGTCCTTGACCCCGGCCACGTCGCGGATGGCGTCTTCGTAGAAGACCGGCAACTGGCTCGAACTCGGGCAGAACCGATAGGCCTGAAAGACGACCAGCTTGTCGTCGCGTGAATTCAAGAGCCGATCGAGGCCGTCTTGAATCGACGACACGAACAGAAACAAGAACAGGAGCAACGCGGTCCCGGCCACGGTCATCAGGGTCCGAACCCGATGGCCGAAGATGTTCTTGCGGATGTAGGGGAGGAACTTGAACACGTGGTCTACTCCGCCATCGCGACACGCGGTCGCGGACTGCGATTCTGCCGAGCCACGGGGACGATGTCGTCCACGAGCCGGCCTTTTTCCAAGTGCACGAGCCGACGCGCGTTTCCGGCCGCTTTCGGATCGTGCGTCACCATCACAAGCGTCTTGCCCATCTCCTCGTTGAGCCGGCGCAGCAGCGTCAATGTTGCCGATGCCGTGTCCGCATCGAGGTCGCCGGTCGGCTCGTCAGCGACAAGGATCGTCGGGTCGGCAACAATGGCACGGGCGATGGCCACCCGCTGTTCCTGCCCGCCGGAGAGTTGGCGGGGATAATGGTCGAAGCGATCGAGCAGGCCAACGGCATCGAGCGCCACCTGCACGCGGCGCCGACGCTCGCTGCGTGACAACGGTAAGAGCAGGAGCGGCAGTTCGACATTCTCAAAGGCTGTGAGCACCGGGATCAGGTTGTAAAGCTGAAAGATGTAGCCGACGTGCGTGGCGCGCCAGGCCGCCAGCCGATTGCGCGAGAGTCTCGATAAGTCCTGTCCACCGACGCGGATGACGCCCGATGTGGGTCGGTCAATGCCGGCGATGAGATTCAGAAGCGTCGTCTTGCCCGAGCCCGATGGTCCCATGAGCGCGAGAAACTCGCCCGCCTCAACCGCGAGACTCAGGTCGCGCAAGACGGGGACTGTCTGCGAGCCTTTCGCGTAAGTCTTGGTCAATTTGTCGATCTCTACCAGTGGCATTTCCGACCTCGTGGTTCAACGATCCTCGCCGGTGATGCGCACTCGCAGTCCTGGCCGCATTTGTTCCAGTCCGGTTGCGATCAGCTTGTCCGTCGGGTTCAGTCCACCCACCACTTCCGCGGTTTCGCCCGTTCGCTCTTTCTCGCCCGGCGCCAGTTCGATGGTCCGCAATTCAGCACGATTGCGCGCTTGCTCGACGATCCACACTTTGACTGCGTCGCCCTCCGCGACCAGCAATCGTCGCGGAACGACCACGCGCCGAACGGCTTCCCCTTTGGGCGCTTGCTTTTGGGCCGGCGCTTGGAAGCGAACGCTGGCGATCATCTCGGGGCGCAATTGCTCGGGCGGGTTGTCCGGCAACGCCACCTTCACCGGCACGCTGTTGCGCGCGATGTTGGCCAGGTGCGTGTCGTACAGCACCGTCCCAACCAGCTTGCGCCCCGGGAGCACATCCTCGACTTCAACGATGGCGGGCTGACCGTAACGAACGAATTGAAACTTGCCGATCGGCACCTCGACGCGGACTTGAAGCTTGCTTGGCTCATACAGCGTGACGACAGCGTCCTTGTGTTCTGGAAGAGTGCCCTTGCCGCCGAGGACAGTTCCGACGCGGATGTTGTGTTGCATAACGACGCCATCGATCGGAGCGGTGATCCGGGTGCGATCGATTTCGAGCTGTGCCTTCTTGATCTCGATCGCGGCGTCCGCCGCTTCTTGGACAGCCTCCTCCACCTTGGCCTTCATACTGGCGACATCGGCTTCGGCGGCGGCTTTGGCCGATTCCGCCAATCGAATGCGCACCGCCGCCGCGGACTGTGCCTTGGCGAGCGTGGCCTTGGCGCTATCCACCTCGGCGCGTGCCGCGTCGCGCAGTAATCGGGCTTGTTGCACCTTGACGTCCGAGTTCAGAGCGCCGGACTTGCGCAGGTCTTCCTCCACCTTAACGGTAAACTCCGCTCCCGCGAGCATTGCTTCGGCTTTGACGACGAGCGCGTCTTGAGCACGAATGTCGGCGTCGCCCTCGGCCTTGGCGAGTCCGATCGCGACGACTGCATTCTTCAATGCGACGTCTGCTTTGCTCGCATCGGCCTCGGCAGAGCGCGTCGCCGCCTTGCGGCGTGCGCGGCGGATTTGCGCCGTTTCCAGAGCAAGCCTGGCCGAGGTATCGTCGAGCTTTACCAACTCCTGACCGGCGTGCACTTTGTCGCCCGGATTCACTCGAACCGCACTCACCCGGTACATGCCTTCGGTCTGCACCGGAACGTCGACGGGCAGCGGTCGCGGCTCGATCCAACCATTCGCCTTGAACAACTCTTCGGCCGCGGACTCGTCGACGACGCCGGTTCGCACCTGCACCGCCACGACGCGAATGTCGAGGGGCGGAACGATCAGGTCGAACGCCGCCCAGACAACTAGCGCGACGAACCCGCCGATCAAGACGAGCGGCAGCACCACGCGACTGGCCCAGCGCCGCGGCAACCGCAACTGGACGCCAGTGCTCTCGCGGCGGACCGATAGCGAACTCAAGTCGGCCTGTGTGTTGGCCATGGCTTCACCCGGGCAACGGAATGAAGAGACGACGACCCAGCCGAGCGCGAAGCTCAGAGGCTCGTTGAACGATGGATGAATTTATGGGACTTAGACCAGACGTGGCGGGCGGTCGAGAGGCGTGCGATAGCCGGCGTGACCTTGCCCAATGGTTGCAAGAATCAATGGTTGCCCGGCAATTGCGTCGGTCACTTGCACCGCACAACCGAAGTCAGTTAGCGGGACAAATCCCGGCGAGCAGAACATGCACGGGCAGTCGACTGGGCAGGAGGGCGGACAGCCCAATGGCCGTGCGGGATCGCTTGTGGGGCTTGGATCATCTCGCTCCGAATCGACGTGCAGGCGGCAACAACACGGTTTGACGCAATTGGCGTCTCCCTGAGTCGAATCGGATTTGCAATCGTACGGACACTGGCAAAATGAGGCGAACACAAGGCAACACGGCGTCTGCGTATGCAGCGTCGCAAAGATCAGGAACAGACGTAGCAGGGCCGGTGTCATCACTTGGGACTATAGCCGGGTCACGTGAGTGGATCAAGGCAGAAGATAATTTCAAGCGTGAGTGGGCAAGAAACCGCGATCTGGCACAGTGGTTGGCGGCAGTGGTTTACCCTTGTGCTATTTCTTGTGCTACAGTTGCCACGATTCGCCTCACAACCTTCTCCGGAACCACTCGTGAGTCGCGTCCGCCTGGAAGCTGGAAGCGTGCCATTCCCGGGTCTGAAGCTCATTCAGCTTCGGGGACGCGGCGGATTCGCGGAGGTCTGGGAAGCCGAGAACGGCCTCGGCGACCGCATCGCTGTCAAGTTCATGGCTAGCGCGAATTGTGCGAGCAGCGTCAAAGAGATGAAGATCATTCAGGCGATTCAAAAGCTCGCGCATCGCCACCTATTGCAAATTAACAACGTTTGGAGCTTGCCCGGGTACATCGTCGTGGCCATGGAACTCGCCGACGGCAGCCTGTTTGATATGCTCGACGTGTATCAATGCGAATATCACATGCCGCTGCCGCCCGTACTGGTGGCCGGCTATCTCCGCCAGGCGGCGGTCGCCCTCGATTTCCTGAATGCACGCCGGCATCAATTTGACGGACGTGCCGTCGGGTTCATGCATTGTGACGTCAAGCCGAGCAACTTGTTGCTCGTTGGCGAAATGGTTAAGCTCGCCGATTTCGGGTTGTGCACGCCCACGGTACATTTGCAATCGAGCTACGGCAAAGCGGGGACGCTCGATTTCGCGGCCCCGGAGGTTCATCGCGGCCATCTGTCGGAGACCAGCGACCAATACAGCTTGGCCATCACTTATTACCATTTGCGAACGGGTGCTTTCCCGTTTCCGCCGCCGACGAAGTTTGAAACAGTGTACTCCTATAAACGGCCGGCGCCGGACTTGAAGCGCGTGAGTCGCGGTGAACGCCGCGTGCTGGAACGGGCCCTCGATCTGGAGCCGACGAATCGTTGGCCATCCTGCGGCGCGATGATGGACGCACTGACCGACGCCTTGAATTCACCGGAACCGACGCCATCGGATGCTAGCTCGGAGACGCGGATTAGCCACACAGTTCATTCTCGTTCGACGGCGCGCATCAGCTAATCGACCCCATGTTGGCTCCCTTCTTCTCCCTGGCCATGCGCGCCCCGGCTCGGCAGACGGCATTCCGCCGCGCGGCTGTTGCACACTTGTTATTCCTTGCGGCCGCCTCGTCGATCGTCCTGAGCCGACCTTTCCCTTCGGTCATGCAGGCGTTTGCCTATGGCATGTTGGGGGCCGGTATCGTCGAAGGCGCCGTCTTGTTTGGGTGGCGGCTCACCCAACTTCCGAAGAGCCAGGCTCTGGAGTTCTTGCTGACGTCGCCTGTCCAACCGCGACGCCTGTTTTTCGCGGAAGCGCTCGTGGGGCTTGGCCGTCTGACACTCATTCAGCTGTCGGGGGTGCCGGCTCTGTTGCCATTGGTGGTGGCGGGAATCCTCAATCCGACTGATGTTTTCGTCGTTGTCGTCATGCCTCTGACCTGGGGAATCGTCGCGGGTTCTGGGCTCACTGTTTGGACCTATGAAACGCGCCTGATCCGCCGGCTCGGCGAGTTTGCGGCCCTCATTAGCATCTTGGTCTACCTGACCGTCGGCGTTTTGGCTGGCGAGCATTTGAAGGCGTGGCTCGATGCCCTGCCGTCGTGGTTAAGCGATCCGTTGTTCGACGCCTTCAGGGCGCTGCACACTTTTAACCCGTTCGCCGTGATGGCGTTTTGGTTCGATCCGATCTTTGGCGTACCCGTGGTGGCGCGAGAGCGTGCCGTGCTCGTGGGCGGCATCGGTCTGGGCCTCGCGTCGATCTTGTTTGCTCGCGGTGCCAGCCGGCTGAAGGGGCATTTCCACGATCGGCACTACCGGCCGATCGACAGCACGCGCGCGGAACTGACGGAGCGGATCGGTGAACGACCCCTTTCCTGGTGGGCCGTCCGCCGGGTGATGGAGTATTCCGGCCGCGTGAACATCTGGCTCGCCGGCGGCTTCGGCCTGATCTACTCGGCTTATCTGGTCGCCGGCGACCACTGGCCCGACTGGATGGGCCGCATGGTCTTCGCCATCTTCGAGCGCATGGGCGGCGCACCGGCGCTGGTGACTGGTATGGTCGTACTGGCGGCGGTGCCGGCGGCTTTCCAATACGGGCTCTGGGATTCGACCGTGCAAGATCGCTGTCGGCGCTTGGAGCTGCTTCTGCTGACGAACCTCAACGGTGGCGACTATTGGCACGCGTCGCTGTCAGCAGCGTGGCGGCGTGGTCGCGGCTACATGCTCGTGGCGATGATTCTGTGGGCGGCACTCCTGATCTCGGGACGTGCGGCGCCCGTGCAAGTCGCCGGCTCGGTCGCGGCGGGCATTCTCTTGTGGTCGTTCTCGTTCGCCGTCGGCTTTGGGGCGTTCAGCAACGGCATGCAGGCGAATGGACTCGGCGCCGGGCTCACCCTCGGGCTGCCGTTGATCGCCGTCGGTCTGATGCGGACCGGTCAGCCGGCGCTCGCCGCGATCGTGCCGCCAGGTGCCGTGTACACAGCTTTGACGGAGCCGCCAACTTGGCTCTGGTTTCTCGGCCCGCTGTTGACGGCGCTGGCGACCATCTGGTTGACACGCCGCGTCGTCGTTCGTTGCGACGACAACCTGCGCGACTGGTACGACCGCAATCAAGGCACGCGGCCGGCCACGGCTTGAGCTTTCGGTGGATGCTTCCTCCGCACGCGCAGATTGATCATCTCAATCCCGACGGCGAACGCCATCGCAAAGTAGATGTAGCCCTTGTCGATGTGCTGCCCAAACCCCTCGGCCACGAGCATCACGCCAATCAAGATCAGGAAGGCCAGGGCCAGCACCTTGATCGTCGGCCGCTTGGCGACGAATTCACTAACCGTGCCGGCGAAGACCATCATCACTAGCATGGCGATGACCATCGCGACAATCATGACCCAGACCACGTCGACCATGCCGATCGCTGTGATGACGGAATCGAGCGAGAAGACAATGTCCAGGATCGCAATCTGCAGCAAGACGCTGGCAAACGTGACCTGCTTGCCCTTCCGAGGCGTATCTCCCTCCGCATCCTTGGCGGCTTCCAGCTTCTCGTGAATCTCACGCACGCTCTTGCCGATCAGAAAGAGCCCACCGGCCAGAAGGATCAGATCGCGTAAAGAGATGTCGCGTGCATCGACGTTGTGCAAGAGCGGCAGTTCCGGAAGAGTGAACAGTGGCTTCGTCAAGCTGAGCAAGAACGACAGCGAACAGAGCAGCAGGATGCGCGTGCCCAGGGCGGCGATCAGCCCGAGCCGACGTGCCCGCGGCTGTTGCGCTTCCGGCAAGCGACCCGCGACGATGGCGAGGAAGATGATGTTGTCGATGCCGAGCACGATCTCCATCGCCGCGAGCGTCAGCAAGCCGACGATGACGGCCAGCAGTCCTACCGGCGGATGCACGACGGCCTTGATCTCGCGGATGGCGCCCGGCGTCAATGCCTCAATGCCGCGTCCCGTGTCGATCTCGAAGCGCTGGGTCAGCAACCGCCCCTGCACGTGGCTCTTGTCGGCCAGTTCAATCACGTCGTGCCCGTCCTCCGCGTCCTTCGCCCGAAAGGTGATGCGCCGAATCTGCTCAGACTTGACGTCCACCGTGCCGAACTCGTTTTCGAGGCGGATCGGATTGGTGAGCAGTTGCCCATCAATCGAGCGGCCGTCGACGGTGTCGACGTGAACATCGGGATGCGGGACGGTCGGATCGCCGGCCGCGATCGCCAGGACGGCCAGGAGCAGACAGACGCCAATCGATAATGCACGCAGCGACATGAACGATCTCGGAGGGTGCGCAATAGCGGTAACTTCGGTGTACGAATATCGGGATGGTAGATGCCACGGCGATCATGGCCGCGGCGAATTGATTGCTTTCATGACACACACACCCTAATTCGTTTCCACGGGTTTTTCTGCAATGAATGCAACGAAGCACGCAACTTGAGTATGGTCGTCTCGCACTCCATTTGCGCGATTGGTCGGTCTTTTTAGCCGCATGCGAAGGACGAATCTCACTTCAATGGGACAGGTCGGAAACCTGTCCTACTTGTTGGCCACGCCCACTTTTGGACAAAAGGCATCCATAACGCAACCCGCACAATTCGGTTTCCTTGCGAAACAAACCTGCCGCCCGTGAAAGATCGTGCGATGCGAAAACATCGTCCATTCCGCTTCCGGAACAATGGCCATCAGGTCGCTTTCCACCTTCACGGGGTCGTCATGCAGCGTAAACGCCCAGCGACGACTGAGCCGACCGACATGTGTGTCGACCGTGATCCCCGGTACGCCGAATGCGTTGCCGAGCACCACATTTGCGGTCTTGCGGCCGACGCCAGGCAAATGGACCAACTCGTCAAGCGTGCCAGGTACTTCGCCGCCATGACGATCGAGAATGGCCTGGCAACAGGCGATGATGTTCTTTGCCTTGTTGCGGAAAAACCCCGTCGAGGCAATGAGCTTTTCCAGCTCGGCCGGCTTGGCCTCCGCAAAGTCGCGAACCGATGGGTAGCGCTTGAACAGCGCCGGCGTCACAAGATTGACGCGAACGTCGGTGCACTGGGCTGACAGGATCGTTGCAATGAGCAACTGGAGCGGCGTCTCGTAATTTAGAGCGCAATGGGCGTCCAGGTACAACTCGGCGAGAGCCGCCAGTACCTTGGCAGCCCGGCGACGGACGACAGCGGTCGGCTTCATACGGCACGTTCCGGGAGGGGTGGATTCTACGAACGGCCGGTATACTGGCCCTGTCCCGCGGAGATTCACGATGGGCAGAATTGCTATCGCGATCGTAATGCTTGGCGTCGCCGCAATGCGGGCCGACGACGAAGTTCCTTCCGAGAAACTCAAAGCCGGCGGTGATGACAAGAAGGAGTATTACCTCATCGGCGCCGCCAAAGATCGCAAGGCGCCGAAGGACGGCTTCGGTCTCGTCGTCATCATGCCCGGCGGTGACGGTAGTGCGGGGTTTCATCCGTTCGTGAAGCGACTCTTCAAAAACGCGCTGCCGGAGGGCTATCTGGCCGTTCAACCCGTGGCGGTGAAGTGGACCGAAGATCAAGAAATTGTCTGGCCCACCGCGACGCTCAAGGTTGAGAAGATGAAGTTCACGACGGAGGAGTTCGTCGCCGCAGTCATCGCTGACGTCGGCAAGAAGTACACGCTCAATCCGGCCCGCACATTCACGCTGAGTTGGTCGTCGAGCGGGCCGGCCGCCTATGTCTGTTCGCTGCAAGAAAAGCCGATCGTGGCCGGATCGTTCGTCGCCATGTCGGTGTTCAAACCGGACCTCCTTCCGGAATTGAAGCGGGCGAAGGACCACGCGTATTACGTGTACCATTCACTGGACGACTCGATTTGCCCGTTTGATATGGCCGAGTCGGCCGCGAAGGAATTGAAGGATGCCGGTGCCAAGACGACGCTGGTGAAGTACGACGGCGGCCATGGCTGGCACGGCGACGTCTTTGGCAACGTGCAGACGGGAATCGAGTGGTTGGAGAAGAACGCGCGGAAGAAGTGAACGATGGCCATTAAACGCGAGCCGCCGACCGCCGCCGACGTCATCGTCATGGCGCTCAGCCCGGTGCTCATCATGAGCCTGGTCGGCAGTCTCGTTTTCTTCCTCGCCGAGGTCTTTTACGCGGGCCAGTACCAAGGCCGTCTGCAATACACGCTGTTCTTCTTCGTCGTGGGGGCCGTGCTCGTTGGGCGGGTAGCCGTCACGGTCGATCGCACCCGGGCCTGGCTTTATGGCGGATTTCTCGCGCTCGTCACCTTCATTGCTCTGCGCGTCTGGGTCGATTATCCCGAAGACAGCCCGATGACGCCGCTAAAGGATTTGATCAACGCCATCCTGATCGGCGTCGTCTGGTGGTCGAGCAATCGGCTCTGTTGGGATTGCACATTCATCGACGAGAATCGACCGGGGTCGGGCAAAGGATTGCTGGCCGCGGCCGGGTGGGAGAAGCGACCGGGCATTCGGCCGGATGTCGTCGAGGACATTCAAGAAGACGAGCGGCGTTATCCCGCGGGCATGCAAGGATGGTATAGGCGCTTCGATCAATGGCAGAAGTCACGCTCGAAGAAGCCGCATACGCCGGGGCTGACGGTCGTCTATTTCTCGCTCGCGGCCCTGCCGATCTTCGGGCTCGGACAGACACTGATTCCCGCCGACGATTCCGGCCGGCGCGCGTACACTTTTTGGCTGGCCGCGGCCTACGTCGGCAGCGGCCTCGGCCTGCTGCTGACAACGAGTTTCCTGGGCTTGCGCCGATACCTGCGTCAGCGCAAACTCAAGATGCCGGGCACGATGACGGCCACTTGGATGGGGCTGGGCGCTGTGCTGATCCTGGCGTTCATCCTCGTGGGGGCGCTGCTGCCGCGGCCGTACTCGGAATCGCCGCCGTGGAACCCGATGCGGGCGTTGACCAAGGATCGCAACGCCTCCGACTACGCGGTCAACTCCGACAGCGGCGGCAAAGGCAGCGGCCGGACCGGCGAGCAGGCGACCAAAGGCGACGGCGAAGCCACCGGCAAGGGCGGCGAACCCGGCGCCAAGGGGAAGGACGGCGACGCCAAGAAAGGCAGCGGCGAAAAGGACGGCAAGGATGGCGGCGGCGGCGAAAAGTCGGACGGCAACAAGAACGGCGAGAAGGGCGATCCATCCAAAGGTGAGAAGAGCCAGGATGGTAAAGAGAGCGGTAGGCAGGCGAGCGGGTCGCAGAAGCAGGCCAACAAGAGCGGGTCGAACGCGGCCGATCGCTTACAAAACTCGTCGGTCGGCAATGCCTTCTCCAAGATTGCCAACGTGCTCAAGTGGATCGTGTTCGCGGTGTTGGCGATCGTCGTGGTCTTCTTCGTGTTCCGCAACGGCCTGCAATTCCTGTCGAATTTCATGCCGTGGGCCAAGAATCTGCTCGCGGCCATCGATGCTTGGCTCAAGGGACTATTCGGCGGCCGCGAACCGAAAGAGACACAAGTTCGAGCCGAGACCAAAGTCGAAGAAGTCGATATGCATGTGCCGTTTACCGCCTTCTCCAACCCTTTCGCGGACGGCACGGCCGACGGGCGCTCACCCGACGATCTGGTCCGCTACAGCTTCGAAGCCCTCGAAGCATGGGCGAGCGATCGCGACCGCGAGCGGCGCGACGACGAGACGGCGATCGAGTTCGCACAGCGCCTTGGTGAGGATTTCGCCTGGCTGCGTGAAGATTCCCGCAAGTTGTCGTTGCTGGTCGCGCGCATGGTGTATGCCAGCGGTAATCTGCCCAAGAATACAAAGGACACGCTCGATCATTTTTGGGACCGAATCACGAGTGGAGCGGTCGAGCCGGGAGTTGAGGAAGAGGTCGAGTTCGTCGAGTGATCGATAGATTGCCGGCCATCGCGATTGGCGTGAGTTGAACCATGCCCGAACCCGTCCGTTTGTGCACACTGGCGCCCGGCCACTTCCATGCGGCGCTCGTTCAGAAAGAAGCCCTGCCCAGTGTCGATTCACGGACGCATGTTTACGGCCCACTCGACTTCGACTTGATCGCCCATCTCGATCGCATTGCACGCTTCAACGCGCGCGATGTGCGGCCAACGAACTGGACTACCACAGTCCATGCGGGCGACGATTGGTTCGAGCGTTTCCGAGCGGAACGGCCAGGCAACACGGTCGTGATCGCCGGCCGCAATCGGCCGAAGATCGACCTGATCCTGGCGGCCGTCTCCGCCGGATACTGCGTGCTAGCCGACAAACCTTGGATTGTCGACGCTGCGGATTTTCCGAAGGTCGAAAGCATGTTCGTCGAAGCCGAGCGGAACGGTGTCTTTGCGTGGGACATCATGACGGAGCGGTTTGAAATCACGAACCGGCTCCAGCGCGAGCTGATGCATAACGTCGACGTGTTTGGCACCGCGCTGCCGGGAACAGCAGACGAACCGGGCTTGGAACTGGAGAGCGTTCACTATTTGAGCAAGCACGTCGCTGGTGTCCCGTTGCGTCGGCCGGCGTGGTGGTTCGATCCGGCCATCGCTGGTGAAGCCTTGACCGACGTCGGCACCCATCTCGCCGATCTCGCGATCTGGCTGCAGTTTCCCGACGAGGCGATTGCGCTTGCCGACATTGAGATCGTTGCCGCTGAGCGCTGGCCGACAGCGGTCGGCGTGGACGAGTTCCGACAGATCACCGGTCTGCCCGATGTGCCGCCGGAACTGGCGCATCTTCGCGACGGTCACTCATTGACCTACTGGGGGAACAACTCGGCGACGGTCCGCATCCGCGATCGCATTTTCCGACTCGTGACCCGTTGGGGCGTGCGTGCCAACAGTCCGGATGGCGACACTCATCGTGCCAGCGCACGCGGCACGCGGTCGACCATCGCGATTCAACATGAGGCCGGTTTAGGAAGCGGGCCCCAGTTGCTGGTGATCCCGACGAAGGAAAAGCCTGGTGTCCTTGCAGCAATCAAAAACGCATGCCGACAATGGTCGGCAATTATTCCGGGATTTGAAGCAAACGACTTGGGCGACCGAATCCACATCCGGATCCCGGCGAGTGAGCGCACTGGTCACGAGTCACATTTCGCGCACGTGTTGGCCGAGTTTGTTGCCGCGTTTCAAGATCGATCGAAGATTCCAGCGACACATCAATCAAACTTGCTGGCCAAATACCACATGACAACGCATGCGGTATCGTGGGCACGCCAGCGTCGGCAAGTTGAGGAGCACGTCACGGTGATGACTCCGTCCACTGATCCTGCGGCTCATATCCAATGAGACGTGTCGTGGACGTCAGGTCGTGTAGCACGCGGCGTACGGGTCGGCTCGTGCAGTAGGCGATCGCGAACGGCGGCAGTTCCATGGCATTCACGGCCGCGACGAAAAACCGGCCGGCATCATTTGCGCTCAAGTAAACGTCCGGACCGAGGTCGCTCTGTCGAAACTCTTCCTCCTGTCCCGGTCGCGGACACCAACCAAGTCGCACGGCCAACACTTGCATGCCGTGTTGCCGAGCGTAAACTTGGCCGAGCGCTTCTAGAAACACCTTCGTGCATGCATAGAGATAGCGCGGCTCGAGCGGCAAGTCTCCGGTCACCGGCACGCGGCCGGTCCGCACATAGTTGTCGACGACCTGCCCCGTGCTGGCGAGAATCACTCGTGATACACCTTCCTTGCGAACCGCCTCCATCACGTGGTACGAGCCGACAATGTTGTTCGGCACCAGTTCCGACAGGAAGTTGTCGCCGTCGTCCGGTGCTGGGCCACGCGGGAACCGAGCGTCGTCGGGCGTTGCCGCAAGGTGGATGGCACAGCGGGCGCCCGCTGCCGCCTTGCGGATGAGATCGGCATCGCCCAGTGTACCGACAATCGAGCGGTCGACCGGAAGGCCTGGCGTCGGACGAAGGTCGAAGCCGACCACGTCGAAGCCGGCTCCCGTGAGGCCACGCACCGCTGCTTGTCCAATACGCCCAGCCGAGCCCGTTACCAGAATTTGATCGTGCATCCGGAGAGCGTAGCTGCCGGGTCGCGAGGGGCCAGTTCGCTTTCGATTTTCCTTCGAGCGCATACGATGACGGCGAACCCTCTCCGGTGCCAACCATGCGTCCGATCATTGCAATTGCTACCATCTTGGTCGTCACTTCCGTCACAGTCGCGGCCGATCCGCTGCCAAAATCGTTGGCCCCTTATTTCACACCACCCGCTGAATTTGCCGGCCAGTTTGGCGATTACAAGTCGCCGTTGCGCTTCGCTGACGGCACGGAGGTGAAGACGGCCGACGATTGGAAACGTCGCCGTCAGGAAATCCTCAAAAACTGGAACGACCTGCTCGGCCAACAACCCGAACCAATTGCCAAGCCCAAGCTCGAACGGCTCGACATGGAGCATGACGGGAATTTCACGCGCCACCATGTCCGCATCGAAATTGCGCCGAATAAGACGACGGAAGATGCCTATCTGCTTGTGCCCGATGGTAAGGGCCCGTTCTCGGCGGTGCTCGTCGTTTTTTACGACGCGAAGACTGGCATCGGGCAGAAGGGAAAGCTGCGTGACTTCGCGCTACAACTCGCCAAGCGCGGCTTTGTCACGATGTCGCTCGGCAGCCCGCCGGAGTCGTACTACCCCACGAAGGAGACGTGCAAGCTCCAGCCGCTCGCGTACCACGCGTATGTCGCTTCGAATTGTCGACGAGCGCTGGCAAATTTACCGGAGGTCGATGGCAAGCGCATCGGCGTCGTCGGCCATTCCTACGGCGGCAAGTGGGCGATGTTCGCGAGCTGCCTGGACGATCAGTTTGCTTGTGCAGCCTGGTCAGACCCCGGCATCGTGTTCGACGAAAAACGGGCGAACGTCAATTATTGGGAACCGTGGTATCTCGGCTTCGACGGTGGGCCGAATCGCAAGCCCGGTATTCCAACGGAGGCCAAACCGCGAACGGGGCCTTACAAAAAGATGATGGAAAAAGGGATGGACCTGCATGAGCTGCACGCCTTGATGGCCCCGCGACCGTTCTTCGTCTCTGGTGGCGCCGAAGATCAACCGGAGCGATGGAAACCGCTGAATCATTCAATCGCCGTGAACAAGCTACTCGGCTTCGAGAACCGCGTCGCCATGACCAATCGCAAGACACACGATCCCACGGAAGAGTCGAATGAGCGGCTGTACGAGTTCTTCGAACATTTCCTCAAGGTAACTGAGAAGTAGCCGGCACCGCGGTGGGTGTGGTACTCTAACCAGACCCACCTGCGGATTCTGACATGCCAGTTCGACTCTTGGTCATCTTTGCGGCGACGATCGCATTTCCGGTCGTAGCGGCCGACCCGCCGAAAGGCGTCGACTTCGCGCACGACGTGGTCCCCATCCTCAAAACGCACTGCGCCAAGTGTCACACGAACGGAACCTACAAGGGCTCCCTGTCGATGGACACGCGCGCCGACGTCCTGAAGAAGGCCATGGTTCCGGGCAAGGCGGCGATGAGCGCGATGATCAAGCGCGTCACGAGCACCGACGCGGACGAGCGCATGCCGCCTGAGGGGAAGCGACTCACCGAAAAAGAAGTGCAAGTTCTTATGAAGTGGATCGACGAAGGCGTGACATGGGAGCCCGGCTTTTCGTTCAAGGCGAAGACGTACATTGCATCCGTCAAGCCGCGCCGGCCGAAGTTGCCGCACCCGAACGAGCCAGTTCATCCGATCGACCAATTCGTGGATGCGTACTTTGCTGATCGCAAGATCACGACGCCGGCGCGGCTCGAGGACGACGCCTTTGTTCGTAGGGTCTACCTCGATCTGATCGGCGTCTTGCCAACTCAGAGTGAACTGTCTGCGTTTCTACCAGATTCCGCTCCCGGCAAGCGCGACAACCTCATCCGCCGACTGCTCGATGATAAACGGGCCTACGCCGATCACTGGCTCGCTCTTTGGAACGACCTGCTCCGTAACGAATACAAGGGGACCGGCTACATCGACGGCGGCCGCAAGCAGATCACCGCCTGGCTCTACAAGTCGCTGCTCGACAACAAGCCTTATGACGTATTCGTCCGCGAACTTGTTAGCCCGACGCCGGACTCCGAGGGTTTCGTCAAGGGCATCAAGTGGCGCGGCGAAGTGAACGCGAGCCAGGTCGTTGAACTCCAGTTCGCGCAAAACATCGGCCAGGTCTTCTTTGGGGCCAATCTGAAGTGTGCGTCGTGCCACGATAGCTTCATCGATCACTGGAAGCTCGACGATGCCTATGGTTTGGCTGCCGTCATCGCCGACAAGCCGCTGGCGATCCATCGCTGCGACAAGCCGACCGGCAAGACGGCGGCGACCAAGTTTCTCTTTCCCGAACTGGGCACGATCGATCCGAATGCTGCCAAAGCCAAGCGCCTGGAGCGCCTTGCGGAATTGACAACGAGCCCCGAGAACGGCCGCTTCGCCCGCACAATCGCGAACCGCATCTGGCACCGGCTCATGGGCCACGGACTCGTCCACCCGGTCGATCTGATGGGCGACAAGCCGTGGTCGGACGATTTGCTCGATTACCTGGCGACGTATCTCGTCGACAACAAGTACGACCTCAAGAAGTTGATGGAACACATCACCACGTCGGCTGCATATCAATCGAAAGCGGTCGCGATTGCCAAAGAGGTGCCGAACGACGAGTACGTCTTCCGCGGACCGGAAATCAAGAGGCTCACGGCCGAGCAATTTGTCGATGCAGTGTGGATGCTGACTGGGACGGCGCCCGCCAAGCCGCAAGCGGCCGCAGCGATCCCGCCATTTGGCGGCGCGACGCCGAAGGAGCGTCAATTCGTACGTGCGACGCTTGTTGACGCCGACCCATTGATGCGCTCCCTCGGCAGGCCGAACCGCGAGCAGGTGGTGACAGTCCGTCCGGAGCAGCTTTCAACGCTTCAGGCCCTCGACCTGGCAAACGGACAAATCCTGGCGGCGACACTAACACGCGGCGCCGAGAATCTGCTCAAGGCATCCCCGAAGGCGTCGGCCGATGAACTGGTCGAGCACGTGTTTATCCGGGCCTTGGGACGTAAGCCCGCGGCAGACGAGTTGGTCGCCGCGCACGGATTGGTTGGTGAGAAGCCCACCACGGATGGCGTCGCGGACTTGCTGTGGTCGGTGGTCATGTTGCCGGAGTTTCAATTAGTGCGATAAAATGAGGCAATCAATGAACAATTACAACCTCTCCCGCCGCGACTTTCTTCGTGGCATGTCCGCCGCCAGCCTCGCCACGATCGCGGGTGGCCCGCCTCGATTGCTCAGCGCTGAGCCGGTCAAGCACCCGGCCGCGACAGCCGACACCTGCATACTCCTCTGGATGGCCGGCGGCATGGCGGCCCCGGATACGTTTGACCCGAAGCGCTATCAGCCGTTCGAAGTGGGCGTGCCGGTCGAAAAGATCCTCTCCACGTTCCCGACTATCGACACGGTTGTCGACAACATCAAGTTCACCGAGGGCCTGGAGAACATCGGCAAAGTGATCGACCGCGGGGCTCTGATTCGTTCGCATGTCGTCGCCGATCTTGGCAACATCCTGCATAGCCGGCACCAGTATCACTGGCACACGGGCTACGTGCCGCCGCAGACGGTGGCGTGCCCGCACATCGGTTCGTGGATCGCTCGCGTCCGTGGGCCGAACAATCCGGTGTTGCCGCCGTTCATCAACATCGGCCAGCGGCTCGAAGGGAACGGCGAGCAGGAGGAACTCAAGGCCTTCACGACCGGCGGTTTCTTCGGCACCGAATTCGGACCTTTCAATCTGCCGTTCCCGACGGACGCGGCCGATGCCGTTCGCCCGCCCAAGGGGATGACTCCGGAACGCTTCAAGGAACGGCAAGCGAAGTATCAGGAGTTGCTTAAGCGCAGCCCGGTCGGCGAGTTGGCGAGCGATCATCATCACGAGTCGATGGTGCGCTCCATTGACAATGCTTACCGATTGTTGAATGCGAAGGAGCGCGACTCGTTCGACCTGTCGAAGGAACCCAAAGAAGTCTTTGACAAATACAACACCGGCCGATTCGGCCTTGGCTGTCTGCTGGCGCGCCGGCTCACGGAAGCAGGGGCACGCTTCATCGAAGTGACGACGGAATATGTGCCGTTCCTGCATTGGGACACGCACGAAAACGGACATACGACTTATGCACGGATGAAGAAGGAGATCGATCGACCGATCGCGCAGCTCATTCTCGATCTCGAACAGCGTGGCCTGCTCGACCGCACGCTCGTGGTGCTGGCGACGGAATTTAGTCGCGACATGATGATCGAAGGGATTCCCGGCAGCACGGCCCGCGATCAGTCCCGGGCACCGGCCCAGAAGCTCGGCGAGATGAAGCATTATGGCCTGCACCGCCACTTCACCGGCTCCGGCTCGGTGCTGATGTTCGGCGGCGGCACCAAGAAGGGCTTCCTCTACGGCGAGACCGCGGCCGAGCGGCCATTGTTGACGACGAAGAACCCGGTCTCGATCAAGGATCTGCACGCAACCATTTTCCAGGCGATGGGCATCCACGCACGAACCGCGTTCGACGTCGAAAAGCGGCCGTTCTACGCAACTGAGGACGGCAAGGGGGTACCCGTCAAAGAACTGTTCGCGAAAGGGTAGCCGTGCTGACATCGGAATCGCGGCTGCGTGATTTTCCGTCGCTCGCGAATCGAACCTATTTCAACACCGCCGCGGAGGGCATCCCACCGCCTACGGTCGCGGCTGCATTAGCACAATATGCTCGCGACAAAGAACTCGGCATGGATGGGCGCATGCCGCATGCCGACCAATGGGAAGCGACGCGTGCGCTCGTGGCGGAACTGTACGGGCTCACGGCCGGCGAGATCGGCATCTGTTCTTGCTCGTCGGAGGCTTACAACTTGGCGGCCCTGGCGCTGCAACTGAAGCCGGCTGACGAGGTGATCATCAACGATCTCGACTTTCCGGCCGGGGCGACGCCGTGGCTGCAACGCGGCAGCCCGGCGACCGTGCATGTTTGGAGAAGTCGAACCGGCGCGCTGCGCTCAGAAGACTTGATCCCACTTCTGGGGCCGAAGACGCGGCTCGTCACCGTATCGCTAGTCAGCTTCTTCAACGGTTTCACGATGCGGCTGCCCGAAGTCGTCGACGCGGTGCGCCGGCACTCGTCGGCCATGCTCGCCGTTGATGTGACGCAGGCGCTCGGCCGGATTCCGCTCAATCTCGCCGGCGCCGATCTGATTGTCAGCAGCACGCACAAGTGGATTTTGTCGACGCATGGCGGCGGCCTCGTGGGCGTGCCTTCGGCGCGCGCGAACGACTGGACCGTGCCGGCCGGCGGGTGGTTTCACCTCGAGGACGCGTTTGGACCAGCCCGGTTCGAGCGTGCCGTATCGAAGCCCGGCGCAGCGGGATTCTCCGTGGGCATGCCGAACTATCCGGCGGTCTATGCGACCCGGGCGGCCCTGGACTATTTGCGCGGCATTGGTATCGCGGAAATCGACCGTGCGGCTCGGCCGCTCGTGTTGCAATGTCTTGAGGAGCTAAAGAAGTTGCCGATCGAGTTGCTGACCCCGACCGATCCGGCTCACATTGCCGGCATCCTCGCCTTCCGCCATCCAGCCGCGGAGCGCATTCACGGCGAGTTGCACGAACAGAACATTCATGTCATGAGCCATGCCGGCCGCCTGCGGGTGGCGGTTCATGGCTACAACACAGCGGACGACATCGAGCGCTTCATTCGCGGACTACGCGCCGCTCTGCTTGCCGTCTGACGGGGCATGGCCGCGCCACTGCGACATTGACTGGGATACACCGAGCAACCGACAGAGGCGCACGAACAATCCGCGCGGCAACGAGCCCGCCGTTGCGTAGAGCAGCCGGGCGGTCCACGGAAGCATGACAAACTCGCGGCCACGAGTGGTGGCGTGAAGAACCACACGAGCGACTCGTTCCGGTGTCAACAGTCGCGTAAATAGTGGGGCTCTAGCTCCGTCAAATAAGCCTGTGGCCATGTAACTCGGGCAAATCGTGCTGATGCGCACGTGTCGGTGGCCCGCGAGCCTCAGCTCTTCTCGCAGCGAATCTGAAAAGCCGAGCACGGCCCACTTCGTCGCGGCGTAGGTCGTCGCCAACGGCAACGCGAGCACGGCGGATGCGCTCGCGATATTCACGAGGCGCGCTTCAGGTCGGCCGATCAGGCCGGGCAGAAACACGTGCGTGACCGTGAGCAGACCCGAAAGGTTGACAGCCACCGTGCTGAGGTGGCGATCAAGGGGCACTCCAAGAAACTGCCCACCGGAAACAATGCCGGCGTTGTTGACCAATACGTCGATCGAACCGCCCGCGGCATGCACTTGGTCGCGAACCGAAAGTACTTGTTCCGCATTGGTGACGTTCAATTGATAGCCGGACGCGCGTCTTCCCAACGCAACAAGTTCCGCGACGACGGCGTCGACGCGAGCAACATCCACGTCCGTGACGATGACGTCGGCACCGGCATGCGCGAATTCGAGCGCAAGCGTCCGGCCGAGGCCGTGACCGGCCCCGGTGATCAATACACGTTTGCCGGTGAATTCCATTTCGGCGGTGTATGGGCGGCACGGCCGGATGACGAGTCGGCCGTTGACGGTAAGACAGAGCGGGTGGCCGCACTGCCTGTCTATTAGAGGGTTTCAATGCCGACCGTTTTGTTTCTCTGCACTGGGAACTACTACCGCTCGCGCCATGCGGAGGAAGTGTTTAATCACTTCGCGGCGGCCGCCGGCATCGCCTGGAGCGCCACGTCGCGCGGCCTGGCGCTCGAGATGGGGATTCACAACGTGGGGCCAATGTCGCGATCAACTCAGGCCCGGCTGACAGCATTGGGAATTCCGTACGGGCCTGACCTGCGCATGCCGGCCCACTTGACCGAGGACGACTTGCACGCGGCGAATCTCGTGGTGGCGCTCAAAGAGGCGGAACATCGCCCGCTGGTGATTGAGCGATTTCCCTTTTGGGTCGAGCGGATCGAGTATTGGGCCGTCCACGATGTGGACTTTGCGCCGCCGGAACAGGCATTGCCCGAGATTGAGGAACAGGTAAAGGCACTGGTCCAACGACTCTCGGGCGAGGGGACGCATTAAATCGTCACCGACGAGAACCCGCCATCAACAACGATGTTTTGCCCCGTGACGAAACCCGCGGCACGCGGCGACGCGAGCCAGACAACAGCGCCGCCCAGTTCACATGCCTCGCCGAAGCGGCCCATCGGCGTGTGGCCGACGATTTGTTGGCCGCGCTCGGTGTAGTTGCCGTCGTCCTTGAGCAACATGCGCCGATTCTGCTCGGCGGGGAAGAATCCCGGCGTGATGGCATTCACGCGGACCCCCTTCGTGGCCCATTCACGGGCGAGCCATTGCGTCAGATTCAGGACGGCCGCCTTCGACGCGGAATACGCAACCACACGCGACAGCGGCAGAATCGAAGAAATCGATGCGATGTTGATGATGCTGCCCTTACCGGCCGCGACCATCGCTTCACCAAAGACCTGGCACGGCAGCAATGCGCCGCCGATCAGGTTGAGATCGAAGACCTCGGCCCAACCCTTGAGCGGCAGCTTGCAAAAGTCGCCCCCAGGCATGACGGTCCCTTCCGGCTTGTTGCCGCCGGCGCCGTTGACCAGCACAGTAATCGCGCCGAACTTCTGCTGAACCGTGTCGCGGCACTGGGTCAATGACGCGGGGTCCATCGCTTCGGCGCTGGCGAACATCGCCTTGCCGCCGGCTGCCTCAATGCGACGGACACATTCACCACCGCGTTCAGCACTGCGGCCAACGACCGCGACACGTGCCCCGGCGCCCGCGAGCGCCTCGGCCATCGCGCCACCGAGCACACCGGTGCCGCCGATGACCACGGCCACTTCACCCGATAGATCGAAGAGATTCATGGTTGCTCCGGCGATTTAGCGGTCGATGAACAGCGGCTTAATGTGCCGATCGTAGAGGTTCTCCGTCACGTTGCGTGCGATGTTCGGCTCGCAAGTCTTGAGCATCGCCAGGTAGCGGTCACCCATTTGGGCCGCAACCTTGAAGCCGACGTGAATGAGCTGGCGCAGGTGCGGATTGAACGCGGAATTCTTCGGATCGTGCCGAAGAGCTGAGACAAACTGAGTCGCCGACCAACCGGCGACCGTCTCGGCCGACGGCAGCTTGATCGCGTCGATGTCAATCACTGTCGCATACGGGGCACAGAGTTCGTCCTTCTTTTTGAGTGCTTTCGCGTAAATCTCCTTCGCGCGCACCAGCCCCTCGCCATCGGCTTCGGCCATGCCGATCACCTCTTCGAGCCAAGTCGTGCCCGCGGTTTTCAAGTGCAGGCCGGCGCCTGTTTCAGCGATGGCGCGACGCATTGGACCATAGACCGAGAACTTATCGCTGCCCGAGTGGACGCTCAGCTTGAGGTTGGCTGGCAGGCCAAACTTCTTCACCGCGAAAGCGATCACCGCGAGGTCGTCGCGGAACTCCCGCTCGAATTGAACGAGATCACCCACGTAGTCGACGCCCTTGTTAAATCGGCCCGTGAACTTGGGCGCGATCGTCTGAACCGGCACACCCTCATCGGCAAGGGCCGCGAAAATCAATAGCAGCTCGGGTGGCGTCTGGGGACTATCGGTCTCGTCCATCGAGACTTCGGTAATAATTGCATGCGCGCCCTTGGCGGCTTCGATTTTGCGATAAATCGCCCCGGCATCCTGGGCGGCCTTCAGATATTTGCCGGCGATCCGCTCGACGTCGTCGCGCGTGATTGCGAACGGCTCGCGAATGCCGGGCACCATGACTTGGCCCGTCAGATCGGCATGGCGATTGGCAAATGCCTGGATGGCGGCCGGGTCTGCCGCGTGGCCAATCGAGTCCGCCACATCGATGGTGAAGAAGTCGCATGGCGCGAGAAAGCGATCCACCGTCTCGAGCCGAATGTGATCAGCATCAAGGTGATATGGCTTCTTCCAACCCAATTCACGCACCGCGGCATCCGCGGCGGCGCGCGTCGTCGACGGGTCCGAGCCGATGATCGTGTGTTCGCGGTTCGACTTGTTCCAGACCGGAATTATTTCCACGCCCTGTTTCGCCGCCAGGACGCAGGCTTGAAGCTGAGCTTTCGCCTGATGAGCAAAGCGATCGCCGACGCCGATGGAGAAACGGGAGAGTGTGAGCATGTGCGGTGGGTCTCGGGGCCGTGTTTACCCTACCGGCACGGCGGAGGAGTTCCAGGGCTGAAAGGGTAGCGTTTGCGGACGGGGAGATGGATTCGTTTGACGCCGCGAATTGCGATACGTTCACGCCCCCCCACCCCCCTGAACGTATTTCTCATTTTTCGGCCCA
>DATANR010000505.1:0-6225 GCA_036266155.1 Gemmataceae bacterium | reverse complement strand
ACCAACCAACGAATCAAAACCGCCACTTCGGCCGGCAACGCCGCGAGGACTTCCGGACTCAGCTCTGGCGGTTCCATGCCAGTCGCCAACACTACAACGACAGCAAGACCATTCCAAGAGCAGTTCGTGAACGGTTACAGAGAGAAAAGACAAATCAAATGACGTACCACCGTTAAACCATCCCGGTTTTTCTCTGTACTCTCTGTAACTCGGAGGTGAATTCTCTTTGTCCTCACGGCATCCGTTCGAGTTGTAGCAAGCCCGCGAGATCAGCCGCGGCGGCCCAGAGGGCTTCGAGCGCTTCCAGATAAGTGAGATTCGTTTCAACCACGGTTCGCTGGGCCTGAAGATAACGCGCGAAGTCGAACACTCCCTTGGCATATCCCTCGGCCGACAGCTTCTGCGCTTGCCGCACATTGGGCAGGATGTCGGCTTCGTACTTGTCAACGAGGTTCCGGGCCGACAAGTATTTGCCGAGCGTGTCCGCGACCTTGGCAAGCTGATCGTTCTGCAAGACGCGCAGGCTCAGTTCCGCATCGCGAACGTTGGCGACAGCGGAGAGGATGTTACCTTGATTGCGGTCCCACACCGGGATCGGGAACGTGACCGTCAGCCAGAATTGGTCATTGCCGGGCTGCGCGCCAAATTGAAGCGCGGGCCCGAGCGTCACGTTCGGATAGGGCTCGACCTCGGCCCGCTGCAACAACAACCGTCGGCGCGCAATCTCGGCCTCGGCCACCCTGACCAGCGTACTGCCGCTTGCGGCGAAGCGCCGCAGGAGCGCCTCGTCGAACTCCGGCCGCCGCGCGGCCAGATCGCCCGCGATGTCCGCCATCGCAATGCCATCCACGCCGACGATCGCCGCAAGCTGCTTGCGCTCGGCCGCGAGTGTCGTCTCGGCTTTCTTGTGGCTCGCTTCCACCGTTTGCGCGTCCACGACCAGGAGCAACGTGTCGATCTTGCTCGCCTGTTGTGCGTTCTCGAGCTTCTTGCCGGTCTCCGCCGCGGAGCGCACGATTTCTGAAAGCTCGGTCAGCACGTCCAAACGACGCCGAGCAACGAGGACCGTGTAATATTGCCGGCGAACATTCGCGAGCAGTTCGAGTCGATTCTGATCAAACGTCAACTCAGTCTGTCGCACCGCTTCCTCGGCCGCTGCCGTGTCGAGTTGCAGTTTGCCCTTCACCACGATCTCTTGCATGACGCCGACGCTGAACAAGCTGTTCTTGCCGTTGATGACTTCGGGGTTGTTGGTGTCGAAGTGCGGATTCGGATAGAGGCCCGCTTGGAGCGCCTGCCCACGTGCGGATTCGATTCGCGCTTGATCGCGCTGAAGGATCGGGTTGTGGGATTGAGCGAGTTGCTCCAAGTCATTCAGGCTAAGCGGTTGATTGGGAATCGTCGGCGCCGCGGTCGCGGGTTGTGACTCCGTGTGGGCGAGATCGGCAAAGCCTGAAGCCTGTTGAATCGTGGCGACGGGCATCGGTTGCCCCAGTCCGGCCGGGACGCCGCTGGTTGGCACGGTCGCCTGGCAGCCCGCCAGCGCCACGGCAATGCCGGTCGCGAGCCAGACGCGGAGCGTCGGACGGGTGCAGGTCATGATCCGGACCTCAGAGATCGGCCGAGTCCGTCCCCCCACGGAACTCAGCCGAGCCAACGCCAATACCATGCGATGGACTTGGGATCAACTACAGGACCGCATTCCCCAGATTCGCGGACCGGAATCTCTTTACCAAAATGCCGAACCGGTGCCGATTCGCGGGGAACTACCGTACTTGCCAATCTTGCCGATTCTCAATTGATCTCGCCTTGTCTCATCTACCGAAAAGAGCGTAGTACTTCGGTTTTGGGGCCTGCATGCGCACCGGGTTGGCCATCACCGCCCTGTTGGTTTTGGGACTTTCGCTGCGCGCCGCCGACTTGCGGCCGCCCGAAGGCCTGCCGCGCTACGATTTCAACATCGCGATCGACGCCAGTGGCCGCAAAGTCGAAGTCGTTCAACAAGCGACCTGGACGAACAATACCGGCCAGCCGATCGAGCAACTCGTCTTCAACGTCCACTCGCATTTCACGCCGCCGAAGACGGCCAAGGAAATCGATCAATACACGCGATTGCTGGAGATCTTCCGCATCCCCGCGCGCGAGGCGATCTTCTTCAAGGAAGCCTTCGAGCTGCACAAGATCGACGGACTCACGAAGGTCGGCGCCGATTGGAAGCGGAGCGAGTTGAAGCATCTCTGGAACAAGGAACTGGCGACGGCCCTGATCGTCGTGCTGCCGGAACCGCTCGCGCCCGGTGCGTCGGCGACCGTGGAACTGCACTATGCGATGGACTTGCCCGAAGTACAGGGCCGATGGGGACACTGGAAGGGAGTCACATTCCTGACCAACTGGCACCCGGTCTTCGCGGTCCACGAGAAAGGCAAGGGCTGGCAGCCGACGCCGTTCATCCCGTGGGGCCAGGCGTGGTCGAACGAGGCCGGCGTCTTCAATGCTCGTGTGCGTTTACCGAAGGATCAGCAAATCGCCTGCTCCGGATCGATCGCGAAGATCGAGGAATGGCCAGACACCAAGGAAGTGATCATCGGCCCCGTCGTCGCGCGCGACTTCGCGCTTCTGGCATCGGCGCGCTTCCGTGAATTCTCGACCGTTGCGAAGAACGGGACCGGCCAGCCGGTGAAGGTCAAGTGCATGGCCTTCCCGGAAAACGAGTTCTACGCGAAAGTGCTCATCAAGCACGCGGCCATCGCCATCGAGAACTATGCCCAGTGGTTCGGCCCGCTGCCGTATCCCGAGTTCACCATCGCCGAGTCGTACTTCGGCTGGAACGGCAACGAGTGCGGCGACCTCGTGCTAATCGATCAGCGCGTGTTCGACATGCCGCACCTCGCGGAGAAGTACGTGCAGTACTTGATCTCCCACGAGGTGTGCCACCAGTGGTTCTACAACATCGTCGGCACCAATGGGTACAAGGAAACGTTTATGGACGAGGCGATCGTGACGCATCTGTCGCATCGCCTGCTCAACGGCATCGAAGGCCGCAACAACGACTTGCTCAACTACCCGCCGGAGTTGTCGTTTTTGCCGGGGATCAAGCGGGAAAACTACAAGTTCAGCACCTTCTTCGCGGTCCTGAAGAACGGCCAACTCGCCCCCGCGGTGCTCGATCTGGAGAAGTACGGCAGTGTCATCGGGATGTTCGCGGCCGTCTACGATCGCGGCAGCAAGATCGTCGGCATGATCGAGGAACGCCTCGGCCCGACCGCGTTCCTCGAGTTCATGCGCCGTGTCTACAGCAAGTACTACTTCCGCATCATCCGCGTCGAGGACTTCCAGCGCGAACTCGAAGATTACACCGGCCGCAAGTGGGACGCGTTCTTCAAGGACTGGTTGTACACGGCAAACATGAGCGACTGGTCCGTCGACGGCGTGACCGGCGTTCCGGCCGCGGGCGGCTATCGCGCCTCGGTCATCCTGAGCCAGCGGTCGGCGATCAACGAACCGACGACGCTCGGGTTCAGCTTCGACAAGGGCACGAGCTATTCCGTCCGCGTGCCGATCCAGGTTCCGCCGAAGCCGGGCAAGGATGATAAGGGCGCAGCGACGGTCAAGTACGACAAGGTGCAGAAATCCGAGTGGGTCGACGACACGCACTTCCGCGTCGAGGTCGATTTGCCCGGCCCACCGGACCAGGTGATGGTCGATCCCGACCTGGTGATCCCGGACAAGGACCCCGCGAACAACTACTGGAAGGTGCCGATCAACTATCGGCCGCGGCCGATCTACACCTTCCTCGACGAGACGAACTTCACCAACGACTACGACAAGTGGAACGTGATCTTCGGCCCGTGGTTCTACGGCGCGATGTACTCGGATGGCTGGACCACGCGGGCGAGCAACCTGGGCCTGCGCGCCGGCGTGTTCCGCACCGAGGAATTCCAGGGCGGCGTCTACGCGGGCTTCCGGCCGACGTTCGGCGACGTTGCGGCCGGCTTCGATGCGCTCCTCCACCATTGTCCGGATGCGAAGTGGGAAATCGGCGCGCATGGCGAAGTGTCAATTGCCCAGGGCATCGCGACCGCCGACTACAAGCCGGATCGCGGCGTCGTGTGGGTGCGCGACATCCTGGAGCCGACGGCAAGCCTGTACCTCTACCCGCGTGAATATGCGGAAGCGTACGTGGCCTATCAACACAATTGGATGCCGCTGCCCCGGCACTTGGAACAGGGCGGCATCGGCGTCGATCCGCTGACAACGCTCGGCCTGCACTATCGGCACGACACGCGGACACCGTACTGGGACCCGGACACCGGCTATTACCTCGACGCTAATGTGGCCGGCGGCCTGCCGCTTTTCGGCGAGAGTCGCTTCACCGGTCTGGCCTGGGGACAGGTGGGCTACACGCTGGGCCTGCCCGACGGCCACGGCTGGCTCTCTGACGTGAAGCTTGCTGTCCGGGCCGGCGTCGCGGTCGGGGCGCCGTCGAACGCCCGCCTGTTCAGCCTCGGCGGCAACGAGTGGTTCCGCGGTTATGACGTCTTCGAACGTCAGGGCAGTTGCACGTGGGTCGGCAGCCTGGAGGTGCGCATCCCACTGATGCGCGACGTCGACTACGACATCGCCGACCGCATGATTCGGCTGCGTGCGGTAACTCTCGCGCCGTTCTACGACATTGGCGACGCCTATCTCGACTATCACTCAATCGGCCCTGTCGCCCACGCCATCGGCGTCGGCGTCCGCTTCCAGGTCGACTTCTTCAGCTTCCTGGAACGCGCCACCATCCGCGTCGACATCGCCAAGGCAATCGGTAACCAGATCCCCCTGCAAGTCTGGTTCGGTGTCCAGCAACCGTTCTGATCGCGGCTACGAATTGATTGCTTTCACGACATATGCCAAGTTTGCAATGAAATGCGCCGTCCCCAATCGCCCTGCGTAGTTTTGGCCAGTTAAGGGGGTAAGGTCGCCAAGGTCGCCAAGATCGCCAACGTTTTTGTGATGCCCCTCTGTCCAACTTTGTCTAGTTACGGTCTGCGCTAGCCCCAATTTGACTCACTCATTTCATTTCGTTGCAACGGCAAAACCCCGCTTGATGTCGCAGTTTTGGCCGCGCTCATTTCCCTCACTCCCTGTCTTTCACGTTAACAGTACGGCATGAGCTTCGCGTGCTTGACAGGCGCGGTGGAACTTGTTGCGGCCGGTTGAGCGAATGGGTACGATTCACCCCACATAATCCAGTGAAGGTTCGACGCCAGTACAGCCGATGTGTCGATTCCGCTATTTTACCGGTGTCGCCGCCGCTCTGTCCGCAGTCGCCGTTGCGGGCTGCGATCCAGGGTATACGTACACGCCGGTGGATGCGAACGGGCAGCCGGTTTCGGAATGGGCAACGACCATCGCTGGCGTGAAGTTCTCGGTCACTCCGTCTTCGATTCTGATCGGCAGCTCGAACGAGTTCATCGGGCTGGACGTGGTCAACGGTTCCGCGGCCGAGGTCGTTGTTGTGGGAGCAGAAATCGAGACGAACGGCCGGGCGCTCAAGGCCAACCTCTTTGCTGGCGCCGAAAACACGGCGGCGCGGACCGTGGACGCCGGCCAGACCGGGCCAGTGTCGCTGCTGGTGGAACTCGGCGGTCCCGCCGGCGAAACCTTCGGGTTAACGATCACCTACGTCTGGCACATTCGGATCGGGTCTGACGAGCACACGCTCCGGGTGCCCATGAATCGCCAGCGATAATTATTCCGTCGCTCGGCTCAATTTTCCAGTGGACTGGCGCAAGGACCTTGAGCCCGAGTCGGAGCGGTTCCGCGATTTCTTGGCCGGGCTGCTGGACGAAGGAACGAAGCCGATTCAGGACGGTATGGACCTGATGCCCAATGGATTGATGGCGATGCTGCCGTGCAACAAGGTCCAGGCTCACGCCAAGCGCTGGAACGACATGCCGTATAAGAACATGTTGGATGCACTCGTCGAGAAGAAACACGGCAAGCTCATGCGTCTCGACGATGCAGTCAAAACGAACGTCCCGCCAGGCACCATTGACGACGACTTGTTCCTCGAAATTAGCGTGCCGATGAACTGAGCCCTTGTAGTTCTACTGTATGTCGTCTTGACGGCGCAGAAGTCCGTCGGCCACAATCGCTTCCATCGATGTTTTCTCCACGGAAGGAGCGGCCATGGATGGGCGTTTCGATCCTCGTCTGCGGGAGATCTTGCATCAGGCCGAA
>DATANR010000504.1:0-7622 GCA_036266155.1 Gemmataceae bacterium | reverse complement strand
CGGGACGAACGCTAAACGGTGAACGCGTGCTCCATCCCCTTGACCACCTCGCCGTCCGCGTTCATGCCGGCCCACTCGACGTGTAGCTTCGTGCCGTCGTCTTTGATGCGCATACGGCCGAACTGGCCGCGGCCGGGCTTGGTGCCATGACTGAACGGGCCGCCTTTGTCCGAGCCCTTCCGGTCGAGCGCGGCCGCCTGGAACACCGGAATCGGCATGCCACCGCCGGTCGCGAAGTCGCCGTGTGAGCCGTCATCGATAGCGAGCATGTGCGCGTCGCCGCTCAGGATGCAGACGCGACCCGCTAGCCCCTCGGCCTTGAAGAAGTCGGCGATCTCGGTCCGCTCGTCCGGAAAGCCGGCCCAAGTGTCGGCCTTCGGGTCCGCCTTGCCGGTCCACGGCACCGAGCTGATCCACACGAACAGCCGATGCTTCTCCTTGCTCGCTCGCACTTCGTCCTTCAGCCACTTCTTCTGTGCGTCGCCGAGGATCGTCTTGCCGGGCAAGCGTGCCGAACGCGCGTCCGTCAGCACGAAGCGCACGCGGCCAAGACTAAAGGCCTGTGCGATCGGCACGTCGCCGGCGCCGAGCGCCAGCGGGTAATGCGGGATCGCCGTCTGATATGCCAGCCGGGCGTCCTTGATCGCGGCAGCTTGAGCGGGCGTCTCGGCAACACCGTCGCTGTCGCTGCCGAGGAAATCGTGATCGTCCCACATGTACGCGATCGGCACCTGACGATAGAGCTTGCGCTGGGTCGACGATGCGTGCACGGCCGCATAACCTTCGAGCCGGCGGTTACGATCGGCCGGGATGATGTCGAGATAATGGAAGTCGCCCATGTGCAGAAACACGGCCGGCTTCTGGTTGCCGACTGCATCGAACACGGGATGATCCGAGCCGGTGCTCGCACAGGACGCGAAGCAGACGGTGACGTCGTTGGTGGTCTCGGGAAAGGTCGTGAACTTGGCCGGCGACTCCGTGACGAGCCGGCCGTCGACTTCGACGGCATAGCGGTAGGTGGTCGCCGGCTTGAGGCCCGTCAGCGTGAATGCGACGATGTTCCCGTCTTCCGGTCGCGCGGCAATGGCCTCCGTGAACGCGGCCGACTTCCAATCGGCCTTGTCCGCGACGAACGCCCAACGTACACGCTCGGCCGAGCGCGACAGGCATGCGACGACGCGAGCCCCAGTCGGCGTGACGGCCCCGCTCCACAAGTAGCGAACGAGCCACGTCTCCGCGGCCCGCAGTCGCCGGAGCAGCGCGGCCAATCCGAACACACCCGCGGCCGCGACCATGAATCGGCGACGATTCATCAACTACCCCTCCAAAAACGTCCGTAGCACCTCATCCGGCGCCGGTGCATACGAATGTGGCTCCAGCGTTGAGCTGGCACGCCCCTGCGTCAGGCTCCGCAGTTCATCCGCGTATTCGAACATGTTGACGAGCGGGACGGTGGCGCCGATTTCGAAGAGGCGGCCATCGGAATCTTGGCGGTCGACGACGCCGCGGCGGGCCATCAGGTAGCTGAACACGTTGCCGGAGGATTCGCTTGGCACGGAGACCGTCAACTTCATCATCGGTTCGAGAAGCTGCATGTTCTCGCGGCTGAACGCCTTCAACACCGCGTCGGCGGAGGCGGCTTCGTAAGCGGGCTCCGTGGAGCGCTCGGGGTCGTAGACGGCGTCGATCAGGGTCGCATGGACATTGAGCACCGGGAAGCCGAGTCCGCCCGAGGAAAGGGCGGAACGCAAAGCCTTGACCACCAGGTCCTGCAGCGGGGCCGGCAGGTCGCCCGGCTTCAGCTTGTTCGTGACCGTCACCGGCTGCTCGGCCTTGCGCGGCGTGAACTCGACTGTGACGCGGGCATAGACGTTCTTGCCGCCGATCATGCGGTCGCATTCGCCCTGGACCGTGATTTTATTGCGAATCGTCTCGCGATAACTCACCTGCGGCCGGCCGACGCGGATCTTGAGCCGGAAGTCGCGCTCCATGCGGTGGCGCTTCACTTCGAGATGTAATGTGCCCATGCCGCTCATCAGCATCTGGCCGTTGTCGTCGATCTTCACGACGAACGTCGGATCTTCGCGCTGGAGCTTGCCGAGCACGTTGGCCAACTTGTCCTTGTCGGCCCCCGACTCGGGCTCGATGCGCTGGCTCACGACTGTCTCGGCAAACGTGATCGGCTCCAGCAGGATCGGGTGCTGGGTCTCGCAGAGCGTGTCGCCGGTGACGGAATCCTTGAGCCCGATCACCGCGACGATGTCGCCCGCGTGCGTCTCGGGCAGTTCGTCGCGTTGCGTCGGGTCGGCATGGATGTGGTAGAGCTTGCCGATGTTCTCTTTCACATCGCGGCCCGGGTTGAAGACGCGTGAGTTGCTCTTCACGACGCCGGAATAGATGCGGATGTAGAACAGGTCGCCGGAATCCTGGGCGATGACCTTGAACACGAGCCCGCTGAACGGGTCCTTGAAATCCGGCTTGCGCTTCTCTTCCTTCTCCTTCTTTGGGTTGATGCCCGTGACCGGCGGGCGGTCGAGGGGGCTCGGCAGATAGTGGCAGATGGCGTCGAGCAACGGCTGGATGCCGACGTGCTCGCGGCCCGATCCCGCCAACACGGGCTGCACGAGTCGCTTGAGCGTCTGCTCGCGGATGAGGGCACGCACCGTGTCGAGCGCGATCTCTTTGCCATCCAGATACGCCGAGGTAATCTTGTCCTGCTCATCATGGCGGGTCAGGACATCGAACAATTCTTCGCGGTACTTCTTGGCTTCATCCAGGTTTTCGGCGGGGATGTCGGTCGAACGAATCGTACGGCCGTGGTCGCCGTTGTCGAAGTAGAGGGCCTTCATCGCCAGCAGGTCGATGACGCCGACGAAGGGTGTGGTCGTCTCCTTGATCGAACCGGCGCCGATCGGGATGACGATCGGCAACGGCGTGCCATCGAGACGCTCGCGGACTTGCGTCAGGCAGTTAGCGTAGTTGGCCCCGACGACGTCCATCTTGTTGATGAAGACGAGCCGCGGGACGCCGTACTTGTTGGCTTGCCGCCAAACGGTTTCCGATTGCGCTTCGACGCCCTTCTGGGCATCGAAGACGCAGACGCAGCCGTCGAGCACACGCAAGGAACGCTCGACCTCGGCCGTGAAGTCGACGTGGCCGGGCGTGTCGATCAAGTTGACGGTGTGGCCCATCCATTGGAAGGGCACGCATGCCGAGTAGATCGTGATGCCGCGTTCTTGCTCTTCGGGGTCGTAGTCGGTCTCGGTCGTGCCCTCGTCGACGCCGCCGAGCTTGTGCTTGGCGCCGGCGTAATAGAGCAAGTGCTCGGTGGTCGTGGTCTTGCCGGCATCGATATGGGCGATCACGCCGATGTTGCGAATGAGCCGGAGATCGACGGTCGGCGCAGCCATGGGAAACCAGAGGTCAGAGAATGCACATGGGTCGTATAGGTCTTATAGGACCCATACGACCCATGCGAGGTTCTGCAGTAGCCGACTCTACCACGCGAAGTGCGAGAACGCCTTGTTGGCGTCGGCCATCTTGATCGTGTTTTCGCGCTTGCTCATGGCTTCGCCTTCGCGGCGGGAGGCGGCGACAAACTCGTCTGCGAGCCGCTGCTCCATGGCCCGGCCGCTCTTGGCCCGCGTGGCGGCGATGATCCAGCGGATCGACAGCGAGAGCTGCCGTTTCGGCTTCACCGGGATCGGCACCTGATAGTTGGCGCCACCGACGCGCCGGCTGCGGACCTCGACTGACGGCTTGACGTTCTCGATCGCCGCCGTGAACACCTGGAGCGGGTCGGCGTCCGGGATGCGCTTCTTGATGAGGTCCATCGCGCCGTAGAAGACGCGCGTGGCCGTCGCCTTCTTCCCGTCCCACATCAGACAGTTGATGAACTTGCTGACGAGTTCCGAGTTGAAGCGGGCATCCGGCTTCAAATGCGTGTAGCTGGCGGTAAAGCTTTTGGACATATTCGGTGGTCAGTGGTCAGTGGTTAGAAGTCAGAGGTCAGAAGTCAGAGGTCAGAAGTCAGTACTGACCTCTGACTTCTGACCTCTGATCTCTGTCCTTTACTTGCCTTCCTTCTTTGCCCCATACTTCGACCGGGCCTGCTTACGGTCCTGGACGCCCTGGGAATCGAGCACACCACGGATGATGTGGTAGCGCACGCCCGGCAAGTCGCGGACGCGGCCGCCGCGCACGAGCACGATCGAGTGCTCTTGCAGATTGTGGCCTTCACCCGGAATGTACGCCGTCACTTCGTTGCCGGTCGACAACCGGACGCGGGCGATCTTGCGCAGGGCCGAGTTCGGCTTCTTCGGGGTCATCGTCTTGACCTGCAAGCAGACGCCGCGCTTCTGCGGGCAACCCTGCATGGCCGGGTGCTTCGGCTTCGAGCGTTGCGGAACCCGCGGCTTACGGATCAACTGATTGATCGTCGGCATGAATCATTCCTGTCACCCCGCGATCAACGCGGGGTGTGCGTATCGACGGCAATGCCCCTAATAGGGGGAATTCCTTATTCTGGAGTCCGAAGGCACGCCCGGCCAGTGGCGCGACGAGAATTTTGCGCCGGAATGGCCGCGAAGACAGCGGCGACCATTCCGGCGCATTGAGCCGACAAATGAACGTGAAACCCTATGCGTGGTGCGAAATCAGCTTGATCTCGAACACCAGGTCGGCGTTGGCGGGGATGTTCGGCGGGCTGCCGGCGGCGCCGTAGCCGAGGGCGGCGGGGATGAACAAGCGGCGGATGCCGCCCGGCTTCATGCCCGGGATGCCCTGCTGCCAACCCTGAATGAGCCCGTTCAGCGAGAACGTAATCGGGTCTGCCGGGCTGCGGCGCGAGTCGAACTTGGTCCCATTCGATGCCAGCCAGCCGGTATAGAAGATCGTGATCGAGTCGCCGGCCGCGACGGGGGTGCCGGTGCCGACGACCACGTCCCATGATTTCAGACCAGCGGTGCCCACGGGCAAGAAGTTCGATGACGTCGGGTCCGGCATCGTGTTCACCATGCCCGCATCGGTTGGCTTGGGCGTCGGCGGTGGCGGAACGACAACTGGCGTGAACACCGCGAAACCGACCATGCCGCCGATCTTGCGTGCGACATTCTCGTTTGCGAGCAAGTTGGCCTCAAGTCCCGCAAGTGCACCGGCCGGCGTGCCACTGGCACGGGCGGACCGAATCACGGCCAGATCCGCCTCGGCCTGGGCAAAGATCGATTTGACTTGTGCCGTAATAAACGTTCGCGCGGCCTTTGTGAAGATCCAGGCGGGATCGGTCGCAATGGCCCGGAAAAACGCCGCCCCTTGAGCGGCATGCAGCGATGCCGCGGCCAGACCGGCAACGCTCGCGGGCGTTCGGCGATCTTCGAGCCCCTCAACCTGAAGCCGAACGCGGTTGGAACGCATGGGATAACTCCGAAGCTTGCCAGATTGCCGAGGGTCGCGCGCCGGGCGCACACCATCTGATCGGAGCGCCCACGCAACCGGTTTGCACGAATTTGACGGTCGCAAGCGAATTCACGGCGAAGATGGGTAATCCGGACGGATAATGACGGCGTGCCCTTGGGGAGAAGGCAATGGACGACAAAGCCTTGCGTGAGCACCTCGACTATTTACTTGCCGGCGGCGGCGCTCATCTGGATTTCGACAAGGCCGTGGCCGATTTGCCGGCGGATATGCGCGGCAAGCACGCGCTCAATATTCCGCATAACGCCTGGCAACTCGTCGAGCACCTGCGGATCGCCCAGTGGGACATCCTCGAATTCTCACGGAACGCCAAACACGTCTCTCCTGACTTTCCCGCCGGCTATTGGCCCGCGACCGAGGCGCCACCCGATGCCAAGGCGTGGGACGCGAGCCTGGCCGGCTTCCGTGCCGACCTGGCCGCGATGCGCGCTTTGATTGCGGATCCAGCGACCGATCTCTTCGCGAAAATCCCGCATGGCGATGGGCAGACGATCTTGCGTGAGGCGTTGCTCGTCGCGGACCACAACGCCTACCACCTCGGTCAACTCGTCCTGGTGCGACGGGCGATTGGAGCATGGAAGGACTGATCGCCGCATACACTTTTCTCCACCCACCCGACTCTCCTCATGGAGCACTTCCATGCGCTTTGCCTGCGTGATCGCGTCTCTCGTTTTGTGTTCGTTGTTGACTGCGGCCGAGCCGACGCCGCCCAAGGGCTTCACAGCGCTCTTCAACGGTAAAGACCTTACGGGCTGGCACGGGATGCCGCATTTCAATCCGTATGACCTCGACAAGTTGACCAACGAGAAACGCAAGGCCCAAGTGGACACGTGGACGGCCGACGCCGCCAAACACTGGTCCGTCGACAAGTACGAACTCGTCAATGACGGCAACGGCGCTTACTTGACCACCGACAAGGACTATGGCGACATCGAATTTCTCGTCGAGTACAAGACCGTGGCGCTCGCCGATAGCGGCATCTATCTGCGGGCCACGCCGCAGATACAGATCTGGGACTACACGAAAGAGGGCGGCAAATGGAACCTCGGGGCCGACAAGGGCAGCGGCGGCCTCTGGAACAATAGCCCCGGCGCGCCGGGCAAGGACCCGCTCGTGCTCGCCGACAAGCCGTTCGGCGAATGGAACGCATTCCGCATCCTCATGGTTGGCGAGCGCGTCGCCGTTTATCTGAACGGCAAGCTCGTCGTCGATGCCGCTCGGCTTGAGAACTTTTGGGACAAAAAGCTGCCTCTCAGGAAACGCGGGCCCATTCAACTGCAAACGCACGGCGGCGAAATTCGCTGGCGCAACATGTTCATCCGCGAGATTCCCGCGGCCGAGGCAAACGAGTTCCTCCGCAAGCGCGACGCGGCCGAGTTCAAGGACATCTTCAACGGTACTGATTTCGCCGGCTGGGCCGGCGCTCTCGATGGCTACGAGGTGAAAGACGGGGCCATCATCAATCGGCCCGGAAAGGGCGGGAACATTTTCACACAGCACGAATACGACGACTTCGTCGCCCGTGTCGAGTACAAGATGCCCGCGGGCGGCAACAACGGCCTCGCGATCCGCTATCCGGGCAAGGGACAAGCCTCCGTCGACGCGATGTGCGAAGTGCAGGTTCTCGACGACAACGCGTCGAAACACGCAAAGCTCGACGCGCTCCAGTACAACGGCAGCGTCTACGGCATGATCGCGGCCCACCGCGGTTACGATCGCGCTCTCAGCGATTGGAACTTGATGGAAGTCACCGTGAAGGGCCACCAGATTCAGGTCGAGTTGAACGGCACACGCATCGTCGACGGCGACGTCAGCAAGGTGACGGAATTCCTCGATAACAAGAAGCACCCCGGCAAGGACCTGCTCCGCGGCCACTTCGGCTTCTGCGGCCACAACGATCCGGTGGCGTTTCGGAACATCCAGGTTAAAGAGTTGAAGTAATACCGCCCCGTTGGGCAACGCCGTGAAGGATTCTGACATGCCTTTCGCCCCGAAGGGGCTCGGCAGGACAGCCCAGGGCAGCGCCCTGGGCAATGTGGCGCACAACGAGCATGTGCACGCTGAAGGCGTGCGGCCGCTCGGCCGCATCCTTTCAGGATGCCCAGCGAGTTAATTCGATCCCGATTCCCAGGGCGTTGCCCTGGGCTATC
>DATANR010000503.1:0-47992 GCA_036266155.1 Gemmataceae bacterium | reverse complement strand
TGCCAGATGAGGGTGTTGTCGCGATCGGCTTTGAGCTTGGATTCGTCCGGCGTCGAAGCCGTCTGGTAGACGGCGCTGGTCATGATCAGCTTGTGGATCGGCTTCAGCTTCCAGCCATTGCGGATCAACTCATTCGCCAAGAAGTCGAGCAATTCGGGATGCGTCGGTCGTTCGCCGCGTACGCCAAAGTCGCTCGGCGTCGCGACAATCCCCTGACCAATGTGATGTTGCCAGAGCCGATTGACGATCACGCGCGCAAGCAAAGCGCCGGCGCCGCGATCGACGTCGGTCATCCAGTCGGCAAACGCAGTACGGCGATAGGAGAGCTTGGAACCGGTTGGCGGATTCTTCTTCCAGTCGGCTGTGCCTATGTCGAGAACCTGCAAGTAACCCGCGGGAGCGACCGCCTCTTTCTGGTTCGGGTCACCGCGACGGAGGAAGTGTGTCTCCCTCAATACATCTTCGCCCTGCGTATGCAAGCGAACGGCCTGCACGCCCTCCGACGAAATCAAAGCCTTCACGACATGTGGTTTCGGGGCGGTCGCCTCGTGTTCCTTGACCTTCGCGTTCAGCTTCTGCCACCTCGGATCGAGCAACTTGTAGCCCGCGAGGAGCACTGCTTTCTGTTCCGGTGTCCGCTTCGCCGGCGGCGTGTCCATGGCCCGCAGCGTCGCCTCGGGGATTCCCGACTTCGTCAACTCCAGCGGCTCGGAAGACGTCGTCAGCGACAACCGCGGCCGGCCCATACCGTGACCCACGTTGTTGTTGAATTGGAGCACGACGGTAACCATCGTCGGGCCGCCATCGCCGACCGGTTTATCGAACTCGAACGACGCGGCATGATCAAATCCGAACTGCGGGTCGATGGCCCACCCGGAGGAGTTGGGATCGTTGTCGATAGCTCCAGCAACTCCAAGTCCCTTCTGATCAAACGTCGACCGCGCGTTCTTGAGCTTCACGCGCTCGCCCTTGCCGCCCTTGGGAGACACAGTCACCGTCAGATCGGTCAAGCAGAAGTTGCCATTGGCGGCTCGACCGGGGCCGCCTTTGACGAGCGACGGGTCCTTCAACGCCTCGATCCGCAAGCCGGTCAGGCCCTTCAAATCCGTTTCGAGTGTCAACGCTAGCGTCTCACGCGGCGGATTCGGACCGGCGACGAGCACACTACCGTCGTCCTTCTTGCTGAGTGTCGAGCCGTTCGCGGCCTTCATCGAAGCGATCGCGGGGATCACCCAGCCGGCGAGAACTGGCTTGCCTGATTGCGTCTTCTCCCACTCGGCAAATCGGCCTGGCAGGTCGTGTGACTCGTAGTCGGTTACGGCCATGACGAGCGGCGCGCGCTCGGCGTCCCATTTCACCTTCGCTTCGCGGTATCCCGCTGGGTCGATGTCGATGTTTGCTTCAGTGCGAACCGTCGCCGTGAACGTGGACAGCATCCGGTAGTAGTCGGCCTGGGGAATCGCATCGAACTTGTGATCGTGACAGCGGGCACAGCCGACCGTGAGACCGAGCATCGCTGTGCCGGTCGTCGCCAACATGTCGTCCAATTCGTCGTAGCGGTGCTTTTCGACTTCATTCTTGGTAATCTGCGTCGAGTGAACGCCGGCCGCGAGGAAGCCGGTCGCCATCAGGGCCAGCGGATCGTTCGGGGCCAGCTCGTCACCGGCAAGCTGCCAGCGGACGAACTGGTCGTAAGGCATGCCGGCGTTGAGAGCCTTGATGACGAAGTCGCGGTAGTGGTAGGCGCCTGGTCGATCGTAATCGTGTTCGAAGCCGTGGCTCTCCGCGAAACGGGCCAGGTCGAGCCAGTGACGTGCCCAGCGCTCGCCGTATTTCGGTGAATCGAGCAGTCGATCGACAACCTTGGCCAGTGCATCCTTCGATTCGTCTTTGATAAACGCGTCCACCTCTTCGGGCGTCGGCGGCAAGCCGATCAGGTCGAAGTAGACGCGACGAAGGACGTTTCGCTTCGTCGCCGCCGGGTTCGGCGTGACCCCCTTCTGCTCCAATTTCCTGAGAATGAAGCGATCGACGTCCGTCTTCATCCACTTGGCATCGTTGACGATCGGAGGAGAAGAAATCTTGAGCGGTTGATACGCCCAGTGCTGCCGAGCTTCGGGCGACACCTTCTTGTCGATCCAGACGCCCGAGTCCTTGCGGGCAATCAGCGGCGCGTCGTAGGGTGCGCCGTTCTCAATCCACGCGGCGAACTGCCGAACCACGTCGTCCGCGAGTTTCGGCTCCTTGTACGGCATCGCCGGCTTCTTCTCGTGCGCGATCATCAAATAGAGAAGACTCTTTTTCGGCTCAAACGGGACAACTGCGGCACCGTGGTCGCCACCCTTAAGCAAGCGTTCGCGATCGGTCAGATCGAACTCCGCTTCGGTCTTCTCGCCACCGTGACACTTCAGACACTGGTTCACCAGAACCGGCCGGACATGCATCTGAAAAATCTCCTTGCCGCGTGCCATCTTCTCGGCATGGTCCTTTTCAACCGGCGCCTGGGCCGAGACAGACGAGCAAATGCAGGCGGAAATTGCAAGGAGAAGGATGCGATTCATTGGCATTCGGAAGGCAAATTCAGGTAGGCGTGTAAGATAGACCGGCGCTCGATGCTCGATCAAGAGCATTCAACCACCGATGGTAGGCCGCAAATGCGTCGCACCTATTTTACACTTCTTGCCGCCCTGGTCCTCGCGATTCCGGCCACAGCCGACGGATTGCCCGACGGCCGTTATTTGTATGTCGCCACTCCTGGCATCCGCAATCTCCTCGAGTTCGGCGGGGCCGGCGTGCTCGTCTTCGACATTGATCATGGGCACAAGTTTGTCAAGCGCATCGAGACCCCGCATAGCCAAGCCAAGTCGCCGGACAACATGAAAGGCGTCTGCGCTTCGGCCGCGACGGGGCGGCTCTACTTCACGACGCCGCAGAAGCTCTATTGCCTTGATCTAATCACCGAAAAAACGCTTTGGGAAAAAGCGCTCCCGCAAGGCTGCGATCGCATGTCGATGACGCCAGATGGCAAAGTGCTGTATGTCCCATCGTTTGAAAAAGACATCTGGAACGTCGTCGATGGGGACACAGGCAACGTCATCGCCACGATCGAGCCCAAGAGCGGCGCACACAATACGGTCGTCGGCCTTGATGGTTCGCGAATGTACCTGGCCGGCCTCAAGTCGCCGCTGCTGACGGTCGCGGACACGAAGACGCACAAAGTCGTCGGCACCATCGGCCCGTTCGCCGCTTCAATTCGGCCGTTCACCGTGAACGGGGCCCAGACGCTCGTCTACGTTAACGTGAACGAGTGCCTCGGCTTCGAGATCGGCGATCTAACGACCGGCAAGAAACTACATCGAGTGGAAGTCGAGGGCTTCAAGAAAGGCCCGACCAAGCGCCACGGCTGTCCAAGCCACGGCATCGGTCTGACACCTGACGAGAAAGAAGTGTGGGTCGTTGACGCGTTCAACCAGCGGGTGCATGTCTTCGATAACACGGTCATGCCGCCGAAGCAGAAGGAGAGTATCGCACTGCGCGAGCAGCCGGGCTGGATCACGTTCAGTTTGGATGGCAAGTTTGCCTATCCGTCCACCGGCGAAGTGATCGACACGGCCACGAAGAAGATTCTCATGGCGTTATCCGATGAAACGGGCCGCGAAGTGCATAGCGAGAAGATGGTCGAAGTACATTGCAAGGGCGGCAAGGTCGTGAAGACGGGAGACCAGTTCGGCGTCGGACGAGTGGCAAAATGACGTTTAGCGGTCGTCCCGTCGGGACGACCGCTAAACGAATTCCGATTACACATCACACAGTTTGAACGCCTCCGCGAGTCCAGCCTTCGGGTCGCGCGTCGGAATGAATTCTTGACCCACGAACCCAGCGTACTTGATCGCGAGCAACTTCCGCATGATTGGCGGGTAGTTGATTTCCTGCGTGTCATCCAGCTCTCCGCGGCCTGGATTCCCCGCCGTGTGGATGTGGCCGATCACGTCCTTGCACTGCTCGATCCGCCGAATGACGTCGCCGTGCATGATCTGCACGTGGTACACGTCGAACAGCAGCTTGGCGCGCGGCGAACCGATCGCGCGCAGAATCTTGCAAACGTAGTCGAGGTCGTCGCCCTGATAGCCGGGGTGGCCCTTCATCGGATGGCTGTCGTCGCGCGTGTTCAGATGCTCGATACAGAGGTTGATGCCCTTCTTTTCGGCGTGGCCAATGATGCGCTTCATGCCCGCGATGCAGTTCTTGGCCCCTTCCTCTAACGAGATTTCACCGCTCTTGGGATCGTCGGGTTCGTTGAACTTGTAGCCGGTGAAGCCGATGACGCTCGGACAACCAAAGTCGGCACAGGCGTCGATCACCTTTGTGTAGCGCGCGACGAGTTCATCGTGGTATTTCGGATTGTTAAAGCCGGTCTTGAACGGCGCCCCCGGCATCGTGTTCGACGCGATCGCACACGTGAGACCGTGCTTCTTGAGCGTCGCAAAATCCTCCGGGCCGACAATCTCGACAGAAGGGACGCCGAAGCTCTTGGTGACGTCGCACGTCTGGTCGAGCGACCACTTGTCGCCGCCGGCCATGAAGCACCAGGCGACGACCGATTGTTTGATGTTGCCCTTCATTGTTGATTTCCTGGGAGTGTCGGCAGAAGCGAGCCCGGCGACGGCGATGGCCCCGGCAGCCATCGCCTCGCGGCGCGTGAAGCGAATGCGATCCGGCATGGTGGCACCTGGGAGAGGTTTCACGGTGAACCACAAACACACTGACAGTTAACCACAGTGCAAGCTGACATGACAGTGAAAAAGCAGCGCGGCGGCTAATTCTCCGCAGGCGCTTCGGGAAGGACCTCATTGAGGAACAGCTCCCATTGGCCGATTCCCACGGAAATGAACAGTGTTCCCTTGGCCTGATTGATGCGCGCGACCTTTCCCGTCTTCCCGAATTTGGGTGAATAAACCGCGTCGCCCGGCTGCAATTTCGAGCGCCACTCATTGAGCCGACCCTCGGCGGCGGATTTCTGTTCCAGCTCCACCAGTCGTCGTTCGAACTCGACCTTTTGTCGGTCGGCCTCATGCTGATGCGCCAGGGCTGCGGTGCGTGCTTTCTCCGCTTCCTCACGCAATTGCTGAAGGCGGTTAAGCTCGCCCGTCTTGCCCTTCCGTCGTTTGATGTACTTGCGGGCTCGTTTCAGCAGTTCCTTTGGCAGTTTCAGCCGTCGCGCGATCTGTAACGCGTTTGACATGCCGAACTGGCCGATGTTTAGGCGATATGTTGGCCGCAGCGTCTCAATGTCGAATTCGACAGCTCCATTCTCGGCACGGTCGTTCGTGAACGCGTATGTCTTCAGATCGCCCAGGTGCGTCGTGACAATCGCTCGACAGCCGACGGCATCAAGCTGATCGAGGATCGCGCGGCCGAGCGCGGCCCCTTCCGTCGGGTCGGTGCCGGCGCCGAGTTCATCAAGCAGCACCAAGCTGTTCGCATCGGCGGCCGCGAAGATGGTCGCGATGCGCGAGATATGCGAACTGAACGTGCTCAACGATTGTTCGATGCTCTGCTCGTCGCCGATGTCGGCAAGGATCTGCGACCAGACGGGCACGGTGCTGCCTTCCCCCGCCGGGATGTGCATGCCGCTCTGAGCCATTAGGGCCAGCAATCCGGTCGTCTTGATCGTCACCGTCTTGCCACCGGTATTCGGGCCCGTGATGACCAACTGATTGAAGCCGATCCCGAGCTTCACGTCGATCGGCACAACTTTCCGTTCTGCTACCTTCTCGCCGTCATTGGGCGTTTTCACATGCTCGTTGCGAAACAAGTGTTCTAACAGCGGATGTCGAGCCGAGCGCAGCCAGAGGCGGCCCTCGGTGTTAACTTCAGGCGCAAACATGTTGAAGTCGCGGCTATGGCGCGCCTTCGCGGTCACGAGATCGACCTGGGCGATCGCGTTGATTGCCCCCTCGATCGGCCGGCTCCATCGACCAACATCGGCGCTGAGCTTACGAAGAATGCGCCGCACCTCGCGATCCTCGTCCGCCTTCAGCACCGTCCGCTCCGCCGAAAGAGCCGCGACGGCAGATGGCTCGATAAATACGGTCTCGCCCGTGCTGCTCGTGCGATGGACAACGCCGGCGACCTTTTGCCGATGGTTCGCGGCCACCGGCAGAACATAGTGGTCGCCATTCACCGTCGCATTCGGATAGCGGAGGATGGCCCGCAATTGCGGGTCGCGAAGCAGGCGTTTGATTTCGTGCTGAACCCGCTCTTCCAAAGCCGCGAGCTTGTGCCGAACTTCAGCCAGTTCCTGGCTGGCGGCGTCGATGACATGCCCACGGCCGTCGATCATGGCGGTGATTGATTTGCCGAGAGGGCCCAGATCCTCGATCGGAGCGAGCATCTCGATGAGTCGAATGAGCCGCCCGTCGAGCCGCATACGATAGCGATAAAAGGAACCGGTCGCGGTCAAGGTGTCGGCGACCTGCAGAAGTTGCTCGGCCGTCAACATGGTGCCGATCGCCGCCCGACGCACGAGCAGACGGATGTCGTGAATGCCTCCGAATGGCGGGGCCTGGCCGGCCATCAACGCCTCGACCATCTCCGACACGAGCGTCAGGCCGAGGCGCACTTTGTCGACGTCGCGTGATGGCTCAATCTGGCGCGCGAGATCGGCACCGAGGGACGTAGCCGCGTATTCCGCCAATAGAGCGCGGACTTTGTCGAACTCCAGAAGGTTAAGGGTGTGTGCGTCCATGAAGTGGTGAGGACGCCGCTCGCGGCGTAGCGGTTCGCGCTCGGCCGTCCGCGGGCTTACCCCTTATTCCGATCCGCCTTCTTCCGGTCCGCTTCCTTGAGCAGCGCCTTCCGCAAGCGCACCGACTTCGGCGTGATCTCCACCAACTCGTCGTCTTCGATGTACTCCAGCGCCGCCTCCAGCTCGAAACGACGTGGCGGTTTGAGGACCGTCTTGATTTCGCTGGTTGCCGAGCGGATGTTGGTCAGTTTCTTTTCGCGCGCCGCGTTGACCGGGAGATCATTATCGCGGCAGTGCTCCGCGACGAGCTGACCCTCGTAGATCGGCTCCATCGGCGCAACGAACAGAATGCCGCGGTCTTGCAAGCCTTCCAGGGCGTAAGCCGTTGCCTTGCCCGTTTCCGTCGAGACCATCACGCCACTGGCTCGGCCTTCCTGCAACGGCTTCACCGGGCCGTATTCGTGGAAATTGTGATGCACGATCGCGAGCCCGCTGGTGGCAGTCATGAGCCGCGTGCGCATGCCGATCAGGCCGCGTGCGGGGATCACGAATTCCAGATGCGTCAACTCGTCACCGCCTTCCATCTTCATGCACTGGCCTTGTCGCTCCAAAACCAATGCCATGACAGGGCCGATGTGCGAGGCCGGCACGTCGATCACCAGATACTCGAACGGCTCCATCTTTTGGCCGTTGACCTCCTTGATGATCACCTTCGGCTTGCCGACCGCAAGTTCCGACCCTTCACGGCGCATCGTCTCCAGCAAAATCGACAGATGCAATAGGCCACGGCCCGAGACGATGTACTGGTCGCCGCTCTCGCTCGGCCGCACGCGCATCGCTACGTTGCGCTGCAACTCGCGGTCGAGCCGGTCGCGCAGTTCGCGACTCGTGAGCGGCTTGCCTTCCTGGCCACAGAACGGCGAATCGTTGATGCGGAACACCATGTCGAGCGTCGGCTCGTCGATGGCGATGGCCGGCAACGCCTCCGGACGATCGAAATCGGCAATCGTATCGCCGATGTCCGCCTCATCGAGGCCGACGACGGCGCAAATGTCGCCCGCCGCCAGTGTGTCGATTTCCTTTTTGCCGAGACGATCGTATTCCAGGATCTGCACGATCGTGTCGTCGACACGTCTGCCATCCTTCTGCTTGATCAGAGCGACGCGCTGGTTCTTCTTGATGCGACCACGGTTGATTTTGCCAACGGCAATGCGACCGACGTAATCGCTGTATTCGAGCGACACAACTTGCATCTGCAGCGGTTCGTCAGGCTCGGCCTCGGGCGCCGGAATCTTCGTAAGAATCGCATCGAACAGCGGCTTCAGGTTCTTCGGCGGAACGTTCAGGTCAGTCGTTGCCACGCCATTCTTGCCGGACGCGTAAATCAGTGGAAAATCGAGTGTCGCATCGTCCGCGCCCATCTCAAGAAACAAGTCGAAAATCAGATTATGCACGTCGGCGATGCGTGCGTCCGGCCGATCGATCTTGTTGATGACCACGACCGGCTTCAGCTTGTGCTCGAACGCCTTCCGAAGCACGAACCGCGTCTGCGGCAGGGGGCCTTCAGCTGCATCGACGAGAAGGAATACACCATCGGCCATCTGGAGAATCCGCTCGACCTCGCCGCCGAAGTCGGCGTGGCCCGGCGTATCCATCAGGTTGACTTTCACGTCGCCGAGCCGAATGGCGATGTTCTTGGCGAGGATCGTGATGCCGCGTTCGCGTTCGAGGTCGTTGGAGTCGACAATCAATCCATGCTGACCGCCAGCGAGTTTGTCCAACTCTTCGGAGCGGAACAAACCGGACTGACGGAGCATCTGATCGACCATGGTCGTCTTGCCATGGTCGACGTGAGCGATGACGGCAATATTGCGGATGTCGTTCCGGCGCATTAGGTTGCTATGTGAAGGATTCGTGAAGATTGTGTGAACCATTCACGACGGGAGGTCAAGATGCTTATTATACGGCCCTACCACATCATTGACCTGCAGCCGCGCCGTTCAAATCGAACGGCCTGGAGATCCCATCGATGGACGTTTATCTGATTCGGCATGCCGAAGCGATCGAGCGCGAACAATTCGCCGAGCACCCAGATGAGGAACGTCCGCTGACTGACGTCGGTCACGCGCAAGCCCAGTCATTGGCGCTTGCTCTGCCAGCGCGCGGCGCCAAGATCCTGCGGCTCTTCGTCAGCCCGCTTGTGCGCACGCGACAAACCGCCGAGCCGCTGGTCGCGGCGTGGGGTTTGACCGGCGATCAGGTCGTGGAAACAGCGGTGCTCGCCCCGGAAGGCAAGTGCCGCAAGGTCGCGAAGGCCATCAATAAGCAACCCGCTGAGGCGATCGGCCTCGTCGGTCATCGGCCGGACTTGAACGAATTGGCGGCTTGGCTGATCGGCGACAAGAAGGCGCAGATTGCGCTCGACAAAGGTGGCGTCGCTCTCGTGCGCGTCGACGGGGACAAACTCGCAAAAGGTGCTGGCGAACTGATCTGGCTATTGCCGCAGGCCTTCGTCGAAGTGTCCCAAGCAGCACCGAAGGCCCCGGCCACAACCGCCCGCAGAACGCGGAAACGACGACTCAAGAAAGCCACGGCAAAGACGCGGAACGCCTAAACACGTCTTATTTCAAAGGGCGCCACGAAGAGCGCCAGCGGTGTGTCCACTTGGCGCCCTTTGAATTTCAAATTGACTCAACATACTTCGAGATAAAAGTTTGCGGTAAGGGCACCGCTCCAAAAAGTGGCGCCACATCGTCGACAAAAAACTGGTCACGTTGGCGCTCTTTAGAACGTTCTCTCACTTCGCCGTGGCCGGACTGCCTTTGCCAAGCCATTCGCGCCACGACTTGTCCAAATCGTCAATCATCCATTCCGCGGCCTTCAACGCATCCATGAACGTCGGCGTCGCGGCAGCGTCGGTCGGGATAAGGCCGGCCACAACATTGCCGAACTTCTCCGCCCCGGCACCGACGGTGAAGTACTCCATCAGGCTCGCGGCCACCAGTTCCTTTTCCTTGCCGGTGCCGGTCCAGGCCTTGTCGCACGGGCACATGCCGCCCTTGGCGCCCTTCTTGACCGGTGGCGCGATCCGCGCGACAAACGCCCGGTCGGCCCCCGCGGCGCCGGCATTCAACCGCCAGTAGACCGACTTCGCGAAACCGTCTTTCATCCACTCGGTGAGCTTGGCGTTGCCGCTCTTGCGGGCCAGCAGCGCTCGGCAGATCTCGTTGCCCGCAAGCGTCTCGAAGTTCGGGCTCTTGTCGCCGCGTCGAGCCGACACGGCGATATACGGATCGTCGCGCTTGACATCATAAGAAGCAACTTGTTCATCCTCGGGGCGCTGCCTCAGAACCGCACGTTGAAACTGCTTGTAGTTGTCCAGATCGGCGAACGCGAAAATCGTCACCTGCGTTTTCGTCTCCCCGGCATCGAGCTTGAGTGCTTTCGCCGCCTGGTTGAACGTCTTCTCCAACGAATCCGCGAGAGCCTTGGCCTTGGTCTCGATGAGCGAACTCGCGACGACTAGATGCGCGGTCTCGACGATCGTGGCGTCCTGAACGTCCGACTTCTTCATGGCCTCGGCAGCCTGATTCTTCAACTTGTCGTCGGCGATGGCGGGCAGCGAAAGGGCGACAAAAACCGCAACGGCGGTGCAAAGGCGCAAAAACATGGGAGAACCCCGATGGTGGGACAACGTGACCGTGAGTGGGGATTATAGGGACCAGCCTTGGCATTCTCTCACCAGTCCCGGATAGTAATCTTCGCCCCTCTCAGGTTGCCGAGTCCCTCATGCGACTTCTTGCCATGTCCCTGCTGCTTCCCGCCACCCTGACCGCTGCCGAACCGAAGAAGGAGGCCGGGCCGGCCAATCGGCTCGCGAAGGAGTCGAGCCCTTACCTGCTCCAGCACGCGCACAACCCGGTCGACTGGTATCCGTGGTGCCCGGAGGCGTTCGAGAAGGCCAAGAAGGAGAAGAAGCTCATCTTCCTTTCGATCGGCTACAGTTCGTGCCATTGGTGCCATGTGATGGAGCGTGAATCGTTCGAGGACAAGGAAGTGGCGGCACTGCTCAACAAGAACTTTGTCGCCATCAAGGTCGACCGCGAGGAGCGGCCGGACGTCGATGAAGTCTACATGACCGCGTTGCAAGTGATCGACGGCCGCGGCGGCTGGCCGCTCTCGATGTTCCTGACTGACGAAGGCAAGCCAATCGTCGGCGGCACCTATTGGCCGAAAGAAGACCGCAAGGTCGACGAAGGCGTAGCCCGCGGGTTCAAGAGCATCCTGAGCTACATGGTGGAATTGAACACGGACAAGGGGAAGGAGCTTCGCGCTCAGGCCGACCACGTGGCCGAGCGGACGGAAGAGGCGATGACGCGAGCGGCCCGCGGGATCGCGATTGTCGAACTGACGAAAGCGCTCGCGATGGGCCCGGTCGAGGAATTGAAGGATCGGCTCGACGATGTCCACGGCGGCATCGGCAGCAAAGAAACAAGGTTCCGCGGCACAAAGTTCCCGATGCCCGCGTCGCTGGCGGCCTTGATGCGAGCCAGTAAGCGCGACAAGGACGCAGACCTGGCCAAGCTCGTCACGCTAACGCTCACGAAGATGGCCGAGGGCGGCATCTACGACCAACTCGGCGGCGGCTTCCATCGTTATAGCACCGAGCGCACGTGGACCGTGCCACACTTCGAGAAGATGCTTTACGACAATGCCCAACTCGTTGAACTGTACTCCGAAGCCTATCGCGATGATCCGAAGCCGCTCTACAAACGCGTGGTCGATGAAACGGTGCGGTTTGTGCAGCGCGAAATGACCTCTCCCGAAGGCGCGTTCTATTCGGCGCTGGATGCCGACAGCGAGGGCAAGGAAGGCGAGTTCTACGTGTGGACTGCCGAGGAGATCGAGAAGGCACTTGGTGACAAGGACGCACCGATATTTCGCGCCGCCTACAGCGTCAGCGGCCAGCCGACATTCGAAGAGAAACAGTACGTCTTGAAACTCTCGCGGCCGCTCGCCGACGTTGCGAAAGACCAGAAGATGACGGAGGACGAATTGCGCGACAAGCTCGCGAGCCTGCGGACCAAGCTGTTCGACATTCGGGCCAAGCGGCCGCGGCCATTTCTCGACACCAAAGTGCTGACCGCGTGGAACGGCCAGATGATCGCCGGTCTCGCGGCGGCAGGGCAAACATTCAAGCAGCCCGAGTACACCAAGGCGGCGACGCGAGCCGCCGAGTTCGTGCTCGCCAATTTGAAGACGAAAGACGGCCGCCTGCTGCGAACGTACGGCATTTCCGAAGGCAGGGGCCAGGCAAAGCTGACGGCGTATCTCGACGATTATTCGTTCCTGATCCACGGGCTGCTGTGCCTACACGATGCGACCCACGACGGACGCTGGCTCATCGAGGCGAAGGGCCTGATGGACGCAACCAGCAAGTGGTACGGCGACGGCGACCACGGCGGGTTCTTCTTCACGGCGTCCGATGGCGAGAAGCTCTTTGCCCGAGCGAAGGATTACCACGACGGCGTCCAGCCGTCCGGCAACAGCGTGGCCGCGAATAATCTCGTGCGCTTGTGGAAAAAGACCGGCGACGAATCGTATCGCAAGCAGGCGGAAAAGACGATCAAACAATTCGCGGGCATCTTGAAAGGAAACCCGGCGAGCGTGCCGGCGATGGGCGAGGCGCTGCACCTGTTCGTCGAAGCGGGCGGCAAGAAGGCGGACCCGAAGCCCGAGGAGAAGAAGGAAGCGTCCAAACGGATCACGTCCGAGGATGTCGTCCATGCAACGGCCAACCTCGGCCCGGCGGACAAGGATGGCAAGCGTGCGTTGACCGTGACGCTCAAGATCGACAAGCCCTGGCACGTGTACGCCAATCCGGTCGACAACGACGATCTCGAAGGCGCCCGCACGACGGTGGACGTCCATGCCGACGGCAAGAAGCTGCCGGCCAAGATCGATTTCCCGAAGGGCAAGATTGAGAAGGACGAGAAGGGCGTCGAATACAAGGTGTTCGAAGGCGAGATTGCCATCGCGGGTACGGTGACATCGAAAGATGCGACCGACCTGGAAGTGCGCATCAAGGTCCAGGCGTGCACGTCGGGCGCGAACGGACGTTGTCTTCAGTCGGCGACCTTGAAGATTCCGGTGAAGTGATGGCCGGCTCGGCAGCCGATCTCCCCGCTCTGCCCGGACTCGGCGACTACATGCGCCGCATCGGGTCGGCACGCGATCGGGGCGAACGGGCGGCGGCGTTTGCGGCGTTAGCTCATGAAGCCGACCGCACCGACAACGCGAGTTATCTGCTCGATCGCTTGCTGAGTCGGGGCGCGAACGGGCAGCGCCTCGCGCTCGAAGTGGCCGCCCGCCTCACGCCGCCGTTGCCTCCGGAACACGTCTCGGCGCTGGCCGACCTCGTCGAGAATCCACGTTTTCCAACCAAGGTTCGCGTCCCACTCGCGGCACAGATCATGCGCTCGGTGCCGACCTATTCCAAGATCAACGAGCGGGTGGTCGATGCGCTGCGTCGCCATGTCGCGCCGAACCGGGCGATGAATCGGCTGCGGCGGCTCGCAGCGCTAGTGCAACCGCCGCCGTACCTGTCGCGGGCGCTGGGCGAACTCGATTCTGGATCGACGGCCCCCTGCCCACGCTGCGGCGCCCGGCTCGGGCCCGATGAACTCGTGAAGCACTTATGGGAACGGCATCGGTTGCTTTTGGAAAACGGCCGCGTCCGCGAGCCGTGGGACGTAATCGGGCAGTGGGTCAATGACTTCGCCCGCACGAGCAAGCCGGAGTATCTCGACCGCGCCTGTGAACTCGCCCAGGCCCTCGATCCGACGGATGGTCTAACGCGCGTGCATCGGCTCTTGCTGCTCGGAGGCACGGACGACGAGGAAGCACACAATCTGCTGCGTGCCGAGGCGGCCGAGAAGAATGCGACGCTTTGTCCGCACTGCTTTGCCGTCGTCCCGCAGCCGACTCGCGCGGTGCCGGCCGCCGTGCTGATCGGCTCCGGCCGCGTTGACGGCGGCGGCTTCCGCGTCGATCTCGGCGACCGGTACATGTTCAATGCCCTGCGTGTCGATACGCCGGAAGCGACGGTGTTCAACGGCCCCGAGCCGGGCCACACATTGACGCGCCGCGGCGCCGTGCTCGCCTTTTTGATCCCGCTCACGATGATGGCCCTACTATTCGCAGCGATGCCGCGCTTGCTCGGCCTCGCCCCAATCATCCCGGTATTAGGGTTTCTCGTCGCCGGCCTGTTCGCCTACATCGGCGTGCGTGCCACGTGGATGGACACCGGCGATGCCGCGAATCGGGCGACCGACCATACGTGGTCGCTGCTCGTGCCGAAGCTGCTCACACACGAAAATAGCCGAACGGACGCGGCCTTTCTCGCGGGCCTCGCCGTCGCCAGCCGCGGGCATGGCGAAGCCGAAGATCGCGAGGAACAAGTGCGCCGGTCAATCGCTGCGTTGCGCAGAGATCACGTTGGCATTCCCTATCTGACGCCTCTCAGCGTCCTGCGCATTGCCGATGCCGCGACGGCCGACGGCGACGATGTGCCGATGATCGCAAACGAAGTCGGCGACAGTTTCGACGCCGCGCTGCCGCTCGATCATGCCGAGGGAGTCATCAAGGAGTTGCGCGGCGACCCGATCGACCGCACGCGGCGGGTGCGCTTGCGCATCTTGATTCTGGCCCGCGCGTTCGGAGCCGGTCTCGAGGCCGAGGACTTGCGCATGATTGGCCAGGTCTGTCCGATGCTCGGCGCCTCATACGCGAGCGAGGACCGCGATGGCCTGGCTCGTTTGAAACTTCTCTGGCTCTATCGACCGCGGCGACTTTGGCAGCGCATCGGCTCGGCAACCGCCGTGTTCGACCTGGCGCGCTATCCAAAGCTTGCGGAGAACTATCTGCGTCTGCGCCCCGACTTGCTGTTGTTCCAGGCGTCCGGCGGCGTGGATGCGGCGCCGATCCTCGTGTGTGAGGAAGGCGTCGTCTACCGTGACACGGTCATCACGCGACCAGACCCGGTTATTCGCGTGCGTGCTCGGTCGCTCGTTCGCGGCGGCGGCTTCGAAATGACAATCGACGATCACGTCCATCGCCTGCGTGACGACCCGACCCTGCTCGCCCGCCGGCTCAAGGGATGGGCCGCGTTCTTATTCCGCGAGTTCTTGCCGCGTGCCCGCATGTTGACGCGCCGCCGCTCCGAGCACGGCGATCGCTTGCTGACGCAGAAAGCCATCTCGTGCCCCGAATGCCGCAAGACCTTCCTCGGCCTCACGGGCGAGATCGGCCTGACCGCAATGCCGCCGGCGAATGAGGGAGTGGAGTGACGGAGCGAATTGCGATACGTTCAGCGCCCCCCACCCCCCTGAACGTATTTTTTGCGCAGATGCAATGAAACGCAACGCTTCGATTTGATCGACACAACATTTGCGAGGATAAAGACTTGCAGCACTCGGAGCTGGTTGCGCTCCGCGTGCTGGCGGCAGTGTCAGGGCGCGAAGCATTGGATCCGCGAACGCAATCGGAAACGCAACGTCGCTTAGTCCGTATATCGAGTCGACCACGTCAGCGGCGGCTCTTCGCCGCAACGGAGGGCCTCCTTGACAAGTCGACGCGTGCTGCGAATGATCTTCTGCAGCAGCTTGCCACCGGACCTCGTGTGCATGCCGCTTCGGCACCGGCGACAACTGCAGCCTTTCAGGTGATTGCCCATTCGCGGTCCTCGACTTGCCGAGAAGTTCGCTGCTTCTGGCGATCCTGCTTCACCCGCTCCTCCCACTCCAGCAGCAACTCCATGAACGCAGGATTTGGGTTAACGACCGAACGCTTCGAGCGTAGAAACTCGATCGTCCCGTCGCGAGTCCATCCTTCGCGTTTCATGAGATAGGCCGCGACGACCATGCCGCTCCGACTGGCGCCGGCCGCGCAATGGACATACACCGTCCGACCCGCCGCTCGTTCCGATTCGACGAAGTCAACCTGTGCCGCCAACCATTCCAGCGACGGCGCCGGCGCGGAATCACGAATCGATTGCCACTGATATGATTCCACGCGATAGGCGTCGTCGGCATCGCACAGGTTCAGGACAGCCCGCGTACCTGGCGGCGGCTCCGCAACACGGCCACCCATCCACAAACCGTTTTCGATCTTGGAATAGTTCGGCGGCTCACGTGTAATTTCGTGAACGACGACGAGGGCAACCGTTGCGGCAACGGCAACGGCCGCCAGAATCAGGATGTGCCAGTCGCGGCGCCAGCGGATGCGCACGAAACGCTCCAAACATGCCCTCGGACTACCGGGCCATAATCCTCAGTACCCGCGGCACAAACATACCCGTTCGCCGCCGGTAATCGCGATAGGCCGACGCAAATTGGCCAGACATGAACCATCGTTCCTCGCGTAACGCGGCCAGGCCGTAGAAGAAGCCCATGACCGCGACAGCGGCCATCAGCCAGGGCTCGGCCACAATCGCGGCGCCGGCAGCCCAGGCGAGCAGATAGGACGTGTAAATCGGATGACGGACGAGCCGATACGGCCCGGCGGTTGTCAGTGTCGATGGCGGCACATCCACGAAGGCAAAGGCCGGGTGTGCTTTGCCGTGCGAGCGCAGGGCCGACCAGAACAGGACGTTGGCGATTGCGTAGCCGGCCAGTCCGATCCAGAACCAAGTCTCGCTCGGCGGCCGAACCTTGGTCACCACGACGATCTGGGCCACTGAGCAAATGAATCCGGCAACGACCAGCGCCGTCTTCGCCTGCGTTCGTTGGCTCGCGAAGCGGAAATAGGTCCACATCGTGCTGCCGAAGCCGAGCCACGTGGCGGAGGCGACCAGCACGGCGGTTAGTTGGAGAGCTGGCAAGATCGGGACTCCGTATGCGAGACACTCTGATTCAGGCAGATATCCGAGTTTGGACACGCGGGCAATGTGAACTCCGATTGGATCCGCGAACAGTTGAGCCGCGGATGGAACACGGACAAGGAACTCCGTTACCGTTGCCGGCTGAACCAACAACGATGGCCATTGTTTTCTGAAAGCCGAAATGAAACAATGCAGTGAGGAAAATCTTTGCTGAGGGGAGTGATGATAGCACATGTTTTGAAAGGATCGAAACAGGAAATCGCCGCGAATCTTACGCACATTCATGGCGAAGTGCGTGAGGCCATCGTGTTTGAAGAGGAGCCAGCAACCACAGGTGCTGTCGGGGGGATGGCTGAAGGCACGGACATTTTTGCCGAAATGCACGCCCTCATGGTTGACGTGCCAAACATCGACGACTCGCGTGAAGCGATCTATACGCGACAGGATGGCGAATGATCCTGCTCGACACGAAGTTGCTGACGCGGATGACGCGATTGCGCGATCCGCAGTCCGCGGGAAGTCTGAGCTGCCAATGGAACAGGCATGATGCCTCCCTCCGGCCGACCGAGCATGGAGTTGCGAGTCCGCTCGTGGCCAGCTAAAATGACGGCACGCGAGGAAAAACGAACATGAACCGAACTCACGACGAACCCAATCAGGAACGCATTGCCGAACTGGAAGCGGAAAACGCTCGACTTCGTCAGACGCTGGCAATGGTCAAGGCGGAACGACGGGAACTCCGGGAGCGCGTTTACGGCCCCTTCTCCGACGAGTGGACGATGGCTGAAGAACAGGAGATGGCCGAGTTCATGAAGAATCGCGTCCCTGGCGACGGGATGAAGTTTTTCGCGGAACTTGGCTTGCTTCCCGGCCAAGGCAAATGATTCCCGATCCAGCGCCGCCATTCGAACTTGATGCCAGTGGTAGGACGCGCGAACAAATCCGCCGAATTCTGGACCGGGCCGCCGAGCGTGGAATTCAGCCAGCAATCGCTCACTTGATCTCGGCAATTCTCCAACACTTGATTGCCGATCCTCGGGACTGGGGCGATCCTCTCTGGCGCTACCACCGTTTGCAAATGACTCGGTATCGAGGCACTCTGGGCAGCTTCCGGTGCGAATACACGGTTCACGACCGCATCCCAACGGTCGTGTTGATCGAGTTGTTGCCGCTCCCCGGCAATCCGCTCCATGGCGAGAACTTCGATGACGCATAGCTAATCAAACTCCCATGCCCTCCCTCCTCTTTCTCATCGGCTACCGCGGCTCCGGCAAGACGACGGTCGGCAGCATTGTCGCCGCGCGGCTCGGATGGTCCTTTCTCGATGCCGATACTGTGCTGGAGGGCCGCTATGCGCAGTCAATCCGCGAGATCTTTGCCGCCGAGGGCGAGGCCGGCTTCCGCGATAAGGAGTCGGCCGTTCTCGCTGATCTCTGCACGCGGACCGACACCGTGATCGCGACCGGCGGCGGCATCATTTTGCGTAAAGCAAACCGCGAACTGCTCAACCGGCATGGCTTCGTCGCCTGGCTCACGGCCGAGCCGGCGACCTTGCTCGAACGCATCGAGGCCGACCCGACGACGGCCGAACGGCGGCCGGCGCTTTCGGTCGGTGGGCGGGCTGAGATCGAGCAACTGCTGGCTGTGCGCGAGCCGCTCTATCGGGAATGTGCGGACGTGATTGTGTCGGTTGAGTCGTTGTCGCCGGAACAGGCGGCCGACGCTATTCTGGCCGCATGGAATCTCCGCTCCCCGAAATCATCTGGGTGACGTGCGCGTTCCTCCTCGGCATCAGCATGGGGAGCTTTCTGAACGTCGTCGTCGGCCGGCTGCCGCTCGAAAAAAGTCTCCTCTGGCCGAACTCGCGGTGCCTGACGTGTCTCAATGCTCTCGCCTTGACCGATAACTTGCCGATCCTGGGTTGGCTCCGTCGCCGCGGCCACTGCCGATTCTGCAACACGCGGTTTTCGAGCCGCTACATGTGGGTCGAGTTGGCCACGGGGCTCGGCTTTGCGTTGATCTTCGTTCTCGACGTGATCGTCAATTGGCACGGCATCGCGTTCTTTGGCAACAACAATCAACTGCGCGCTCAGGGCGTGCCGACGTGGCAGGGGCTCGTGTTGTTCCTGCATCACGCGATCTTGTTCTCGTTCCTGTTGGCCGCGTCGCTGTGCGACTGGGACCACAAGGCGATTCCGATTTCATTAACCACCTTCGGCACCATGGTGGGGCTGATCCTGGCGACCTGTTTCCCGTGGCCATTCCCAAATAGTTCGGAAAGCATCGCGGCGTTTCAGAAGCCGGTCGTCGGCAATGGTGGTGTGCGTGAGCGCATGTGGACGATCGACGTGAAGCCGGAGGAGTTGCCGCGTGGCCTCTATCCGTGGCCCGTGTGGGGGCCGATGCCGGACTGGTTCAACGATCATCGTTGGGCTCTGGGCCTGCTCACGGGTTTGGCCGGCGCGGCCGCGGGGATGATATTGCTGCGGGCCGTCAAATTCCTATTCGAGAAGGCGCTCGCAAAAGAGGCGATGGGCCTCGGCGATGCTGACCTGATGATGCTCGCCGGAGCCTTTGTCGGCTGGCAGCCGGTGATTGTCGGCTTCTTCATGGGGTCGATGGCCGCGTTGCCGCTTGGACTGGCATGGCGGCTCGTCAAGAAAGAGGAACACTTCCCATTTGGGCCGGGATTGGCGCTCGGCGTGTTTGCGACGGTATTCCTCTGGCGCTGGATCGGTCCAGCGCTGCATCCAGTGTTGTTCGACGATTTCCTGGTGTTGGTGATGGCCGGCTTCGTCGTGGGCGGATTGTTTTTGGGAAGCCTGCTGCTGCGAGTGTTGGGCTTTGGCGCCAAAGAGAATGTCGCGCAAAGCCACTAGGACGCAAGAGTCTCACGCGGAGGCGCAGAGACGCAGAGAAGAAAAGAAAGAGTGTTTTGTTGTCTTTTCTTCTCTGCGTCGCTGCGCCTCTGCGTGAGAAATGAATGGGAACGAAATGCCTGGAATCGTGATTGTCGATTACGGGATGGCCAACTTGCGGAGCGTCCAGAAGGCGTTCGAGCGGGTCGGGGCGGCCGCGGAGATTACGAGTGATCCGGCCGTCGTCGCCAAGGCCGAGAAACTCGTGCTGCCCGGCGTCGGGGCGTTTCGCGATGCCATCGCGAAGCTGCGCGAGTCGGGGCTGGCGAAGCCGATCGTAGGACACATTGAGAGTGGCCGGCCATTCCTCGGCATTTGCCTAGGCTTGCAGATGCTCTTTGAGCGATCGCACGAGGATGGCATTCACACGGGCCTCGGCGTCTTTGCCGGTGAGGTCGTTCGCTTCGAAAACGTGCCCGGCCTCAAGGTGCCGCACATGGGGTGGAACCATTTGCGGTTCACGAACAAATGCCCGCTCTTTGATGGCCTGCCGCCGGAATCGGCCGTGTATTTTGTTCACTCGTATTTCGCGGCGCCGAAGGACGCAACGCTTGTGAGCGCTGAGGCGGATTACCCAAAGCCATTCGCGGCGGCCGTCTGGAAAAAGAACGTCTTTGCGACGCAATTCCATCCGGAAAAGAGCCAGGAAGTGGGGCTCAGGATGTTGAAGAACTTCGCGGGGATGTAACGAAAGCGCAGAGCGCATTTGGAGTGCTGCGGCTCGACGCAGCACTCCAAGTTAGTAGAGCATCGCCCGCAATTGATCGCGGTACTTGTCCGCCATTTCGCTGCGGACACCGATGATCTCGAAGACCTTCACCATCAGTTCCCGCACTGGCCCTCGACCGAGTTCACGGTCCAGGTCCGCAGCTTGAAGCAGCACTTCCAGCGCGTCTTGATACTGGCCGTGCGTGGCAAGCACGTTGCCGAGTTCGAGCCGCAGTTGCGCGTTGTCGGGGCTGGCCGCGATCCTCTTACGCAGTTCTGCCTCATTGCCCGCCGTGGCAGCATTCTTGCGCATTTCAACGGTGCGGCGCAGCTTGACCGCTTCGGCGCCAAATTCGCCCGCATCGGGGATTGTTGAAAGCGTTGTCAGCGCTTCCTCATCGCGGTCGGTAGCCACCAACACGCGGGCCAGGCCGAGACGGGCCGGATCGTTCTTCTCGTCCTTGGCGATCATGTCGCGATAGGTTTGCTCGGCCTTTTTCGGATCGCTCGATTCGAGCCCAGCAGCGACAACCATCGGATCGTCGGCGGTCGGGCCGGTCAGACCGTCGAGAAACTGCTTGATGTCATCCGGAGGAAGCAGGCCAACGAAGCCGTTGACGGCCTCGCCGTTCTTGAAGGCCAAGACCGCGGGGATGCTCTCGATCCGGAAGTAGCCGGCGAGTTGTTGAGCCTCGTCAATGTTGACCTTGGCGAGCACGAAGCCGCCCTTGCGATCCGCGGCCGCCTTTTCCAGCACCGGCCCGAGTTGCTTACACGGACCACACCACTCGGCCCAGAAGTCGACGACGACGGGGACGGTCTTTGAACGTTCGAGCACATCGCGCTCAAAGGTCTCTTCGCTAACGTCGATCACCCACTGATTCGCAGCCATAACCATTCCGTTTCTTGGTCAATTCACGATGTTAAGGAGAGGTCGGCCCAGGAGTGCGTTCTGCACGGCCTTCGAGCCTTTGGTGCGCATGTCGAGCAGTCCCTCCTCGGCATAGAAGGCCGAGTGCGGGTTCACGATCACACGGTGAAAGGCCAGATGCTTCGGGTCGCGCCAGGCATGGATGAGCGGATCGTCCGCCGGCGGCGGTTCAATGGCGAGGACGTCAATCCCGGCTCCTGCAAGATGGCCCGAGGCGATGGCATCCGGGATCGCGCTCGTGTCAACGACGGCTCCGCGAGCGGTGTTCACGAGATACGACCCACGAGGCGTCTTGGCGATGGCGGCAGCATCAATCATCTTGTTCGTGTCGGGCGTGAGCGGCGTGTGAACGCTGACCACGAATGCTTGCCGTAACAACTCATCAAGCGTGTCGACGCGGCGGATGCCGAGTGCCTTGTCGTAGCCGTCCGGCTTCAGCGGATCGTAGAAGATCACATCCATTCCCAAAGCCTTCGCCCGCACGGCAGCGGCACTCCCGATGCGACCGAGGCCAATCACGCCGAAAACCCGGCCGCGGAGGCGCAAGATCGGCACCGCCGAGCGGTAGGTCCAGCCTTCGGGATTCTCGCGATAAATCGAGTTCAGCAAATGGATGCCGCGCGTGAGCGTAAGCGTCAGGCCGATCGCGCTGTCGGCTACTTCTTCGGTGCCGTAGTCGGGAACATTGGCGACCGGGATACCCTTCGTCCGAGCGTACAAGCGATCGACGTTGTCGTAGCCAACGCCGCAACGGACGATCAGCTTGCAATGCTTGAGCGAATCGATGGTGCCCTTGGAAATGCCGATGTTGTGGTAAATCATGAGGGCGTCGGCTTCCTCGACGCGGCCGCGGAGGTCGTCCTCCGAGAAGGCGTCGAGGGCGACGAGGTCGGCGATGTCGCCCAGCAATTTGCGCTCGGGCCCAAGATCGTCGGTGATGAAGTCGGTAATGACGACGCGAAAGCGCTGGCTCATACCCCGGTTTTACAGATGCGGACCGGAAAAGAAATCGTCCGCAACTGCTCCGGGCGGGTTGAAACTATGCAGCGATTTTGCGAACGTAGACGGTGGCCGGCGTGTCTGGTGGGAACGCCCCCGTAGCTCAGGGGATAGAGCAGCGCTTTCCTAAAGCCACCGGGGCGGATCGTGAACGCGTCGAGAAACGTCGATTTTTGCCTATTTTGCTCGGCAATTCTGAGCTAATCGGCTAATCCGCAAAACAACACGAAACACCCCTTTTTGACCCCTTCGCGGGTGTAGTACACCTGCCACTTATTTCGGCTGTCTCTTCGCCAAGTGTTCGCCAAAAGTGGCCGCGGGATGGATGCTGTCGAGGCGAAACCGACCCGGTCTCACGGAACCGCCGACGCATGACAAACGGCTTATGCGTCGGTAACGAACGACGCCTACCGGGAACCCGATAGGCGTCGTGATTCGATAGGATGCCTGCGCAGTCGTCAGAAATACTTTGTCACGCCTTCAGGCCGCTTTCGCTTTGTCGTCGGGGCCGGCTTTGCCGCTGGGACAGCCCGGCGCCGTTCAAGGAAGGCGTCGAGGTCCGACGCCGCGATTCGCCACGTCGGCCGGTCGCTGCCTGCCCCCACGTTTGACGCCAGCAAATGGCCAGCCCGGATCCAAGCCAAGACGGTTGCTGTCTTTTTCAATCCGAGTCGATCGGCCACGGCGCGGGGCGACAGATAGGCGACCGTCGGCAGGCAAGCTGTAGACATGGTGTCCGCTCCACGGGTGCAAGGGTCGAGGTTCGCGGCCAAGTCGAGGTTATCGCGAAAGAACTTCAGCCGCGAGAACGTCGGCGACCGCTTCGCAGAGCTGGCCGACAAGGTTGTCGTAAGTGCTGCCGACGACTTGCGGATACAGACCGGTCAACACCGGAAACATTGCCCGGCCGTCGAACCCGTCTGGCGCAGTCTCCGGTTGCATCGTCCAACTGAGTGCATTCGCGATTCGATTTTGCACGTCGCCCGGCTTTTGGGCTTCGTCGGGAAACTGGTTCGCGATCGCTAAGGCCAAATGCCACGCATCAGCGATAACGGCTTCACGAACGGTCAACGGTTTCAACGATGACAGATTCAGCACGGCTAATTGCTCCGGTGGGTCGCTCAATTCGAAGCAAGACGTCGCTGCCGGGCCGCAACCCGGCAGCGTTGGCGTTTTACTTGTTGCTGGTTCGAACGAACGACTTGTATCGAACCCCAAGTTCCATGACGGCCGGTAAGCCTTGAACCAAAACCACGCCAAACCGTTGGCCGCCTTCCGGGTTGCCGATGACTTGACGAAAATCCAACACTGCCACAAATTGCTGGCCGGGGCTCGACAGGCCAGGACCGTCAACAAGCGGCCAAAACTTAAGCGTCGGCTCAAGACACTCCGGCCTTGGTGGCAGCGCGTCCTTTCCCACCATGTGCGCGCCCGCCCATTCGAGTGGATCGAGGGCGCCCCATGGCGCGGGAATGACCTGCGGTCGCAAGTTCTCGTCGAACAAATAGGCAGTCGGACCCCCCGGCAAAGGATTCGCCCGCCCCGCCAGCGACAGACCCGCCAACGAAGGATCGGGTTGCCCGTCATCGTTCACTACGCCGTCATCGTTCACCATGCCAACCCCCTTTGATGTTTTGCGGTTCCTCGACCGTGGTCTACCGCTCGCCGGCGCATTAAGTGTCCGCGGGAACCATTCGCGGAATCGCCTCGCCAGTCGTGGCCCACTTCGACCCCGCCCCCGTCCCTTCCCGCTCCCGTGCCGATCCGGTAGGTAGGCCACGGTCGAGGGGCGACGCGTCAGAGGTCGACCCCCTCGTCTGCACGCACAGCACGCGGTATTTTCTTATCCACGCCCTTATACAACTGATTTTCTTCTTCTTCGCAAAGCATAAGATTGTCACGCGTGCTGTGCGTGCAGTCTGATTCGTCCCTCAAGCGAATGCCAACATAAAGCCTCTCGCGCTTACCGTTTAACGTTTTTTGAATGACGTCGATTTTCGCGACAGAATGTATTTCCTTCCCAAATCTGGTCTTTGTCCCCGGCTCTTTTCGCTTGATTTCGTTGCAGAATTCAACCCACTTGTCGTAAAGGTTTCCAATGAACTCTCCGCAATTTGGACCAACGATGCAATGATCCTTCACGAAAAGACCAATATCCGAACTGACTTCGCCCATTTGCTCTAAAAGCCCTTCCGCGGATTGCGGGCGGGTAAATCGGCCCTGTTTTTGAAGCCTTGCCCAGCCATCGACCGCCCAAAGGAATATCCCCGGCATTTCCCCTAGCAGCCGACCAACCAAGCCGCGATCCTCTTTCCCATAGAACGACTTAACGAACCGAACCGCCGACCATCGCGACGCCAACGCGCCCGACGAATCGCTCAGGTTTGGTATTTCATTGGTCGCGACAACAAACCTGGACGGTATTTTGCAAGTCACCGCGTCCAGATGCTTTCGCTCGACCGTGACCCCGCCCGACTCGCCGGAAATCAACATCAGCTTTTCGCCGACCAACTTTTCATCCGTCCGGCCCGACAGTCTCGCGTCGTCTACAATGGCGACCGACTTCCCCAGCAATGGCGCGAGCCCGAACGGCCCAGCGAGGCCCGACAGCGTCGGACCGCAACAGTTATCCGGCCCGACCAACGATCGAATGACGGCGGTTATCGTCCCCTTACCCGACCGCTTCGGACCGATCAACAACAGCATCTTTTGTTGCGACGTATCCGACGACAGTAGGTAACCGAACCACTCTTGCAGCAACGCGACCGATTCAACGTCATCCGGCCACAACTCGGCAAGGAACTTGAGCCAGGACGCCGGCGCCGGGGCCGCGAGGTCGGCCGCATAGTCGACCGCGTTCACATTGAAGAACAGGGGCGAGGCCGGCCGTATCGCGTCAGCCTTCCGCTCGACTACCGCCGGCAAATGGACAATACCGCCGGCTGTCGCGACCAACTCGGACGGGTCAGGCCCATCGCCGCCACGGATCCACGCTGGCGCCGCGGGGATGTCCAGCAGCGTTTCCGCTTCCAACGCCCCGACCACATTTGAAACCAGTGGCCGCGTCACCTTGCCCATCACCGGCGGTTTGGCGTCATCGTCGCGAGCGAATTCCTTAACGGCTTCCTTGTACGCCGCTTCGAAGTGGCGACGCGTCAACAGGGACACGGCCGCCGACCATGCCCCCTTGTTTCGTACGATCCATTTTGTCCCATCCCACGAATAGAACTCGCCACGCCAGTAGGTCAGCGTGCGCATGGTTGCCGTCCCAAAGTCTCTCAGGATGCCGCGTGCGATTCGGTAAGGATCGTCAGCCGATTCGTTGACGTCGGACGCCTCGACCTCGACCGGCGACGCGACTTGAGCCGGTTTCGAGGTCGCCGCGCGAGGCGAGTCGAGCAAGTCGGCCGCCGCGGCCAGCTCCGCGTCGCCTTCATTGCCGCGAACCAGCAAATACCCCAACGGTTCGGCGTGTTCCTTGCGGGCCGCGTCCTCACATTTGTGAGCCAACTCAGTTACCGACCATTCTGGAACGCATTGCGGGTTGAAATTGGAAAGCAACAGGTCGAGGGCCGCGGCGACTGGCACTGCAAAGCCATGCACAACAGCGCACGCCGCGAGGTAGGCCGCCCCGCTCCCGTCGTTTCCCTGAATCGATCCCGGAAGTCTGTCGAGGTAGCCACGTGCCCGCCGAATCCGTTCCTCAATCGTGAACCGGTCGAGGTCGGCCGACGCGACCGCCGGGGCCGCATTCTTTGGCGCGTCGAGGTTTGCCCGAATTGTCCCTGTCGGGTCGATTTCGGACCAAACCCTTTCGAGCCAATCGGCCGGCCCCTCTGCCAGCTCGCCCGGTTTCCAGTCGGTCGGAACCTCGACAACTTTGGAAAGTCGATGCGGCCGGGCTGTTGTGTGTTTGCCCTTCCTTGACCAAGTTCCGGGAATCTTCAAGATGCGCGACGCGTTGTATACTCGCCGATCGATTGTCGCTGAGGCCGTGTCGAACCGGGCCGCGAGTCCCGCGAGCAACCGGGCCAGCCGGTCGAGGGTCGAATCGGCCGGCCCGCCCGGCATAGCCGCCGTGAGTCGGTAATAGAGGTGCACGCCGTTGCCGGAATCGACGACAACCGGCGCCGCGAGTCCAGCTCGGTCGAGGGCCGCGCGTACGCGGTTGGCCACGTCGAGGGCCGCGGCCTTTTCCACGTCCGTCGCGCAAGTATCGGCCGGACGTTCCGGGTCGACATCAATGACCAGATATCGCCGCTCGACGACATCCGCATCCGACGTGAGGGCCGGCTTCGACTTCGCCCTGTCGCGTTGAACTTGCACGAACCGACCGCGAGCCGAACGCGACAAAACGGCAGGGTCAAGCCGTTGCGGAGTGAAGTAGCACCCGCCCGCGATCTTCGCGAAGTGCGCTATTGAGCTAGCCGTCTTTCCGATACTCTCCGCTTCAATCCATCCCGCATGGGTTCGGTTTTTTCGCGTCACGTCGAGGAACCGCAATTCGAGAGTGTCGCCGGGCCGAAAGAACAGCCCCAACCATTCGGCAATTTTTGAGGTCGATACAATCGGCAACTCGCATTCGTTCATCGTCCCCAAGTGCGCACCCTCGCAACGCCCGACGCGGACCGCGGTCGAGCTGGTTTGTTTTAATGTCCAGGCGGTCCGCGCGATGCAGGCCGCCACGCCAATGGGGGATTTGTGAAGGGACAGGCGGCGTCGGCTATCGAGCTACAGCGGCGCGGACGACAGCTTCAAGAAACAGGCGAATCGCGTCGGCCTCGACAGACCATCGCCCGCCAACGCGACGGGCCGCGAGTCGATGCCCGTCGACCCCGTGCGAAATCCATCGCGAAATTGTCGAACGGTCCGGCCGTCGCACGGTCATCTTGGCGACGTGCGGAATGTTTCGACAAAAACCCTAAGGCGTCGGCCTGTCGTTCAGCTACTGAAGTATCTGAGCTATCTCTCTAATAGTTAGGCGCAAAAATGCCACGATTGCGATTTTCTTTGGTGTTTGCACGAGGTCGGCCACTAAAGGATATTTAGATCGCGTATGACGACTGTCAAACGCGTTCCGGCCCACGCATGGGATCGGCGACTAGTTGCATTTGTTGCATTGTGTTCATGACAGTCATTCAAAAGCCTTCCGACCGTTTGGATACTTGCTGTCGGCCCCCGGTGGCTCGTCGACGACGCGTCGGGGCGACCTTCTTCGCCTAGTCGCCTCTTCTACCCGTTTGCGAGCTTCTTCAATCTGCTTGCGGACCGCTTCCCGCCGCTTCCGAATCCCATTCGGCGTGTTGGCCGGATCCGCGGCGGCCGGGGCATTTGTCGGCAATGCGCGACTGGTCAGTTCAAGTAGGAACGCATCGAGGCTTTCTCGCGGAATTTTCCAGTGGCCGCCGACCATGATGCCGCCAAGCCGAGCGCCGCGGGCGATAACCGTTAACCACCTTGAAACCGAAAACCTGGATGCCCTGCATTCACTGGCGACTTGTGCGATGGTAAGCAGCTCTTTCGGGTCGAGGTCAGGATTGAGCATTGGGCCGCTTTCGTCGAGGGGCGACACGGTGAGCCTATTCCAGCCCAAACCCCTCGACGACAAACGGGCAATCACGCGAGGCACGTTATTTGACTTTCCCCCGCCTCGACCGACCATTCGAGCCCGGCGGCCGCCCGCGACATGTACATCGCGTTCTCCGCTGTGAAGCCGCATTCGACTTCGCTAAGGTCGAGAGCTTCAACCTTCTCGACGAGTCGGTCGAGAAGGTTGCGAAGTTCCCTCGCCTTGTCGCGGATGCGTTTGCAAATCGCCTTGACATGCGGCGGTGCCGGTCTGTAGTCCTGCCTTTCCCATTTAAATCGCGGCCCGGTTTCCGCGGGCGGGGAATCGGATTCCGACACAAGGGCTTGCGTGCGCGTACCTTCGACGAGTAGACTTGCCACTGGCAACTCCTATGCGGGTAACATCGGGTAGAGTTGTCGGGCCGGCTGGCGATTACAGCGCGAGCCGGCCCATTCAGTTTCGCAGCCGTTCTGCGAATTTGCAGAGTTTACAATCACTACGTCTGTTCTGTCAATTAGATTTCTGCGAATTTGCAGAAGATCGCATTCATGGATGAATGCCAGTGGCGAAGAAAAAGACAGTATCTCCAGAGGACTCGCCCTTGATTGGCCAACTGAAAGCCGCCATCCGCGAATCTGGCATATCGCTCAATGAGCTTGCCAAACGCTCTGGCGTACACAATTCGCAGCTTTCCCGCTTCGTACGCGGCGAACACGACTTATCGTTATCGGCCGCCGAAAAGCTAATGGTCTATTTTGACTTGAAAGTGATGCCGGGCAAACCGGCTCAACCCGCGAAACCCTGAACAGATTCCCCGCAAACGTCAACGGGCCGACCGTCCCACGTGAGAACAGCCGGCCCGCTTCTATTCCCGTCCCGGCGCCGGCCCCGTCAGTCGGCCACCGGCGCCGCGGTTTCCTTTGCTCGATTCGCCTTTTTCGTCGCCGCTTGTTCCTTCCAGCCCTTCCCTTCCTTGTAACGTGCCTTCCTCGCCGGGTTTATCTTGTCCACTTCCTTCCACGCCGCAAACCGCTCGACCAGTTCAGCCGGCAACGCGTCCGAAGCGACCAGCTTGCGAACAAGAGGCCGCATGTTAATTTCCACAACGGATAGCTTTTGCCCGAGTTGGTCGGCAATTTCAGGGGCCGTCAGCCGGTCGGCGAACATTTTCAACAATCGCCGGTAGCCAGCCGACAGCCTCGCCTTCGTCGCGATGGCGTCGACTGCAGCCGGCCGGAAGATTTGATTCCAATCGTCGAGGCCGAACACTTCGTCGCTATCGCCGGATGCTGCGCCCTCGCCGTCCTCTGATCCGTCCGGCGGATCCACCGACCTTTCCACGCTGATAAGTTGCGGCCGAATCGACCGTTGGCTGACGTATTCAAGAATCGCGTGGCGAGCGACATGATGTGTGAACGTCGAAAATTTGGCTATCATCGGGTCGTAATTATCGAATGACTTCCACAGCGTGAGCATGACATCTTGGATAACGTCATCACGGTCGTTGCTATGAACCCCGCCCTCGCGCACCAGTTTCTTGATTAAGGCGCGATTGCCTTCGATCATCTTCGCCCGTTCGTCACGAGAGAACGAATTTCGCGGACCGACGACAACGGGTTCCGGCGATACTGGATCGGCCTTGACCGGCTCGACTTGCGAAACGACCTCGACCAGCTTGACGGCCTCGACCTCGACCGGGTCGACATTGTCAGCCTTGACCTCGACCGGCTCGACCGGCTTAACCTGTTCAACCTCGACCCGCCGAAATTGAACTGCAGCCGGATTTGCCGCCGCCAAGTAGCCCATAGCGGCCGCCGGGCGATTCTTCCGGCCATGAACAAATGCCGCGACGACTTGCTTACAAATCATCGACGCGAACGCCGCAAGCGTCCCGCGGGCTGGTCTGAAGTCGTCGAGCGAACCCCAAAGCGCAGAAACGCATTTGTCCCGCATGCCTCGCCGATCGTCCGCACGCAGCTCACCCCGGTTGATTGCGTCCTCGACCGCGTTGAGCATTGCCGGCCGCGCCGACCGAAGCAGTTCCCCACGCCGCGCGTACTGTGACCCGCAAACGGTTCCCGTGTGCAGCATGTCGCTCCGTGTGTTGGTGAGTGGAAGGGAGAAACTGTCCAGAAGTCCGGCCCGTCAACCGCCGACGACTTCGCCAACCGCACCGTCGAGGGTCGCGGCCGGTCCGGCTGGCATGTCGACCGGTGAAGCCGGCGCCGGGCCGACCACCTTCGCCCGCCGACCTCGACGCGAACGCGGTTCAGATACCGCCCGTTCCGGTGGCCAACCCATGTTGAGGCGACCAAACAACCGCTGATAGGGAATCTTGAACACTTCGGCCGCCTCGACGAGTAGCATGGTCCGGCCGTTGACCGTGATCTGCCGCTTCCCCGGCCGGCCTCGCGGTTGTGCAGTTCCGGCTGATTGACACGTCATCGAATTGACCTCGAAAGCAAGAAACGGCCTAGAAAATAGGGGTTAGTGGCGACGGATAAACGAACCTAATTTCGTTTCCCTGTACCCCCCGCGCAATTCGTCAGGAATTTTTTGGATGCCACACGTGCGGTATCCGTGTGCGATCCCATTAAAAACGAAGCCCTCCTGCCGTTTTGGCAGTCGTCGCGTGTGCCAATTTGGCAGCACAATTCCACATATAACAATGCGTGCATCCGTTCACGCATCGGTGCTTCACTTGACCACCACCCACCTAAAACGCCGGCATGATTTTCAGGTTCTTTATTATCTGGATCAATTCGCCCGCCAGCTTGATTTGTTGGTCACGCTTCACATTCGCAACATTCAATGCAGCCAGTATCTTATCTTGCGCCTTGAACTGCCCGGCGTTCTTTTGTTCGATTACTGCCGACGCTGCCTCACTAGATCCCTTTTCAGCGATGCCCGTTCGCTTCGTCGTAAAGTCCAAGCCGTCGAGCAATTGCTTGAAGATACCGCCCTGTGCGAACTTAAACAGCGGATCAATGCCGCCGCCGGCCATCCGGCCAATCATCCCACCTAGTCCGGGCAAATTGAACCCGCCGAGAGCCTTGATTTGATCCAGGTCTTTTAGATCGCGCGCGACCTTGTGCATCGGGTCGAACTGATCCTTTAATCCCTTAAGCTGGTCAAGCATTTTCTGCGTTAGGCCGTCAAACTCTTTGCCAGCCGATTCTCCGGCGGCCTTGCCGAACTCTTTACCCAGCGTCCCGACTATGGGAATCATGGAATGGTAGGCATCATTGCCGAAGTTTTTCACAGCATTATCGAACTTTTCCTTCGCCGCTTTTAGCTCGTTAACGATTGCCTCAACGTTAATCGCATCGCCCGGCTTTGCGTTCCCAACGTCGTTAATGCTCCGAAACACTGACGCGTCAAAGCCGAGCCATTTGGTAAGCCGCGAACCACCGCCCGGCCCCAAATAGTTGAGCGGGTTCCACTTCATGTCTCGCGTTCCGGTCCAGCCGCCTAGCGACCCATACTTCTCCGTGCCAGTGGCGAATTGATCGGCCCAACTAAGTGAACTGTCGCCTTTTTTCCCAATGGCTTCAATTGACTTGCCAAGCTGATCGATCGTGTTGACCAGCTTTCCGGCCGCCGCAACCGAATTGACAAGCCCGTTGAACATCGCGTTACCAAACGCAACGGCACCCTCTTTGATTTCGTGCAACAATGGGCGAATTTTGCCAACGCCGTCAGTAGTGTCACTGAGGAATTCCGACATACCAGCCATCACGCCCTTCAAATTGAATTCTTCAATGATTGCCTTGCCAACTGTGGCCTTCAGTTTCTTCCAACTGTCCTCAAGAGTTGACAACATTCCATCAAATGTCTTGCTCTGCGTTATAAGGCGGTTGAAGTACAATCCGCCCTCACTTGTCGCTATGTCGAACGCTTTCGACAGGCTGCCAATTCCAATCTTCCCATCTTCGGCCAGTCCTCTGATTTCTGCCCTCGAAACGCCCAAAACCTTAGCCAGCGGATCAATTATGTTGACACCATTTTCCCCCAACCGCTTCAGCGTCTCGACCGTGAGGGCGCCGTTAGTTCTCACTTCCCCGTATATCTCAGCCACAGTTTTCAACTTGTCGCCGGAAATGCCGGCCAGGTCGCCCATTTGCCGAAGCTTGCCAACAACGTTGTCCGCCGCGACGCCGGCGCCCACCAGAATTCTGGCTGCATCAGCAAGCGCGTCGGTTTTCAGCGGAGTCTCGTCGGCAAACTTGTTGATATCGGCAAATAACTTGGCCCCGACTTCCATGTTTCCAGTTAAGACGCCGAAGTCGGCAGCAATTGTTTCCACCGACGCCGCAAGCTTCACCGAATCAGCTATTAGACCCGTCAATGATAGACCAGCGAACAGGCCGCCGGCGCCGACCGCCAGCGGGGCGCCGATCTTCAACAGGTCGCCAAAGTCGAACGACTTTTTGACATGACTGCGCAGGGCCGCGGAATCGGCCTTCATTTGCTTGGCGTATGACTCAAACTTCTTCTCAGCAAACTCCAACCCCTTCACGAAATCCGTCGAGTCCGTCGACAAGTGAAGGGCCGTCGAGCCGATAGAAGTTCCGGCCATAATTGATTCTAACTAGATGTGAGTATTGATTAGTTGGCCACGGTCGGCCGGACGTGAATCGTCAGTCGTCGCAACTCGCGTCGAGGCCGGGCGACGCGTCAGCGGTGGCCCACTAGCAAAACGTGCCGTCTGTTAGACAGATAGCTAGCCGCCGGGGGCATTGGCCGCCTCCTCTTCTTCCGGCTTGCTCGTCGCAACCTTCAGATTCAACTCCCGAAGGAACCGGGCGCCATCGGGAGTTATTGCGTAGCCATGTGCAGGTGTGCCAATTCCGACACGTGAAGCCAGCCCAAACGCGACGAGTCGGATACACATCGAGCGATATGCTCGCTGATGTAAGCGATTGATACCGCTAAGAGAGGTACTAGCAATTATTTTGTTGGAGAAATATACGAACAGGTCAAGGTAGCAAGGTCTTTCGCCTACACCCGAAACTAAGGATTAGCATGAATACGTCGGACTCGTCGATCCATCGGTAAATTGTTTCAAGTTGCGATTCGTCGCCGGCCGCAAATAGCTCCATACCGGCCGGAATATGCCCGGCCTTCAAAATCGCTTCAACGACCGCCTGCCGCTCGCGCCGCATGTCGATGTAGGTTGACGAAACGAATACTTGGAGTTTACGGCTCACGGGCGGCCTGCGAGGTTGTAGTTGTCGCGATGGAACCGGACTCGCGCATTGTACGCGCCGACCGCAAAACGCCCGCATACTCCGGCTCGCGACCGGGCGACGGGATTACCTCGCAAATTGTTTCGTACGACACAACGGCATCGGCTTTTCGCCGGCCGAGGTCGCGTTAGTCGGCCACGGATCTGCGGGGCGCATACAAACGCAAAGGGGCCGGGACGCTTTCACACGTCCCGGCCCCTTTGAAATCTGACCCGCCTATCGCTTAGCGTTGCAGCGTTGTCACGACCGCAACGGCTCGCGCGGATGCGTTGATCTGGTCCCGCATTCGGCGTGCAAGCCAGCCGTCAATTTCCTTTCGGATCTGCTCTTTCGATCCGCCATCCGAGCATTGCAACATGCGATTGGTCGCCTGTTGCCGCCCGTGCTGATTGCTTTCCATGTCCGTGACTCCGAAATCGTCGCGACCAGCGGGACCGGACCAAAACGGCCACTGCTTGGCAAAGGTTAAAGCCATGACGGCCGGCCCGCTGGCAAGTCGCGACTAGGCTTGAACGAGGTATTTGATCGGATGCTGGCCTGCATCGAGCAGGTGCGAATCCGATCTCATGAAACAAATGTACCCAATTTGATCAATATCACCATAACGTTCAACCAGCCGCCGAATCCGAACGACTCCCGCGTCGCGCACCTTGAACTTGCTCATGGCGCCCACGATGATCGTCTTTTGCCCGGTCGTCATGCTCGCCATCGACTGATTGATCGTTAGCGGCGCGCCCAACAGGGTTCCAGGGGCCGGGCCAGTAATGCCCGTGTCCATGTCAATCGACCACAGGTAGCGGCCGTTTGAATCCTTCAGCTTGCGCACCACCTTCAACACCGAATCCTTCATCATCCACCCGAATGACGGGTCGTTCCGGTAAGCCGGGTCGACCGAATGGAACAGGTCGATCAGCTCGTCAGCCGTCACCGCGGTTGCGCTGGCCGCAGTCACGCCAAGCGTCGAGCCGGTAACGATGCCTTGCGGCTGACTCGACCCCGTGCCGGTCGTGAAGTAACCTTCCGATCCCCGGCCGACCCGCTCGCCAAGCAAGGTGCCCATTCGATCAACCAGCCCGACCGCGTTGTCCTGTTCCAATTCGGCCGACACCAGCACAAGCCCCGACGAGAACTTGTACGCGTTGAAAGTCGTCTGCCCGAACGTCATGTCTACGGACGCGCCGACGGTCGTGTTTTCCGCGAGCAGCGTACCCGCGTTCCCCGTGTCGTCGATGGTCGGCCACGGCAACGGGTTGCCCGTGTCGGTGCGAATCACTTCGGCGCCGCAACGTCGGATCGCGTTCCACTGTTTCAACGCGACTTCAAGGTTATTGACGAACCCTTGCTGAATCGTGTAACCGCCCGCGGTCGTAGTCGTCGACTGCGCACGGTATTCGATGTTGGCCGGGTTCGGGGCCAGCCGAATGTTGAGGTACTTCGCCCCCGGTCGGAATCCAAGGGACTGGCACGCGCGGCGGTGTTCGTCGGTCAACGGCCGACCCGACTGGCGCCGGAACCATGCTTGCGTCGCCAAATTCTGGTCGCGTTCGAAGGCGTCGCCGATCGGCTTGTTTCGCTTGGATCCGGGCCGAACGTCCTCGGCGCCTGGGATGCCGGCCCGGCGCCGTCCCGACAGGGCGGCCGAAACCTGTTCGCCGCGCTCAATCATGTCAATCTGTCGGCTGTTGTCGTCGAACGCCTTGTTCGCCTTGTCCCACTCCGATCGCTCTTCGCCGTTGAAGTCGCGGCTTTCCGCCTGGATGCGATCTCGCAGCCGCAGGATCGTCTTGCCCGCCGCTTCGCGGGCTTCACGCAATACTTGCAAATTCATTTTGATTTGTCCCAACCGACCCGCCGCCAGAAGGCGACGAGCATTCCACCCGCCGAAAGAGTGCCGACCATTTCGCCGACTCAGCAGCGAAACAGACCCGACCCCAACCCGACGCTTAGACCGCCCGTGTTCGACGACTCGGCATGAACACAGACACGGCCCGCAAACAAAAGCATTTGCCAGCCGCATTCGACGACTCAGCGTCAATGCAAGACAGGCAAATGCAGACAGGCCGGCCCGCCCCGTATCGCGCTCGGGCGAAGGGGACGGGCTTGCCCGCCGAGTGTGACCGGCATTCCGGGCCGCGGAGACGCGAGGTTAATTCGTCTGCCGCGGTGGTTTGCTGGTCTGAGTGCGAAGCGTTCGGTTCGGTGAACGAAAAAAAGCCGTCCCGTCCTCTACTCACTCGCCATTATGTTCAGGCCTCGGTGTCGACCAGAAACCGGGCCACTTACATTGCAAATTGATGGTTAGAATCGCAAAATCAAAATGACCTGCAGCCGAATACCTTCTTGTCGGCTCCCGATCGGCAATCGAGGGCACAATGAATCCAGCGATTTCTCCCCCGACCGACAATCTGTACAAATTCCTTGCGGTTTTTGGGTTGATTTTGCTTGGCGGCAGCTTCGTTTATCCTTCTTGGCAGAGAAAAGAATACGACCAGCTAAAAGCGAGGTTTGACGGCGACGCCGCCAAGCTTCAAACCGAACGCGAAGTGGCAGCTGAATTTGAACGCGATACGATCAAGCTTTTGCATTCAAGGTCGGGCGAATGGCTCGCGCTTTTCGATGCGCAGAAGAAAGACCCCAAAAAGACCGTCAACGTTCCTGCGGATCTCTTGAAGGAAGCGCATAAGCTGGCGCAGGTCCATTTTGACAGAAAAAAGGTAAAAGAGGCCATTGTTTTGAAGCAAATAGAAATTGATGCAAGGCGTACTGAGCTGATGATGACTCGCGCATTTTTGAGCAAGCTAGACTACTACTCGTCGTTTGCTGGTTGCATCGGGTTCTTGGCGTGCTTAATCGGCTTCTCTCGATGGCTGGCAAATCAAAGAACACAAGATGAAATACAGCAAAAAGAGCTGACGGTAAATGACAATGTTGAGCCACGGCCACTTCCGCTGATAATGCCCGCCGATGTCCTGCCGACCATGAATGACTGGGGCCAAAAATCGCTTCGTCGGATTGGTATTTGGGCGACCTGTCTAGGATCGGTTGTGATGTGTTTCGGCCACATAAGACGGGCGCACGCGGAATACGATTTGGAGTCCGCGGCCGTTTCGTCATTTGATGCAAGAACCAAATCGCGACTACTTCTAGTGCGGCTGTTCAGCAAGTTCATGGATAATGCCGAACTTGACGACATGCAGCTCGCGGACAAGGGGCCGGGCGTCGTAACGACTGACAGGGAGTTCATGTTAAAGTATGCAGACGACTACGTAAAGCTAGATCAAGAGGCCGCGCCACTCAAGGGTCTTATGATTGAGCGATTTGCCGCCGAGGATAGGCTAGACAAATTGCAGTCCGAAATACACAGATTCCGCGGCATCGCCAATTGGTGTTATTGGATTGGCGGGGCGATAATGGCGGCAGGAGTGCTCGTTCTTTTTTGCCGACCGTGGATAGCCAAGTTTATTGGCGAAAAACGATTCAGTTTATTTCATCCTTGACCTAGCGCAGCTCAAAGGCCGCTTTGCGCCACGCTTGCCCGGCCCCGTCCCGAAAGTCGCCGTAATCGTCGACTGGCCGGCAGCGAGCGCTGTAGCGATTGCCAGCCGCGTTTCCTCTGGCAGGGCGGCCAGTTCCGCAAGGATCCGCGGCAAGTCGCGACCGGTGACCCACACCCAGCCTACACCTTTCCCGGCTTGCCCGCGAGCAACCACCCGCGAACGTGATCGGTAACGGCCCGGAGTCGTTCGTCGCTAACTTGTTCGCGGTAAGCGCCCGCCATACTTGGATCGTCGTGTCCCATGATGAGGCCGGCCGCCACCGTGTCGCGGGCTTCATCGGCGACGGTGCGAAAGACGTGTCGAAGGGTGTAGAATCCGCCCGGCACTGTTACCCCGGCCCGCTTCACCAGCCGCGTGAATCGCAACGCAACCGCGTCGCTCCTGGTTCCTCGCCGCTCGCTCCCCTTGTCTACATACCGGACCCACGGGCGGCCGAATCGCGTGATAAACGCAAGCCCATTGTCAGCCGGGTCGGTGGCGTCCGGTCGGGCCAACGTCGCCACCTTCAACGCCTCGACCGTCTCCGGCCATAGGGGGCACCGCCTACCGATTCCGGTCTTAGGTCGAGGGAAATCTACCCACCCCGGTCGCCGGGCAAGGGCGGCCCGTGGTAGCTCCGAAATGTCCGCTTGCCCAAACCCACAATTGACGCCAAGTAGGATCATTGCATCCATCGGCGAGTCGGCGGCCTCGACCAGCTTCCAAACGTCGGCCGCGGAAATCATCTTCGGGCCGGCCGCGCTCCGTTGCTTCCTCAACACTCGCCGCGCCGGCTTATCGAACCCCTGCCCGTACCGGATCGGCACTTCCAACAACCCCGACTCGTACCCAAACTTGAAAACGGTTCGTGTCCGCTGGATGAACACTCCCAGCGCAACCGGACCGAGTCGTTTCGCCATCGTCGCCCGTAGCGAGGCAAAGTCGGAGTCGGCCAGCCCCGCGACCGGCCGGTTTCTGCCCAATGAGTCGACGGCTGATTCGCAAGCCGCGTGATAGTCGCTCCACATTCGGGCCGACAGCTCGCCCGCGTCGACTTGCTGCCGCTTGCGGGTTAGGAAGTGGTTGGCTAGGTCGGCAACTGTCAATTCGCCCGCCTTTGGTCGAGGCGTGCGGCCCGCGTACAAGTCGTCCCGCACTTCTAGGAACCGCTTTAGGGCTGCATCCCGGTCGGTCCCAAAGTAGTGCATCTTTCCCCGAACCTTTTTCGCCCATTGCCCTGTCGCATGAGGGAACAAAGGGAAGTCGGGATAAGGCTTGTCCGCCGGCTTGTGCTTCGCCATGATGATTGAGTCTCAGGTGTAGGTCTAGTGGGTGTAGTAACTGGTGTAGCTAGACTACTGACCAAAACCGGAGACGACAAAAAACGCCTAGAAAAATGGCGTTTGCCCCCGTAGCTCAGGGGATAGAGCAGCGCTTTCCTAAAGCGAAGGTCGCAGGTTCGAATCCTGCCGGGGGCATCGGGTTGGCGCGCTACACCGCGAGCGGCTCGTCGTTCATGTTGCGGCTTTCGCGGACCACGTAGGGGCGTTTGTCCTGGCTTTCGTAGTACGTGCGCATCATCACTTCGCCGAGCAGGCCCATCGATAGCATCTGCGTCCCCACCAGGCCGAGACCGACGCTCAGGTACAAGAGCGGATTGCCCGTCATCCACTGATTGCTTGTCGCCTTCATAACGACCGTCGTACCCAGACTCACGAACGCGAGAAAGAAGAACAAGAGACCCAGGCCGCCCATGAAGTGCATTGGTCGCGTCAGGTAGCCCGACATGAACTTGATGGTCAGCAAATCGAGCATCACCCGGCCGGTGCGGCCGATGCCGTATTTTGATTTGCCAGCCGTGCGCGCGTGATGCCGCACCGGGATCTGGGCCGTCTTGGCGCCGAGATTGGTCGCAAGGACCGGAATGAAGCGGTGCATCTCGCCGTAAATGCGCATGTGTCGTGCCACGTCGCTGCGAATGACGCGGATCGTGCAGCCGAAATCGCGGAATGGGATGCCGGTCACCTTGCGGATGAGCTTGTTGGCGAGGCGGCTTGGGAACGTGCGCAGCCAGTTGTCCTTGCGATCGACGCGCTCGCCGAGGACCATGTCAAAACCTTCGTCGAGCTTGGCGACCATTGCTTGCAGATCGGCGGGATCGTTTTGCATGTCGCCGTCCATCGTCGCGACAAGTTCGCCGATCGCCGCGTCGATGCCCGCCTGCATCGCCGCGGCCTGACCAAAGTTGCGGCGCAGGCGAATCACCTTGATGCGAGGATCGATGGCCGCGAGATGCGCCAACTCTTCAAACGTGCCGTCCGTGCTGCCGTCGTCGACGAAGACGATCTCCCACGCGAATTCGTCGCGCAGAACCTCCATGACCCGGCGATAGAGGCGTTCGACGTTGTCGCGTTCGTCCTTGACGGGCACGACGATCGACAACGTGCGCGTGGCAACCGCCCGACGAAAGCTAACGACGCGGCTGTTGGGCCGGATCACGGGTGTCCCAGTCATGAATCAAGGCCTCCGAGCCGTACTGGGTGAAGACGACATTCCGTTGCGCCAAATCGACATACAGGCGATACCGGCCGGCGCTGGCGATGGCCGGCACCGGCAGTTCCAAATCGACATACTTGCCGGGATCGACGACACGGTCGAAGTACCCGGCCCGATCTTTGATTACCAAACCACCGTTGAGGTCCTGAACGATGTACTGTGCAAAGATCCCTGCGTCCGAACCCGCTTTCAGGTGCCAGGGCTCGGGGCTCGTGTTGTGCGCCCGCACGCGGAACACGATCGGCGTTCCGGTTTCAGTTGGTCCAATCGGCCCAAGCAATTCGAGCCGAGCGCGATTGTTCGCCGGGCAGTATCCCTCCGTTGCCCATTTGCGAAAGATCGCGGGCGAATGCGCTTCGCCACGGGCCTGGAGCCAACGCTCGTAAAGATCGAAGAATTCGTCCATCGCCGCCGCGGTGTGAATCGCCAGGTGCCCATAACGGGGCGAACATTGCCGCCGCGCCTCGGCATACGTCGCATCTGTGTACAGAAGCTGATACATCGCCGACGCCAGTCCCGTGCGGTCGGCCCCCTGCTGACAATGGATGACGATCGGATGCTCGGCCCGATCGAACACCTCGATCAACCGGCGAATCTCGCCTGGAGACGGCAAGTGATTCGCCGACGTCGTGATGTCTTCCTGTGAAATGCCGAGCGCCTGCGTCGCCTGTGCCTCGGCGGTATACCAATCCAGAAAGGGTCGGCCCCGCAAGTTGACGACAGTGCGAATGTCATGTTTGTGGACGAATGCTTCAAGCTGAGCGGGGTTCAATTGTGCAGTGCGATACACGCGTCCGGGCACGACGACGTGTTTGTTGCGGTCGACCGCCATACGGCCGATTTCAACAGCACACGCGAGCAACGAACCGAGCACCAGGCCGGCCGCAACGGTTCGCGCGAGCGACCAGCGTGGTGGCTGGTCAATCTCGGACGTCTGGGAGCGCGCAAACATGCCGGTGACGAACGCGAAGGGGCGAAACGGGAACTATGCCAGAAGTTGGGAAGACAGGCTAGGCCGATTTCGTTGGAGTCCCGCCGTCAGGCGGTCCGAAGACCGGCTGAAGCCGGGACTCCAACTTATCAACCGTCTTGCAGCCGCTGGTGCCAGTCGTCGATGAGCTTGCCGATGTTGCGGTAGCCGAAATCGAGATTCGCCAGATCGTGCCCGAGATCAATGGCCTTTTGCAATTCGCCCGCCTCGGCCGAGCCGGTTGCGAGTTGAAATAGCACTTCCTTGCGGCCCTCGTCCTCGCTCGGCGGCAGTTGTGCCCGGGCTTCTTCAAAATTCCGTTCGGCCAGTTTCCAGTTGTTGCGCTTCTTGAAGCACAGGCCCAAGTTGAGCGCCGCCTTCCATAGATAGCGCGGGTCCTTGCGGGCTTGCTGAAGTTCGACGATCGCTTCGTCCAGGTGATCGGTCTCCGCGAGCCGGATGCCCAGTTCGAGACGGTGGTTGGGGTCGTTGGGGAACCGATCCGCTCGCGTGCGCAAAACCTCGATTTCGCGCGCGGCAATCTCCTTGACAAGCTTGCCGCGAATGCGCCGCAGGTCGTCCACGGTGTGCCGAGCGTCGTCCTCGCCCGACTCGGCCGCGGCGATCTTCTTGTCGGCGATCGCGAGATTGCGGCGATAGACCTCCAGGTCCATCTCCGTCAATTCGAGCACGAGGCGAAAATCATTGCTCGTCGGTCCGAGCCCCCGTTCCAGCGCAGCCCGAGCCCGGTCAGGCTCGTTGCCCCGCCGGTAGACGGTCGCGAGTTGAAGATAAAGATGCGCATCCGTCGGATTCGAATCGAGCCGGGTGAGAATTGGAGCAGCTTCGCGCGTCATGCGGTCCGGCGGTTCCGCCGCGTGCTCGGCGGAGCCGTCGGCAACGACCGTTTTGGCGCCCGGTCGCGGTACGCCGTTGCCCATCGTCGCCTTTTCGCCGGAGCCCGTGTAGCCGCCACGGGCGATGGTCTCGCTCGCCGCGAGGTCTTTGGCCTTGTGCGCGGCCTCGACGTCGGCCGGCGATACCTCCTTGACCAGCTGCCAGAGCGCGATTGCTTGCGAAAACGCACCGCGCTTTTCAAACAAGCGTGCCAGCGCCCGATTGAGCATCGCGTCACGCGGATTCTTCTGGCGTGCTTGATCTAGAAAGAAAATCGCATGATCCAGAAGACCGAGCGCGTCGGCCGCCTCGGCCATGTCCATCTGCGCGCTCACATCCCAGGGATTCTTGGACAGTAGTTGCTCGCCGTATTCGAGCACCTTGATGTAGTCGCGGCTGCGCTTGGCTGTCTTCAATTTGGCCCGTGTTCGAACGGTCGTCAGAAACGCGAGACGGCTGCCGCGCAGATTATTGTGGTATTTGGCCTTTTGCGTTCGCCGCAGCATTTGGCGAAACTGGAAATTGCGCGGCTCGATCTTGCAGCACGTCAGCAGTAGCTGAATGGCGTAATCGAAATTCCCACTGTCCGCGACCTGCTGCGCGCGGCCAAAGCGCTCGGCCGCGACGCGGCGCGATTCCGGCGTGGGTTCGGGAAGAGGGCCAATCGCCATGGTGCTCCGGGCCGTCCAGGGTCCGGTGGGGATACTCTCGGAGTCTGGTTGTCGTTGTACCACAAACCCACCCGCCGGGACATTCCCCGACGGCAATTCAACCGGACCGGTATAAGGGACCATAGAGCATATCCCAAGAGTTGTGACGTGGCAGAACGAACGACCCGTGTCCTGCGGATCGACGCCGGGAACCCGGAGCCATCGATCCTTCGTGAAGCAGCAGACATGTTGCGGGGCAGCGGCCTGGTCGCCTTCCCCACGGAAACAGTCTACGGTCTGGGGGCAAACGCCCTGGACGCAACGGCCGTGGCCGGCATCTTCGTCGCCAAGGGCCGGCCGGCGAACAATCCGCTGATTGTCCACGTCGATGGCGAAGCAATGCTGCGGCAGGTTGCTGCTGGCTGGCCGCCCGTGGCTGCCAAACTCGCGAGCAGATATTGGCCAGGACCGTTAACACTGGTACTGCCGAAAACTCCAGCGGTGCCGGACATTGTGACGGGCGGAGGCCCGACGGTCGCCGTCCGCATGCCGGCGCATCCGGTCGCGATCGGGCTTATTCGTGAGGCCGGTATTCCGTTGGCAGCGCCGTCGGCGAATCGTTCAAACCAACTGTCCCCGACGCGGGCCGAACATGTGCTCGCCGGTTTGAATGGACGAATCGACTTGATCTTGGATGGCGGCCCAACGTCGAACGGTATCGAGTCGACGGTCATCGACCTGTCCGGCGACCGGCCGCAGTTCCTGCGACCGGGGCCGATTTCGCAAGCGGAACTGGAACGGCTGATCGGACCAATCCACGTTCCGGTAGGAAGCGCAGACCGTCCCCTGCCCTCGCCGGGGATGCTGCCGCGCCATTACGCGCCGCGAACCCCCGTGGTGCTCGTGGCAAATCAGAAGGAAGTGCGGACTCGCCTTGGCCAAAACTCGGCGGCACTGGTGATTGGCCGAGCGATCAACGTTTCCGGTCGAGTTGTCGAAATGCCAGGCGATGCGGCTGGCTATGCCGCAAAGTTATACGCCGTGCTGCACGAACTAGACGACAGCGGCTTTAGTGAGATCGTTGTGGAAATGCCGCCGGCGACCGATGAGTGGTTCGCGGTTTGCGACCGGCTGACGCGGGCGGCGAGAACCTGAGCCTACTCCGCTGCCGGCAGGACGATGTCGCGGCTGCGCCAGAAATACCATGTCGCCGCCGTCCGATGGGGTCGCCAGGCCTCGGCCAGTTCTTCGAGGTATTTGGCCTTCGGCAACTCCGGCATGCCGAACACGTCGCGGACGCCGGCCTGAAAGCCGAAATCGGCCGTCGGCAACACGTCGGGCCGACCGAGGCAGAAGATCAAGAACATCTGGGCCGTCCAGACGCCGACGCCGCGAATTGGCAACAGCGCTTGAATGACCTCCTCATCGGTCATCGTTTTGAAGCGGCGCACGAGCGTCGGATTATCGAGAAAATACTGCGACAGTGAGCGCATCGACAGCACCTTCGACGCCGACAGGCCGGCGGTGCGAAGCTGCTCGTTAGTCAGCTCGGCTATCGCATTCGGCCGAATGCCACCGCGGCCGCACAAGGCTCGGACGCGCTTGCTGATCGACGCGGCCGCCTTGGTCGAAATCTGTTGCGATACGATGGAACTGCTGAGAATGCGAAACGCGTTGCGGTGCGGCTTCAGCGTACACGGGCCAACGTGCGCGATCAGCGGTTTCAACCGTGGATCGCGCCGGCTCAGGTGGCGATGCGCGTCGGCAAACGGATTGGTCGGCACGTCAGGCTCTCATGCGGCGGCGAATGCGACGAAAAACCTCGCGTGATTGGTAGTAGATGAGCAGCAATCCTAACGCAACTGCAATTGAAACAATCCACCAAATTCGCTTCCTGGCATCGCGCTCGACCTGCAATTGCAATTCACGTTCGCGAGCAATCTGCTCGTTTTTGACCGCGATCGCGGTATCGATCGCCGACTTCAACACGCGGCGATGTTCGATCACGTTGGGATTTGTGTAGCTCATGGCATAGCTGCACATGTCCAGGATGTTCATTGCCGTCTCGACGTCGCCGTCCGCGTTGTACAACTCGCCGAGCAGCCAGTAGAGCCGGGCGTCTTGCGGGTGCCAGAGCACGAGTTGCTGCACAATGGCCAGGGCGTCCGGCGGGAGTTTCCTGCGCTCCGATTCCGCAATTTGTCCGGCTCCGTATTGACCGTCCGGCCCCACGAATTGAACGGGATCTTCGGGTCGTTTCGGCGGTTGCGTCGTCGGAAACAGAACATCGATGTCTTCGCGGAGATCGCCGGGCCGGCCACGGCGCGATTCATCGGCTCGATGGGCCAGCCACGGCAAGTAGTAGTCACGCTCAACGCGCTTCAGCCACGCAAGCTGCGGCTTTGTGAAGTTTCTAAACGACGTGGGGAAGTCTGAGTAGCGCACCGCCATCTGCTGCTGCTCGAAGGCTTCGCGCCACTCGCCGCGGCCGGCATGAGCACGTGCCAGATGCGTGTACGCGATAAACCCGCCGCGACGCGGATCGCGGGCAAGCGGCTGAAGTATGTTGAGTGCTTTGTCGTTGTCGTTCAGTCGAATCAGGTCGGCAGTCAAGCCTGCAATCTCCTCGGCCGGCAAAGTGCTCGTACCGCGAGCTTGCCGATCGCCGACGCGCGCTTCAACCTTCTTTCGCCGCTCGTTCACCTGATCCAGTCCCGGCTGCGGCCGCATGCCGATCTCGCGAACCTCTGCCAAGATGCTGTTGAAGCCACCCGAGTATTGGATCGGTTTCGCAAACCCCTCGGCGTCGATTTCAAACAAGAACGGCTCGTTCGGGCTGTAGATGCCGGCGTGCGCACCCGTCGTGAGGACGACACAAGCGACGACGGCGACGAAGAGCCTCACGTGCGAACTCCGATCAACCTTGTTTGGCTTCGAACACGCAGGTCACCGTCGTGCTAATGCCGCCGCGCGGCGTGAAGGCGCCGATCACCTGACAACGGCGCGGCGAGCAGGCTCGCACGAAGTCGTCGAGCAGCCGATTCGTGACTGCTTCGTAGAAAATGCCCTGGTTGCGGAAGGAGTGCAAGTAGAGCTTGAGCGATTTCAGCTCGACGCACAGACGGTCCGGAGTGTAGCGAAACGTGATCGTGCCAAAGTCCGGATGGCCGGTCTTCGGGCACATGCTCGTGAACTCGGGACAGACGATCTCGATCGTGTAATCCCGGCCCGGAGCGGGATTCGGAAACGTCTCCAAGTCGCCGGTCGGTACGGTCTGTTCGGCCACAACACTCTCCACGCGGGTAGAGTCTTGATACGAGTGCCGGCACGGCGTTCCACATCGTAAGGCGGAGAGGCAAATGCCCCGAGCGGTTGTTCTTCTCAGCGGCGGGCTCGACAGCACCACGACGGCAGCGATCGCGAAGTCGCAGGGCTTCGATGTGTATGCTCTGAGCGTCGACTACGGCCAGCGGCATCGCATTGAATTGGAACGGGCTGAGGTGATCGCGAAGTCGATGGGAGCTATCGACCATCGCACCGTGCGGCTCGACCTGCGGGCGATCGGCGGCTCAGCATTGACGGCGTCGATTGATGTGCCCAAGGGACGCTCGGCCGACGAGATGATCCACGGCATCCCGGTCACCTACGTGCCGGCGCGGAATACCATCTTGCTCGGGCTGGCCCTGGGCTACGCGGAAACGGTTGGCGCGTTCGAGCTGTTCATCGGGGCCAATGTGCTCGATTACTCGGGCTATCCGGATTGCCGACCGGAGTTTTTGGAGGCGTTCGAAAGACTTGCGACCTTGGCGACGAAAGCCGGGGTCGAGGGGACAGGCACGTTCCGCGTTCACGCACCGCTTTTGAAGTTGACGAAGGCAGAAATCATCCGCGAAGGCGTGCGGCTCGGCGTCGATTATTCGCAGACGTTGAGTTGCTACGACCCCGACGAGCGAGGGCGGGCGTGTGGGCAATGTGATTCGTGCGTTTTGCGCAAGAAGGGATTTGAGGAAGCGGGCGTGGCGGACCCAACGATATACCGATCGCCGCTTGCGGCGTAGCACGCCGGCGCTACGCCGCAAGCGGCGATCCAATTACTTCTTTTCCTCGGTCTTGAAGATCTTCGTCAACTCCTCGTCAACCGTGGCCGCCTGCGCCGTCCGCGTGATGACCTTGCCGTCCGGCCCCACCAAGAACATCACCGGCAGCGACGTGATGCCGTACTGCGCCGCCAGCGGGCTATCGAGGCCGCCCGGCATGTGCAGATGCGTGCCGGCCACGTTGTTCGCCTTGATGAATGCCAGCGCGTCGCCGGCCGCCGTGTCGAGGTTGACGCCGACCAGTTCGACCTTGCCAGGGAACGCCTTCAATGCCAACGTGATTTTGCTGAAGTCCGTCTGAGCCAAGTCATTCCAGCTCGCCCAGTAGTACACGATCACGGCCTTGCCCGCGTGGCTCGCGATGTTGAATTGCGGCCCGCCGCCGACGGTCGGGCCAGCGAGCTTGATCGTGTTGCCTTCGAGCGTCAGCCGATCGAGGCACCCTTGCGCCTTCTTGGCCAGCGTATGCGTCGGGAAGTTCTTGATGAGCAACCCGTACGCGGCCTTCGCTTCGCCATCCATCTTCGAGCCGAAGAACTCGTTGACCATGCCAAGCTGCAACATGGCATCCGGCGTGTCGTCGGTCTTCGGATGGTCGTTGATGAACTTGGTCAGCTTCTCTTTCCACGACTCTTGGAGCTTGGTCAGCTTGTCCTGGCCCGCTGTACCAATCTTGCCGAGTTCGACCGAGTATTCCGAACTCATGTGGCGGAACTGGACATAGGCAACGATCGTGCTGCCCGGCTCTTTTGCGACGGCGTCCTTCCACTGGCTGAGCCGGTCGAGCGAGCCCTTATCACCCTGTTGCGCGGCACCGGCAAAAGCGTCAGCAACCTGCCGCAACCACACGTCGCGATCTTCGGCCTTCGTGCACAGAGCCGCGATCTGCTGGAGGATGCCGGCCCGTTTCAAATTGAATGCAATCAATCCGTCTTTGCCCGGTCCCGGTCCGGCCTTATCCAATTCGTTCAAATCCTGAATGAGCTTCTCCGCACCCTTCGGAATCGGAATTGGGCCCGGTCCATTCTTCGCCGTATCGTCAATCTCAGTGTTTTGCATCCCCGCCGTCGGCGCCTGGATGAGCCGCCAGGCCTTGCCGACCTGGATGATCTCGCCCGTTTGCAGCCAGTCGTGCTTGGCGCCGGCGCCATTTCCGTTCTGGTAGAGGATCGCGCCGTGCTTGTACTTGACCACGTCCGCCGCGGCGCCGATGGAATCGGCCGGAATCGTCTGCGGCAGCTTGGTTTCGAGGTGAATCCACGAAACGTCGGCGGCCTTCAGGCCGGCGAGTGCCTTCGTCGTCGCAGCGAAGGTGGCCGGCGCGGCCGCCAGCTTGGCCTGGATGCGCGCGACTTCCGCCTGCGGCAGCCCCATTGAGGCAAGTTCTGCCGGCGTGATGAGCAGAGCTTCGAGCCGCTTCTCATCGTTGGTCAGAACCGCGGTAAGTAACTCCTGGCTCACCTCTTCCGGAGAGATGACCACCCAGGAATCGACTTTGCCCTTTCCAGATAGATCGACACCCCACTTGCTCCCCTCGGCGCCAACCCAGCGGAACTGATTGATCTTCCCGCCCGTGATGATGTCGCGGTAAACCTCTTCGCCATCGCGGTAGTAGGCGATGCTGTTGACCCCGCCCGTCCCAGTCGAATCGTAGAATTTTCGCAAGATCTTGCCGCCACTGTCCTTGACCACCCAGGCCGTCGGCTGTTTGCCGTCGGGCAGCTTCTTGAGATATTCGAGCTTGACCGTGCAGGTAGAAACCTCGGCGGCAGCGGGGATCGTCACGTCCACCGTCTGTGCGGGCTTGTAGCCGAGGAGCGTGGCGGCCGTCGGGTCGTCGGCGAGGCCGGCGTTGGCGAGGCCGGCCAGGAGCGTCAGGGCGGCCAGGAGGCGGAAGCCGAAGCGGAACTTGACCATCCCATGTCTCCATGTCTTGCACAAACCCCACGTCGGGGGCGGTGAGTTGTCTCCCTTCTGTCATCGGCAGGCGATGGGGCGAGGCGCGCAAGAAAGCAGCGCCCCGGTTCAAGATGCGACCGCTACAACGGGCAAACTTTAACTGCCCAGCGCAGTCGCCAGCAACCCAAGAAGCAGAGATTGCCAACAGAGATTGCCAAACACATATGGGGGGTTGGCAATCTCTGGGACTGTCGCATTCGGGTCTCTGGCATAGTGAACAGGTTTGACAGTTGGTCCCATGAGCAGCCTGTCTCAATGCAGCGAATAACAGCTTTGGAGATAACTGGTTACGACTCGTTAACTGGACCGAAGTGCGCCAGTGGCA
>DATANR010000502.1:0-85921 GCA_036266155.1 Gemmataceae bacterium | reverse complement strand
CTCACCCTCCAAGGGCACACGAATTCGGTCACTGCGTGCGCCTGGAGCCCGGACGGCACACGCATCGTTTCCGGGTCCGATGACACCAGCCTGAAGGTGTGGGACGCGGCCACGGGCACGTGCCGACTCACCCTCCAAGGGCACACGAATTCGGTCCGGGCGTGCGCCTGGAGCCCGGACGGCACACGCATCGTTTCCGGGTCCTGGGACACCAGCCTGAAGGTGTGGGACGCGGCCACGGGCATGTGCCGACTCACCCTCCAAGGGCACACGACTTCGGTCACTGCGTGCGCCTGGAGCCCGGACGGCACACGCATCGTTTCCGGGTCCGATGACAACAGCCTGAAGGTGTGGGACGCGGCCACAGGAGAGTGTCTCTCGACGGGGCATCAATTGCCGGAACATCAGACCGCGGCGATTGACGAGCAAACCGGCCGTGTGATGAGCGCCTCGCCCGAAGCCTGGCGCTGGCTTGGCTGGATGGTAACCGACCCGAAGACCGGCGAAGTTCGCCGCCTGCCGATCCACGCCGGCGGGGCGTATCAGGAAACGGCCGAGTAGTGGTTCGTGGCCGTTGAGATCCTGATGCTCGCCCCGATGTGAAAATGTGGCTTTGCCGACGAGCCAATATCGGGGCTTCCTGGCGCTAGAATTTTGGCTTCCGCGTTTTTGACACATCTCCTTCGCCGGTATAAACATGTGCGCGAAAACACGAGGAGAGATTGCCAACCCCCCATATGTGTTTGGCAATCTCTGTTGGCAATCTCTCCTTTTCGGTTGAAATGAATCTGCCGCGCGGAAGCGTTCCCTTCCTCGCGATCGCCATAACTGGTGCCGATTGGCCGTCCGTGCCTATGAGTATTCCATGAGACTTCACGCCGCTTCGCGCCCGCTCGCAAAGATTGCCCGCGATTAGATAAAGATCGTCCGCGTTGCGTGTGCTACGCGCAACCCAAGTGTCCGTCAACACTTGGCGCGGCTTAAGGCTCGTGCTAGTTTTGGATGTTCGGACTCGCTACCCGCGCTTCTTCTCGTGAGTGGGACCCATGAAAGCTCGCAAGACCCGCCTGTCGATCGATTCCCTGGAAGACCGCGTGACGCCGGCGACGGCAGCGGATTTGAATACATTCGCGCTGGCGACGCAACGCACCGCTTTCACGCTGCAGGCACTCAGCAAGAATCCCGGCATGATCGCCAGCCCAATCTTCCGGCCGATGGTGGAGGCCTATTTCAAGGGCGTCTTCGCGGAGGCTCAGGAAACACTGGTCCTACTGAATGAGTTTCCGGACACGTTCTCAGCTGGCATTTCCGAAGCGATCGGCGAGTGGGCGACGGTTAATGAGAACATCGCGCAGATGGTCGGCAACGCGCTCGGGTTTTCGGTCGTCCCCCCGACCGTGACGCCGCCCAACGTCGTCGGCGTGGCCAGCGCCGCGGATTCGACGGTCGCGGCGTCGCCGGCGTCGATCGCGGTCAATGGCACATCGACTGTGACACTCACGGCCAGGGACGCCAACGGCGACCTAATCACCAAGGGCGGGGCCACGGTCACGTTCAGCCTCGGCGCGGGCACCGGCCAGGGCACGTTCGGCACGGTCACCGATCACGCCAATGGCACCTACTCCGCAATATTCACGGGGACGACGGCGGGCACGAACACGATCAAGGCGACGATCAACGGCAAGACGCTGACCACGACGGCGCCGACGATCACCATCGTCGGGCCGGCCGATGCGACCAAGTCGACCGTTTCGGCGTCTCCGAGCAGCTTGATCGTCGGCGGGACGAGCACGATCACGCTCACGGCCAAGGATGCCAACGGCAATTCGCTGACAACCGGCGGCGCGACGGTTCTCTTTGCGCTCGGCGCTGGCACGGGCACGGGGACGTTCGGCACCGTGACCGACCACGCCAACGGCACCTACACCGCGACGTTCACGGCCACGGGCGTCGGGACCAACAGCGTCACCGCGACCTTCAACGGTTCGGCCGTCACGTCGTCGCCGTCCATCATCATCACTGCGCCGACGGCCGACCCGACCAAGTCGACGGTCGCGATTGCCCCGGCTTCCGTCGCAACGGGCGGAACCAGCACGGTCACGCTGACGGCCAAGGATGCGAACGGCAACCCGATCACAACCGGCGGCGCGACGGTCCTCTTCAGCCTCGGCTCGGGCACGGGCAGCGGCACCTTCGGAACTGTGACCGACCACGCCAACGGTACCTATACCGCGACGTTCACAGCGACGACCGCGGGGACGAACACCATCAAGGCGACGCTGAACAGCGCGAACGTCACGACAACCGCGCCGACCGTCACTGTGGTCGGACCGCCCGACCTGACGACGTCGACTGTATCGGCAAGTCCGACATCGCTGCTCGTGGGCGGCACGACGGCGGTCAAGCTGACGATGAAAGACACGGCCGGCAATCAGGAACCGACTGGCGGCGGCACGGTGCTCTTCAGCCTCGGCGCCGGCACGGCCACGGGCACCTTCGGCACGGTGACCGACAACGGCGACGGCACCTACTCCGCGACGTTCAACGCCACGGGCGCCGGGACCAACACGATCAAGGCGACCTTCAACGGCTCGTCCGTCACGTCGACGGCGCCGACGATTACCGTCACGGTGCCGACGGCCGATCCGACCAAGTCGACGGTGGCCATCGCACCGGCGACCCTATCGATCAACGGCACCAGCACCGTGACGCTGACGGCCAAGGACGCGAGCGGCAACCCGATCACCACCGGCGGCGCGACCGTCTTGTTCAGCATGGGCATTGGCGCCGGCCAGGGGACCTTCGGCACGGTGACCGACCACAACGACGGCACCTATACCGCAACGTTTACGGCCACGACCGCCGGGGACAACACGATCAAAGCGACGCTCAATGGCACAACCGTTTCGACGGTCGCACCGAATGTCGCCATCGTTGGGCCGACCGATCCTGCACAATCGCTGGTGACGCTGGCGCCGACGTCGATCAACACGGGTGCGACGAGCACAGTCACCGTGACCGCCAAGGATGCGAACGGTCATCAGGAACTGGCGGGCGGCTCGACAGTCCTTCTCAGCCTGGGCGCCGGCACGGCGGACGGCACGTTCAGCGCGGTCACCGACAACGGCGATGGCACTTACACGGCGACGTTCACGGGGATGGCCGATGGCACGAACACCATCACCGCGACGATCGACGGCGTGGCGCTGACATCGACGGCGCCGACGATCACCGTGGGCAGCCCGACTGCTGATCCCGCTCAGTCGTTGGTTTCCATCGATACGCCGACAATTCAATCGACCGGCACAGCCACGGTGACACTGACGGCCAAGGACTCGAGCGGCACGCAGCTCACCAGCGGCGGCTCAACGGTCGTCTTCAGTCTTGGGGCCGGCACGGGCAGCGGGACTTTCGACACCGTCACTGATAACGGCGACGGCACCTACGACGTTGTGTTCACCGGCACGACGGCCGGGACCAACACGATCACCGCGACCATCGACGGCGTCCAAGTGACCTCGACGGCGCCGACGATCACCGTGGTGGGGGCGGCGGATCCGTTGAAGTCGCTCGTGTCGTTGGCGCCGACGTCCATCGCAAACGGCAGCACCTCGACCGTCACCCTGACCGCGAAGGACGCCAACAACGTTCAAGAACCCGCGGGCGGGTCGACGGTCGTCTTCAGTATCACCGGCGCCGGCACGGGCAACGGAACGTTCGGCACAGTGACGGACAATGGCGATGGCACCTATTCCGCAATCTTCACGGCGAATACCGCGGGAACGGCCGATATCACCGCGACCATCGGCGGCACGGCACTGACGTCGACAGCACCGACGCTGACGATTACGTAATCTTTGTTGGAGTCCCGCCTTTAGGCGGTTCGGGTCGCAATGACCACCTAAAGGCGGGACTCCAACGCCCCTCTAACGATCGCTGTATCCGTCCGGTAGAATAGGCCATTCGACTGCCCCGTGGCCCTGCCGAGTGAAGACCGTGAGTGACGCCGCTGTCGCCGAGCGCCTGCTCGAAAATGTCAAGGACCCCCTCTGCCCGCCGAACCTGCCGTACTCCGGCCGGCTCGGAACCATGCCGCGCAATCAGGTTGTGGCCCAGGTCGGTTTGCCGGCCCAGCGTCGGCTCGCACGTGCCGCGTTGCTGGTGCCGCGGATTCGGCATTACGAGCAACTCTTTGGCAAGCTGTCTTCGGACGAATTGAAAGCGCGCGCGAATCAATGCCGCGGCCGTGCGCGAGCCGGCGACATGAGCCGCGAGTTCATCGCGGAAGGATTCGGCCTCTGTTCCGTGGCCGTCTGGCGTGCGTTGCAAATGCGCGCCTTCGACGTGCAACTCGCGGCCGGCGTCGTCATGTTCGAAGGGGCGCTCACCGAGCTGGCGACGGGCGAAGGCAAGACGCTGACGGCGTGCTTTCCCGTCTTTATGCGCGCCCTCGTCGGCCGCGGCGTCCATGTCGCCACAGTCAACGACTATCTCGCCAAGCGCGACGCCGAGCTGATGAGCCCCGTCTACCGCTCGCTCGGTCTAAGCGTCGGCTTCCTGCAACAGAAGATGGAGGATGCCGAGCGGCAGGTCGCTTACCGCGAGGACGTGACTTACGGAACGGCTTCCGAATTCGGCTTCGACTTCCTCCGCGATCGCTTAAAGCGGAGCGGCGGGCAGGTGGCGTCCACGCCCTTCTGGGGCCCGTGGACGGCCCGGCCCGGCACAAATACGGTCGATCCACGCGTGCAGCGTGGGCATTACTTCGCGCTGGTCGACGAGGCGGACAGCATCTTCATTGACGAGGCCCGGACGCCGCTCATCATCAGCGCTCCGACGCGCGAGGCGAAGCCCGAAGAGTGCGTCATGTACTACTGGGCTGACGGCGTCGCCAAGATGATGAAGTTCAACGAACACTTCACGTTCGACGTCAAGAAAGACAAACTTGAAGTGACCGAGGCCGGCCGACACCTCGCCCGCTATTCGAGCCCGCCGAGCGGCCCGCATGCGCCGGCCATGGACAAGTTGATCGAAGCAATCGAAAAGGGACTACAAGCGAACCACCGCTTCGTGCTCGATCACCACTACATGATTTTGGAAAACAAGGTCGTCATCGTCGACGAAAGCACGGGCCGGCCGATGCCGGATCGCCACTGGCGCGAGGGTCTGCACCAGGCGGTCGAGGCCAAGGAGCAAGTGCCGATCCACGTGGCGGCGGATCACGCGGCGTCGATCACCTACCAGAGTTACTTCCGCTTGTACGAAAAGCTGGCGGGCATGACCGGCACCGTGGTGCAGAACTCGAAAGAGATCGCCCGCGTCTACAAGCTGCGCGTCGTGCAGATTCCGACGAACATGCCGATCAAGCGCGTCCGCATGCCAGACCTCGTGTTCCCGACGGAGGCGCAAAAGTTCGACGCGATCGTGCAGGACATCAAGCGCATGCGCGAAGCCAATCGGCCGGTGCTGGTTGGTACGCGGTCCGTGGAAAAGTCGGAGGCGTTGTCGCAGCGGCTGACCGATTTGGGGATACCGCATCGAGTCCTGAACGCGAAGCAGGATAAAGAGGAAGCCCTGATCGTGTCGCAAGCGGGCCAGCCGGGCACGGTGACCGTGGCGACGAACATGGCAGGCCGCGGTACGGACATCAAGCTCGGGCCCGGCGTCGCCGCGGCCGGCGGCCTGCATGTGATCGGCACCGAGCGGCACGACGCCATCCGCGTCGACCGCCAATTGTTGGGTCGTGCCGGCCGCCAGGGCGACCCCGGCAGCGGGCAGCTTTACCTGAGCCTTCAAGACAAACTGCTGGAAGCACTGAGCCCGGAACGCTACCACCGGCTGATGGAACTTGGCAAGGCCGGCGGCAATCGCAACTGGGACGAGTTCCGCAAGCTCTTCGTGACCGCGCAGAGGAAGACGGAGCGCAAGCACTATCGCCAGCGCCTCGACCTGATGCACTACGAACGGCAACGCAAAGAGTTGCTCGGCGACCTGGGGGCGGATCCGTTTGTGGATTAGGGGCTGCAATTGAAAGACATGGGACGAATAGGTCCCATGGGACCTATTCGTCCCATGTGTGGGTCAAATCGATGGAACCTGTTGCCCCCTTCGAAATGCCCATCCGCGTCGAGCCCGTGGACATCGACGACTTGAATCACGTCAACAACACCGTCTACTTGCGCTGGGTGCAGGACGTCGCCAAGGCCCATTGGTTCTCGGCGGCATTGCCGGAGGATCAGGCCGGGCTCATCTGGATGGTCGTCCGCCACGAGATCGATTATTTGTCCCCCGCCGGTCCTGGCGAAGAATTGATCTTGCGCACCTGGATCGGCACCGCCGCGGGTTTGCGTTTCGACCGACATACGGAGATTCTGCGCGCGAACGATCGCAAAGTCCTGGCGAAGGCGCGCACAGTGTGGGTGCCGATCGATGCGGCAAGCGGCCGGCCGAAGCGGGTGTCGGAGCGCGTGCGAAAAATGTTCTCGGTCGAAGGTTCGTGACCATTTTGTTGAGGGGTTTGTTCCCCCATTTCCGCAGGATGAAGTAACACGATCTCGCGGCCGAGGTTTCCATGAACGAGGAGTCCCTGTTTCTGGCCGCCCTCAATCGGCCGGACCCGGCGGACCGCCGGCAATTTCTCGATCGGGAGTGCGCTGGCAATCCGGAACTTCGTCAACGACTCGATGTACTGCTCGCGGCGTTCGCGGCCGGTAAGGATCGGCTAGAACCGCCGGCGGCCGGGCAACTCGCGACGTCCGATTATCAGCCTGGGCCGGAAGCCGGAATCGTCGTCGGCGAGCGCTACAAGTTGCTCGAAAAGATCGGCGAAGGCGGCATGGGCGAGGTGTGGGTCGCCAAGCAGACCGAGCCCGTCCAACGCAAGGTGGCCCTCAAGCTCATCAAGGCCGGGATGGACTCGCAGCGGGTGATCGTGCGCTTTGACGCCGAGCGGCAGGCCCTCGCGATGATGGATCATCCCAACATCGCCAAGGTGCTCGATGGCGGTTTGACCGCCGATCGCCGGCCTTATTTCGTGATGGAATTGGTTAATGGCCAACCGCTCACACAATACTGCGATTCGGCCCGGCTCACGCCGAAGGAACGGCTCGAACTATTCATCCCCGTCTGCCAGGCCGTGCAACATGCGCACCAAAAGGGCATCGTTCACCGCGACCTGAAGCCGTCGAATATTCTGGTGACGCTCTATGACGGCAAGCCGGTGCCGAAGGTGATCGACTTCGGCGTGGCCAAGGCGACCGGCGGCCGGCTGACCGATGAATCGATCTCCACTCAATTCGGCGCGGTTGTCGGCACCTTCGAATACATGAGCCCCGAGCAAGCCGGGTTCAGTGCCCTGGATGTCGACACACGGGCCGACATCTACTCGCTCGGCGTAATCCTGTATGAATTGCTCACGGGCTTGCGGCCCTTCGATGGTCAACGCCTACGCAAGGCCGCGTTCGACGAAATGGTTCGCATTATTCGCGAAGAGGAACCGCAACGGCCGAGCACCAAGTTGAGCACGGACGCTTCGCTGCCGTCCGCGGCGGCGGTGCGCGGCACCGATCCGAAGCGGCTGACCGCTTTGATGAAGGGTGAGCTGGACTGGATCGTCATGCGCTGCCTGGAGAAAGACCGCAATCGGCGCTATGAGACCACCAACGCCCTGAGTCGCGACGTCCAGCGCTACTTAAGCGACGAAGCCGTGGAAGCACGGCCGCCGAGCGCCATGTATCGGATGCGGAAGTTTGCGCGCCGGAACAAGGCAAGGGTGACGGTCGCCGCAGGCCTGCTCGTGTTACTCGTCGGTGGTGTGGTCGGTACTTCGATCGGCCTCGTTCAGGCCGATCAGGCGCGCCGCGACGAGACGGTGCAGCGCAAAGCCGCTGAGCGCCTACAGGCCGAGGCGAATACCGAGCGCAAGAAAGCCGAGTATCAGGCGGCCAGTGTGGCCGTCGATCTGGATTTGAAGTTCTTTGAAACCCGCGAGTATCCGACCGGCATGCTCCGGCTGGCACGGCGGTTGAAACTCCTGCCATCGGAAGCCGCCGATCTGCGACAGTTTGTCATGATGACGCTCTTCGCCCGTGGTCAGGAAACGGCCCGCATTACCCCTGGACCGACGTTGCCGGCCGCCCAGCTCAGCCCGGACGGGCGAACGCTGATTCGGACCGACGTCGCCTCGGGCGGGACTCTGTGGGACATGCTGTCCGGCCGGGAGCTTGCCCAGCTCTGGGACAAGGAAACGTACGCCTGGCACTTCGAGTTTGACCAGGCCGGCCGGGCCATAATGATGCACAACTTCACCGCGGCCTACATTTGGGACTCGCCTTCGGGCCGGCGGCGGAGCGTGATCCGTCGGGGCGACGGCGTGATCCACAAAGTCTACATGGACCCGGGGGCCAACCGGGTCGTCACGGTCTCGGATCCGGGCCAATTGCCGGACGATGACCCGAAGAAGAATACCCGGATTCAACTTTGGGACGGCGTCACTGGTCGCCTCGTCGCTCAACTCGATCACGACGACAAGCCCGTCACCGATTGCCGATTCAGCCCGGACGGGAAGGTCTTTCTGACGGCGGCCGGCACCATCGCCAGGGCCTGGTCAGCGACGGATGGCCGACTCTTAAGAGCGCTCGGCGGTCACCCGACCGATGTGAAGCGAGTGGCCTTCAGCCCATCCGGTGCGCGGGCCGCGACGTGCGACGCCAACGGCATCCAGTGGTGGCGGACGGCCGACTGGCAGCCAGATGGGGCCGCCTGTTCCGTCGTTTACAACCAGACTCCGCCGCCGGATTGGACACAGGCCGTGTTCTTGCACGAGGACGTCCTGGCCGCCCAGTTCGGCGGTGTCGACGGGAATCGAGACTCGTGGAGTTACTACAACCTGTGCGTCGTCGGCGAGCCAAAGGGCTACGTCCTTCATCCGGTAGCGGCCGACGGCGAGCGTGTATTGACGGACGACGGCCGGGTGTCCGCTCTCCGCCCACTTCGCCGGCTCGACCTGCCGGAGGGCCGAAGGTATCCGGACGAACTCCGGCGCCTCGCCGTGGGTGGCCGATTTTTCGTGGTCCGGCATTTCTCGGCTCACGATCGATTACTCGACCTCGTCGCCGAAAAGCCACTCGATTTCTACGCCCGCACGATCTTCCCGTGCTCGGCGAAAGGGTGCTCGTTCGCCGGCATTCGAGAGCCGGCCCCCGTCGTTCTGCCGTCCGCCGATCTGGAGATCGATCCGGACACGCTTGACCTCTGGACACGGGTGCTGGTGCGAGGCGAGTTGGACCCGAACACCGGCTTCTTCGTTCCGCACGACGAGGCGACGTGGGAACGGAATCGACAGGAATTGCTTCGCCGCCCGCGGCCAGCGGGTGAGTTTCCTTTCCCCGGCGCGTTTGCCGAGGATCGATTGCATTGGCTACGGATGGAACTCGATTCCGTTCCGCCGGCAAACGCCGGCCCGCTATGGGATCGTCTGGTTGCGGCCGAACCAACTTGGGGAAACCTTAACCGTCGAGCCGCTTACTATTACCGAACGGACCGATATGCCGCCGCGATTCGGGACGCGATGATCGTTGCGGAGATCGCGAAGAAGACGGGGGAGAATCTCGACTTTTCAATCGGAACGCACGCGGCCGTCGAGATTGCGTACCTGCCGGACTTGCCGGCGGACCAGTACGAACTGGCTCGGCGCTGGTTCGACATGCTGACACCTGACGATCACGTGAACGAGCGTGCGGTGCTGTTGATTCGGGCGAATCAGTTTGCCGCGGCGCTGGCCGTTTTGCATGGCCCCGAGGCACGGGCGGCGGCTCGGGTGTGTGCCTGCTTCATGACGCCGTTTGCGCTCGTCGACGCTGTCGGGTACGAGGTGGAAGATGTGCGCACTTTGTTGATCGGCCTGTGCGAGTCGAAACTTGGCCGCCCGATCGCCGCCCGGGCGGCATTGGAGCGAGCGCGCGCCCAACACGAACAACACTATCAGTCAGGCGGCTGGAACTTTTACACAGGATCGCGGCGTGATTATCTGAACCAGGCCGAGGCTGCCATTGAGGGGAAGAAGTGACGGCGTTGACGACGATCCTCGACCGCCTGCACGCCGGCGACCCGTTGGCGAAAAACGAGTTGTTCGATCGCGTCTACGATGAACTGAAGCGCATGGCGGCCCGGCAGGTTCAGGGTGAGGCCGAGGGCTCGCCGACGGAACTGGTGCACGAGGCCTATTTGCGGCTCTTTGACGCACCCGGTTCGCCGAGGCCGCGCTTCGCGGATCGAGCTTATTTCTTCGCGGCCGCCGCGACGGCCATGCGCCGTGTCCGTGTCGACCACGCTCGGACACGAGGGGCCACCAAACGCGGCGGCGGCCAACTGCGCATCGAACTCGACTCCGGATTGGCCGCAACGCCGGAGCCCGATCTCGATCTCGTGGCTGTTGACGAAGCGCTGAACAAGTTAGCCCAACAGGATTCGGACCGAGCCAAGCTGGTCGAACTGCGATTCTTCGCCGGGTTGACGATGCCGCAGGTGGCAGAGGTGATGGGCGTATCGCTGGCGACGGCGGAGCGACGGTGGGCCTACGCCAAGGCTTGGCTGCTGGCAGAACTGGCAAGCGGTTAAGGCTGTATTGAGTTCGATCGGTTATAATCGCATGGGGAGGCCCTGCCATGCCGGTTCACGATTGGTCGCGCGTCGATGCGAACCTGTTCCACGATTTCCGTCAGGCGTGGTCGATCGAAATTCGCAATGCCCTGAACTTGGGCCTATTGCCCCTTGGTTATTCGGCCCTGGTTGAGCAACACGCGTCCGGGTTGGTTCCTGACGTTCTGGCCGTCCAAAGACGGACGTCAAACGGTGGTCGCCCGACGCCGACCGGCGGCCTCATGACCGTCGATCCGCCGCGCACGAAACACATTTTTCACAGTAAGCAGGACAATCTGGCGGCGCGCGCCAATCGCATCGCAATCCGGCACCGGCTCGGCGAAGTCGTCTGTATCATCGAGATCGTTTCGCCGGGAAACAAATCGAGTCGCGGCGCCTTACAGGCATTCGTGAACAAAACGCATGAGTTCCTGAATGCGGGCGTCAATGTGCTGGTCGTGGATTTGTTGCCGCCGACGCCTCGCGCTCCCCACGGTATTCACAAGGCCATTTGGGATGAGATTGAAGACGTGCCGTTTGAGCTGACCGCGGAGCAACCGCTCGTGCTCGCGGCCTATGCTGCCGGCGATCCGACGGTTGGCCGTTCCACCACCGGTTATGTCGAGCCGGTCGCCGTCGGTGCCAACCTTCCCGACATGCCCGCCTATCTCGACGCCGACTATCACGTGATGGTGCCGCTCGAAGCGGCGTACCAATCGGCTTGGGATTCCTGTCCGAACGACATGCGCTATCTGGTCGAGCACGGTCGCTTGCCGGACGAAGCGTGATCGCCTCAGCAAAAAATCCACATCGCCCCAACAAACAGCGCCAACGCGAAACCGATGATGATCCAGGGCGGCCGCCGGACCGGCGGAGCATCCTCTTCGGAAATGTACCACCCGCAGTGCGGGCATTGCTCGGCCTGATCGAAGACGGCTTCGTGACAGTGCGGGCACTCGACGGTCGAGTTGTCGTCATCGGTATCCGGAACCCATTCCTCGTCGTCGTCGGGTGTCCAACCCTCGTCGTCATCCTCGTCCCAGTCGTCTTCGGTGGCCACGCGACGCGGCATCAAGGCCTCACTTCTTCGGCTTCTTGGCCGCGAGCTTCTTGGTCGTCGCCTTCTTTTTCGTGGCCGGCTTCTTCGCTGCAACGGCATCCGGATTGTCGTAGGCGGCCACTAGCTTCTTCGGCGCCACGGCCCGGAAGCTCTCTTCAATCCACTCGGCCAGGCGATCGAGCGGGACCGGGTCACCGTCGTTGAACGACGCCGTCACCCAGCCGCTTTTGCCGAGGCCGTACCCGGTCGGTTGCGCGAACGGCAACGCCAGGGCCATGCGGCCGGACGACGGCAGTTTGCACGTCACGTTGAAGACGTCCTCAGGCCCGCTGAGAAAGACAAACGTCTTCCCTTTTACCTTGATGGCGATGTGGTCCCAGGGATGGTCCTCGGTCGCCTCCGGGAACTTGAGGGCGAACTGCCGCAGAACCTCTTCCGGCTCGCGAATCCAAGCAGCACGCGGCACGGCTACTCCTTCATTTCCCAGGCGTTCGCGGTGATGACTTTGCTGCGCCCTTCGTTCTCGTCCTTGACCTTGGTGAAGGTGACTTTCTTGCCGTCCACTTTGAACTTGTAACTGTAGGTGGCGTCCTTGTCCTTGCCGGCAAATTGCCCGCCTTCATCGGTGAACTCGACGACGTCTTTCGTCACTTTGTACGATCCGGTGATCCCTTCCTTGCCGTCCAGGGAGACGGTGTATTTGCCTTTGCCATCGATCACGACGGTCCAGACGGCGTCGTCCACTTTGCTCGTGAACGTGCCCTTGGGAAACTCGTCGGCCGCGGCCGATCGGCCGGCAACCAGCACGAGCGACAATATTGTTAGACTGCAAATCGCACGCATGGCAGAAACTCCGAAGGTGAATGCCCGAGCGGGGCGGGGGTGATTACACCGCGCAAGCCGGACGCGGGCAAGAAGAAATCGATCCGCCGTTGTAACACTCGCCCGTCCCTTTCGCTCCGCCTGGAGTCGGCCGCGGCTTCATCTTCGTCGCGGCAATCGAAACCGCAAACCTGGGAGCAATCATGTTCTGGTCAACGAAGAAAACGACCCGTCGGGCCCGTCTGAACGTCTCCGCCCTCGAACGCCGCGACACGCCGAGCACCACGCTGATTCGCGTCGGCGATACCATCACCGTTACGGGCGATGGTGCCGCGGACACGGTCAAGGTGAGCATTCTGGACGCGACCAACTCGCTCCAGGTGTCGACCTCGCAAGGCATCTTTGGGTTCGCATCGAGCGACATCAAGACGATCAACGTCAACCTGAACGGCGGCGACGACAATCTGACCGTTCAACTCGGCAACGGCACCGAGTCGGCCGTCAGCCTGACGCGAGCCAAGACCATCAACGCCAACCTCGGCGACGGGAACGACAACGCGACTATGTTCTTCGGCGGCCTCGGCGTACCCGGCCGTGTGATCGCCGCCAACCTGAACCTCATCGTCCACGCGGGCAACGGCGACGACAGCGTCGTTGGCAACTTCGGCGAGATTCAGAAGGCCCTGAAGTTCCAGACCTTCATGGGCAACGGCAACGACGATTCGTTTGCCGGCATCTGGGGCACGATCGACGCGGGCGCTTCCGCGAAGATCGACTTCCACGGCGAAGCCGGCAACGACTCGCTCAACACCTTCGCCACCTACGTGAACGATTACGATCAGGTCGACATTGGCTTCGGCGGCCTGCTCGACATTGGCCTGAACGGCGGCGACGGCAACGACAGCCTCGGCACTACCTACGGCGGCGCCGACCACGGCAAGCTCAAGGTCCGCGAAGACGGCGGCAACGGCAACGACCACGTCACGGCCGAGCTTCACCTGGTCACGCCCAAGTTTTTCCCGCTCACGTTCGGCACGGCCGACGTCGTCCTTCGCGGCGGCAGCGGCTTCGACGGCTTGGAACTCGACGTCTACGGCCGAGCCCGCACACACCGCTTCCTGATCGACGGCGGCAGCGGCTTCGACCACGCGAAGGGGACCAGCAACGTGACGATCGTCAACGCGAACGAGCTGGGTGGCATCATCCTCAACCCGCCGCCAGGAGGGATTGGCAACACGTTGTAAGGAAAACTCGGCGAGCCGGGAGCGTCAGCGACCGGAGTAAAGTGCTCGCGAAATGCGAGCGCCAAACTCCGGTCGCTGACGCTCCCGGCTCGCCTTTAGAGGCGCTCAATCACCATCGCCACCGCGTTGCCGCCGCCCAGGCACAACGAAGCGAGACCGTAACGCTGATTGTGCCGGGCCATAGCGTGGACGAGCGTGACCAGCACACGGGCACCGCTCGCGCCGATCGGATGTCCCAAGGCGATCGCCCCGCCGTGCACATTGACTTTCGTTTCGTCGAGGCCGAGTTCTTTACCGCAAGCCAGCATCTGGGCGGCAAAGGCTTCGTTCAATTCGAATAGGCCAATGTCTTTCAGTGCGAGCTTGGACTTCTCAAGCACCATCCGCACGGCCGGGACGGGGGCGCGGAAGATCTCCTTCGGGGCGACGCCGCTAGTTGCATACGCGACCACGCGAGCCAGCGGCTTCGCATTCAGGCGTTCGACGGCTCGGCCCGATGCGAGTACAACCGCCGCGGCACCGTCGCTGAGTTGCGAGGCGTTGCCGGCCGTCACGGTGCCGTCGGGCCTGAACGCGGGTCGCAGTTTCGCGAGCCCTTCGGGTGTGCTATCCGGGCGAATGCCCTCGTCGCGCGATATGGTGCGCGCCTTCGCGCCGCTGCCGACGGTGACGGGAACGACTTCCGCCGTGAACGCCCCGGCCTCCCATGCGGCGGCGGCGCGTTTGTGGCTCTGGGCCGAGAAGCGATCCTGATCGCCGCGCGTGATGCCGCAATCGCAGGCAATGAACTCGGCCGCATCGCCCATCGGCCAATTCTCGAACGGACACCAGAGGCCGTCGCGGACCAGCGAATCGACGAGTTTGCCGTCGCCGTACTTGAGGCCGCCGCGAACGCCGTCGGCGAGATACGGAGCCCGGCTCATGCTCTCCATGCCGCCGGCAACGACGATCTCGGCATCGCCCGCCTTGATCGCTTGAGCGCCGAGCATGGCCGCCTTCAACCCGGAACCGCAGACTTTGTTCACGGTGTACGCCGCAATCGTGTTCGGCAGCCCGGCAGCGAGTGCCGCCTGCCGAGCCGGGTTCTGCCCCACGCCGGCCTGGATGACGTTGCCGAAGATGACTTCGTCGACCTGCTCCGGCTTCACGTTGGCGCGCTTGAGCGATTCCGCCAGCGCGATCGCGCCGAGCTTCGGGGCCGGCAGATCGGCCAGATCGCTCAGGAACTTGCCAATCGGCGTGCGGGCCGCGGAAAGGAGGAACACGTCCATGACGAGGCCTCGGAAAGACGAATGTGCAGGGTTCGACTACTGGTATTCTAACGGTGAGCGACCAGACGTTCGGCGTTTTCGTTGGAGTCCCGGCTTCAGCCGGTTGGGGACGGAAGTCCCGACCGCCTAAAGGCGGGACTCCAACTCCTTTGCTTCAAAGGTATTCGCGTTAATATGGCTTCCGGCCTCCTCCTCGCCGACCAACTCACCAAGGACTATGGCTCCTTCCGCGCGCTCGACGCGCTGACGCTCGAAGTGCAGGCGGGTGAGATCGTCGGGCTGCTTGGTCCGAACGGTTCGGGCAAATCGACGGCGTTGCGCCTGTTCCTCGGTTTCCTGAAAGCGACATCGGGCCGCTGTTCCGTGGCCGGATTCGATTCGTGGGAACAGAGCGTCGAGGTTCGGCGGCGCGTTGCCTATCTGCCGAGCGAGTTGCGCCTGTACGAGACGATGACCGGCCGACGGCTCATCAAGTTCCTGGCCGAGTTGCGCGGCGAGAAGATGAGTGACGAGGCGGATCGGCTCGCGAAGCAGCTCGACGTGCCGCTCGACAAAGCACTAACGCAGCTGTCGAGCGGGATGAAGCGGAAGGTCGCTCTGCTGAGCGCGCTGATTCCAAAGGTGCCGCTGATCGTGCTTGATGAGCCGACCAATGCTCTCGATCCGAGCATGCGCGGCCAGCTTCTCGATCAGCTCATGCTGGCAAAAAAGCGCGGGCAGGCGGTGCTGTTTTCATCGCACGTGCTCGCCGAGGTCGAGCAGGTGTGCGACCGTGTGGCGATCCTGCGCCGTGGGCAACTCGTTCATCAGCAACCGATGGCCGAATTGCGCGAGGGGCGTTTCGTTCGCGCGCACTTTGCGTTTCCGCCGCCGACGGGGCCGGACGGCGCCGCGATTACGGCGAAAGATGGTGTCGTCGAGTTGGAATACCGCGGTCCGTTGCCGACGTTGCTCGGCTGGCTGAACCAGCACGCTCCAAAGGACTTACGCATCGAGCCGCTTGGGCTTAGTCCGCTCTATGCGCGGATTCATGGCGGCTAGTGTTTCGTTTCGTTGCACGAAATTTCGCCGAAACGGATCGGGGATGGAGTGCAGTGTATGTAATACATTCCGACTCGTGGGAGCCAGGCAATGACGTTCGTCCTCTATCGCAAGCTCCTGCGCGATGTGCGTGTGCCGCTCGCGGCCGTGTCCGCGCTGCTGTGTCTCTTCGCCGGACTTTGGGTCAAGGTCACGGTGCAGGTCACCACGCAGATCGCGCCGCTGTTGAGCTTGGCCGGATCGCTCGGCAAGTTCGGGCCGACGTTCTTCATGGACCTCTTCTTTAACGGCCCCGGCAAGCTGATTCAGACGTTCCTCGGCGGCGAGAGCGTGCGCTTCGAGGACGCGCAGGACACGCTGGCCGTCGTCGGCACGCACCCGCTCGTGCAGGCGATCGTGTGCATCTGGGCCATTGGCCGCGGGGCCGGCGCCATAGCCGGCGAGATCGATCGCGGGACGATGGAGTTGTTGCTCGCTCAGCCGGTCGCGCGCGGCAAGGTGATCCTGGCGCACTTCCTCGTCGACCTCACGGTGATTCCAATCCTGTGCCTCGCCCTGACGGCGGGCATTCACATCGGCGTCTATATCGTCGGCGACTTCACGGTGGATCCGGGTGTGTACGAGGCGGTGCACATGAAGCCGCCGAACCCGCTTCCCACATTCAAGGTGAATCCGAACGTCGTCCATCCGGGTATGTTGAACACGGCGGCCTTGCTCTTTGCGGTGTCGGGGTTCACGATGTGGCTGTCGGCGGCCGGCCGCTCGCGGACGCGCGTGCTCGGCCTGGCGATCCTGGTGACGCTAGTGCAGTTCCTGGTGAACGTGATCGGCCAGCTCTGGGACGGGCTCCGAATGCTGCGGCCGCTCACGGTCTTCTACTACTACCAGCCCCAGGCGATCAATATGCGCAACAACTGGCTCGTCGATCCGGGCCGCGTGTGGACGGGGCATCCCACGATGACGGTCAATGTCGTCTGGGTGCTCGTCGTGGTCGGGGCAATCGGTTATCTGATGGCGTGGCGGACGTTCGCCAAGCGGGATGTGCCGGCGCCGCTGTGACCAGACACGCCGGCGTATTGATCGAGTTGTTGGCTCACCCATTCCGTCGGCCCCATCGGCGCGGTATGCTGGCACCCTCCTCGTGAGGTTCCGCCATGCCTCTTCCCCGCCTCGCTGCTTTCGCACTTCTCGCATTCTGCTTGGTTCTGTTGTTCGACGGCCCAACCGCCGGCCAAACTAATCCCAAGACCGCTCCGAAGTTGAAGCCCGGGGCGCCGCTCGTCGCCGATCCGAACGACTTGCCGAAGCCGGGAGCGCCGCTGAGTGCGTGGGCCCTGGTGCAACGTCCGCCGGCTCTCAAGAACGTCCGTTCGTGGAGCATCGAGACCAAGCGGCATCGGTGGGTCGTCGTCGCGTTATCTATTCGACCCGACGGCAAGAAGCTCGCCACCAGTGGGCACGACGGGATTGTGCGCATCTGGGATGTGGAGACCGGCGAACTCGAGCGTGCGTTGCTCGGCCATGAGGTCGCCGCCTACGGCGTGGCCTGGTCGCCGGACGGCAAATACCTGGCGTCAGCTGGCTATTATTCCGCGCGTGTCTGGGACGGGGCGACCGGCATGCAGGTGCGCAACTTGAAGGGGAAGCAGGGCGTCACGCTGGTCGCTTGGTCGCCGGACGGCACGAAGCTTCTCACGGGCGGCGGCGGCAGCGGCGGGATCGCCCTGTGGGACGTTGCGGCCGCCAAGCTTCTGTCCGAGACGGAGTATGGAACGCAGATCGCGAGCATCTCGTTCTCGTCTTCGGGCGAGCAGGTCGCGACGGCGGCCACGCGGGCCGGCACCTATATCGCCGACACGGCCAACAAGCTGAAGACCGTCCACACGTTCAAGGACGCGGCCGACCCGGATGCGGCCGTGGCGTTCTCGCCCGATGGCAAGCTGCTGGCCGCCGGGAGCGCGAAGCAAGTCGTCGTCTACAACACGGCCACTGGAGCCGTTGTTCGCAAGCTGGCGGAACCCGGTTTGGCTCTCATCTGGACCCCGAACGGCGGACTTCTCGTCGTGGGGTCCGGCTACCAGGTGACGCCACACACACCCGGCGAACTCGCTCCCGAGAAACCGTTGCCCGGCACGGCGGGCGCCCTCAGCTTGACCGCGGATGGCACCCATCTCTTCGGCCTGAATTCGGGAGTGGTGACTCAGTGGGACCTTGAGAAGAAGACCACAATCAAGTCGTACACGGTCGGCGAGATCATGTCGATCGCCTGTGGACAGACGCCGATCGTCCTTGTTCGTGGAACCGAAGAGGTTCTGTGGGACGCCATGAGCGGGAAGAAGATCGGCGCCCTGGAGAAGCACACCGGCGAGCCGGCCGCGCTTGGCTGGTCGCCGATGGGAAAGTTCCTGGCGGTGGCGGACATCAAGAATGCGATCCGCGTCTATGATCCGCCGACCGGAAAGTTGCTCCGCACGCTCGCCGCTCCGGCAGCCGTCTCGTTGCTTGCGGTCGCCGTCGATGGCCGAGTGGCGGCTGTAACCGCGGACAAGAAGGTCGTGGTGTGGGCGGTGGCCGGCGACGATGTGCAGTACTCGCTCGTTGGCCACAAGAACCTGCCGCGCGCCCTGGCCTGGAGCCGCGATGGCAAGCTGCTCGCGACCGGCGAGGGAAAGGACATCTTCCTCTGGTCCATCGACACCGGCAAACAAGTGAAAGCGCTCGAGCACCCGCGCGATTTGCTCTCGTTAACGTGGTCCCCGGACGGCAAACAACTTTGGGTGGGCTGCACCGAAGAAGTGACTCTGGCCGCGTACCAGGCAGCCACGTGGAAGTTGCAGCCGGCGATCGACCGCGGCCCTTCCAGCCTTGCGGCAGTGACCTTTGCGTGGTCACCGGACGGCACGAACTTGCTCGGCTATCGCTCCGGGGCAATTCAACAGTGGAACGCCAAGACCGGCAAGCTCGGACCGGCTTTCGGGTTCCAGATTGGCGCCACGACACTCGCATTTTCCCCGGACGGCAAGACCATTCAAGGCGGTTGCGCGGACCGCGTCGTCCGCTACTGGGACGCTGCCAATGGCAAACCGCGCTTGACCGTGGTTGCCGATCGAGCCGAGATTATCGCGGTCAGCGTTGATGGGAATTATCGCGTGCCGGAGGCGGCCGAGCCGGAGATCATTGCCGTCGTCCTGACCGACAAGGGTCAAGAAACGGTGCCGCTCAAGGAGTTGACGGCAAAATACGGGTTCAAGAATATGGTCGCGAATGTGAAATAACACCACCCGCCAGGCTAATGGATTCCGTTCGCCCTTCCGGCGCGGTATGCTGGCAACCTCCCCGTGAGGTCCCGCCATGACGCTGCCGCGCCTCGTTGCCTTCGCATTTCTCGCCTTTGGTCTCGTCTTGCTCTTCGACGGCTCGACGGCCGGCCAGGCCAATCCCAAAGCCGCGCCCAAGCCGAAGCCGGGCGCGCCGCTCGTCGCCGACCTGGCCGATTTGCCGAAGCCCGGCGATCCGCTCAGCATTCGCACGCCCGTGCAGAAGCCGGCGCCGCTCAAGAACGTGCGCTCGTGGACGATCGAGACCAAGCGGCATCGCTGGGTGCCGACGATCATCGCATTAAGTCCGGATGGCCGGCACCTCGCCACGGGCGGTTACGACGGCATCATCCGCATTTGGGACACGGAGACCGGCAACTTCGAGCATGCATTTGTCGGGCATGATTCCTATGTGTACGGCCTCGCGTGGTCGCCGGACGGCAACTACCTCGCCTCGGCCGGGAGCTTCAACGCGACCGCGCGGGTATGGGAAGCGAAGACCGGCTTGTGCGTCCGCGTCTTGAAGGGGCACAAGGGCTACGTGAGCCATGTCGCGTGGTCGCCGGACGGGAACCGCTTGCTCACGGCCGGCGGCACGAGCGGGTTCATCACCATGTGGGACGTGCCAGCGGGCAAACAGCTCAACACCACGGAGTACGGCAACCCGATCTACAGCATCTCGTTTGCAAAGGATGGCGAGCACATTGCCACGTCGGCCGCCAAGGCGGGCACGTACATCGCGGACTCGCGATCGCTGAAGACGATTCATTCGCTGAAGGAAGCCCTCGACGACGCGACAGCGGTCGCCTTCTCGCCGGACTCGAAGTCGCTCGCGGCTGGCAGTTCGAAATTCACGATCGTCTATGACGTCGAAAGCGGCCAGCTCATGCGCAAGCTGGAAACTCCCGGATACGCCATTGCCTGGACGCCGAAGGGCGGCTTGCTGGTGGCACCGTCGAGCGGCAACGTCATTCCGCACGCGGCCGACGGACTTACCCCCGGCAAGGCGTTGCCCGTCGCGGCGACGGCCATCAGCCTGTCGGCCGATGGTACGAACCTTTTCGCCCTGCTCGGCAGCCAGGTCACGCACTGGCAGATGGAGAAGAACACGATCGTACGGACGATGACGGTCGGCGACTCGCAGAACCTCATCTGGACCGCAAATCGGCCGCTGATCGTCGGCGTCGGTTCAACGAAGTCGCCGAGCCTGTGGGACATGGCCACCGGCAAATCGGTGGCGACGCTTGAAGGACATACGTCAACGGTGACCGCGGCGGCCTGGGGCCCGACGGGCAAGACGCTCGTCACCGCGTCGGCCGACAAGACGGCACGCGTCTGGGACATCCCGGCCGGCAAGAGCACGCGCACGCTATCGGGACATGACGATGGGCTCACCAGCGTGGCCGTCGCGAGCGATGGCAAGATCGCGACGGGCTCCGCCGACAAGAAGGTGCGCATCTGGCCAGCGACCGGAGATCAATCGACGCAGACGCTTACCGGTCACAAGATGGCGATCACCGCGTTGGCGTGGTCGCGCGACAACCGCACGCTGGCGACCGGCGCCAACGAGCGTGACGTGATCCTCTGGTCTGCGGACACCGGCAAACCGATCCGCACGCTCGAACATCTCAACGAAGTGCTGTCGCTCGCCTTCTCACCGGACGGGACCAAACTCGCGGTCGGCGGCGTCGACGACAAACTGCACATCTATCAAGTGTCGACCGGCAAGCACCTGCACGAGTGGGAAATGCCCGGCAGCCCGCCGCAGACATCGGCCCTCGCTTGGGCGACCGACAACAACTTTGTCCTCGGCGGGCGGGGAAATCACACCTTGCAATATTGGAGCCTGAAGGCAAACAAGGATGTGCTCAACATCCCAACAATGGCCCCGGTGAATTGCGCGGCCGTGACCGCGGACGCGAAGACCTTAGTGGGCGCATCGGCAGATCGCTCCGTGCGCTTCTGGGACACGGCCACCGGCAAAATTCGCATGACGCTGATCGCGGACACCAGCCAAATCCTGGCGATCGGGGCCGACGGCAACTATCGTTGCCCGAACGAAGCCGAAAGCGAACTCGTCGCCGTCGTGCAGACGGACAAGGGGCAGGAGACGATGACGCTCAAAGAATTCGCGACGAAGTACGGCTTCCGCAACGCGCCGGGGGCGGTGAAGTGATGCTTGAAAGTAGGTTGCCTACCCAAGGGCCGATCCGTGGCCGCCAACGCGGAATTGAATGAACGCTTCGACGTGGGCATTGATGAGCTGGTCGATGCCGTCGATCGGGCACTGGATGACGTGCAAGCCAAGTGCATTCAGTGGTCGCGTTCGCGGCGACGAGTAACGGCCCAAATCGGTGTGCACATTCTCTTTTGGGGCGAGAACCTGTCCGTCGAGATCGATCCGAAAGGTGAAGTGTGGGTACGATCGGAAAGTGCGTTCCCGACCATCATCCTCGACGGCGGCACCAATCGGCGGCGCTGCCGGGCCGTGCTCGACGCGATCGCGGATCGGCTCGGCCTCGAATAACGCACACTTGTTACATCCACTGCTTGCAGTGCCCATGTCCACGCGGTTATGCTCTTGCTAGTTGAGCAACTCCAACGAGGATCCGCTGCCATGTCTCGCGTTTACTCCCCAGCCGTCGCTTCCCTGCTGTGCATCATTGGCGTCGTTCGTGCGGATGACCCACCGAAATCTCCGAGCAAACCGGCCGAGCTTACAATCGAGGTCAAATTGATCGACGACAGTGTCGTCAAACTGACCTTGCTCGACGCCACCATTGACTTCGCCACGCCGCACGGCAAGCTGACGATCCCCATCGGCGAAATCCGACGCATCGACCTGGGCCTGCGCATTCCGGACGACGTGGCCGCCCAAATCAAGACCGCGATCGTCGATCTGGGCAACCCACAATTCCGCAAGCGCGAAGAGGCGACGATGTTGCTCCTGAAGTACCGGGAAAAGTCCTACCCATCGCTCAAGGAGGCGACCAAGCTACCGGATGCCGAGGTGACCAAGCGCGTCGAGGAACTCATAGAGAAGCTCGAAGCAATGGTGCCGAAGAACCGTCTCGAAACGCCCGAGCACGACGTCATTCACACCGACCTGTCGAAGATCGCCGGCAAGATCGTCAATCCGACCATGCGGGCGCGGTCGTTCACATTCGGCGACGTGCCGCTCAAACTCTCGGACGCGATTGCACTGTCGGTGAATGGTTTCAAGGAGAAGGAAGATCTGGTGGTCGCTCTGCCGGACCCCGGCACATTGACCAACTACCAACAGCCGCAGCACATCGGCAAGACGTACGTCTTCCGCGTGACCGGCGCGGCCAACGGCTCGCTGTGGGGCACGGGGACCTACACGCTCGACTCCAGTCTGGCGATGGCAGCGGTGCACATGGGCATCGTGAAGATCGGGCAGACGGGCAACGTGAAGGTGACGATCCTCCCCGCCATGAACGGTTTCGTCGGCTCCACGCAAAACGGCATCACGAGTTCGCCGTACAACATGTATCCCGGCGCATACCAGATTCACCCGAAATGAATTTCTGTTGAAATGGCGGCCAATTCAAAGAGCGCCACGAAGAGCGCCAGTGGGTGCATGGGTCTGGCGCTCTTTGATCGGTGTGTTTACCGTAACTATTTTCTTCTGATAGAGTTGCGCCAAAAACGTGTTGCCAAAAAGTGGCGCAATAAACCCTCAACAAAAGTGGTCGAGGTTGGCGCCCTTTGAATCTCATCTTTTGATGGTCGCCGTCTCAATCTGAAACACGAACGAGTCTTTGATACTCACGTTCGCGCCCGGCAGTTCCAGGCGAAGCGAAGCTGCATTGATCGGCGGGACCTCGAACAAGAGCAAGTCGCTGATTACTTTGCCGGGCGTCAGATCGTCGGTTGCCGTACGGTCTTTGACATTGTTGCCGAAGCCGAGCGATACCCGTTTCAACTCCGGTCCGCCATTGACGGTCAACTTGGCGATCGTTTTGGCGGCTTCGAGGTCCGGCACCCAGGTGGTGTATTTCGACCCCGTTTTGTCGCTGAGGTTCTCGATGCGCAGCGCGACCATCAGTCGCGGCTCATCGGAATAGGTCGTCGTCCCGTCCGCGGCCTTGAGCGGCACTCTGCCGACCGAGACCTTCTTGATGGTCACGCGAATGTGGCCAACAGTTACCGACGGGTCGGCGGGAACGCTCGGGGCCGAAGCGGCGACGCTGGCCGATGGTTGGGCAGTCGATGTGCTGGCGGTTGTCGTGCCCGGAGTAGAATCGGGTGACTTGTTCTCACAAGCCGACAAGAGGAATGCGACAGGAAGGACGAGAACGAGTCGTGTTGAAGTCATTGGTTTGGCGTCGGCGGAGGCGCGCAGTTTTTCTGTTTTAGTTGAAGTACGAATTCGCGACCCGCAGCCTGAGTATGGATGTTGCGCTTCGACACTTGTTGCATTTCGATAGTCGTGTTCATTCGCCGGAGACCGAAGCGCAGCGAGTTCGACGCCGTCATCTTGCCTCGACAGCGTTGACCTCGCTGCCCTTCGGTCTCCGCTGCATTCATATCGACAAGTTTCATTTCCACGAAGTCACCCTCTCCAATAGCGCATCGACATCGGCCCAGAATTGTTGCCAGCGCTCGCGATCGCTCTCCGGCAATTCGAGCAGCCAATCGGGGTTGCGAATGGATAGGAGGTCGAGGTCCTCTTTCCATTGCCTCATCGTCTTGGCGACGGCCGGCCATCGGGTTGGACGCTCGGCAATTTCGACGCGGCTTTTCAAAACCGCACTGAGCATTTCATAAGCCCGACCCAGCAGATAAGCCGCCTCGTCCGCCGAGATCGACTTGCACGTCACATCGTGGCCGCCTGCGATGCCAATGTAGAAGCAAGCGAGATTGTAGCGCAATTTCCAGTCGGGATCGGTGGCCAGCGCCGCTTCGGAAAGCCGGACGGCATCAACGTAGTGGCGTAGCTGCCGGCAGGCAGTGATGAGGACGCGACGCTCTTGCGGATTGGCCGACGGATCGCCGCCCGCGAGCGCGGCCGGTATTTGGCTCGCGACTCGGAGCACGTCGTTGCCGTCATCAAGACTGCTTTCCAGTCGCTCGTACAGCGGGTCGGTTGGCGGCACACGCGCCACCGCCAGGCGGGCGGCATCACGCGCTTCTTCCCAGCTTGCCTGCTGAAAGAGAGTTTCGATCAGGTACACATGCCCGCGGGCGCCGGTCGGGTCGACCAGAACGGCCTTGCGCAAGGCTTTCTCTGCCTCCGCAAAACGTTCCAGCCGCGCGAGAACCAGGCCAAGATTGCAATGGGCGTCGCGCGATTGCACGCCGTTCGGATCAAGATCGACGGCTTGCTGGAATTGTTTGACGGCCCCATCCATGTCGCCGCCGCGCATCAGCGTGTCGCCGAGGTTGTTGCGTGGCAGTCCATTCCAGGGTGCCATTTCAATTGCCTTTTTGTGGAAGCCTTCCGCTTGACGAAAGTCTCCCCGCAGAGCGAAGACGTTGCCGAGGTTTGTCAGCGCGGTCGCGTTGTCAGGCTCGAGTTTGAGGGCTTTTCGATAGCTCTCCTCAGCCGTGCGCAAATCGTTGAAGCGCTTTAACGTATTGCCGTAATTGATGTGCGCCCAAGTCAATTTGTCGTCGAGCCGCAGCGCTTTGCTGATACACGTCTCGGCCTCCGACAAGTGGCCGTTCGCCGCGTGTGCCAAGCCGAGCCCATTCCAGGCGATGGCACTCGTTGGCCGCAGCGCGACGGCCGCACGGCGACAACCGACCGACTCGGCGGCCTTTCGAGGGTCACTCCAGCCGCGGTCGGTCAACACGGCGCCGAGATATTCGAGAATCCAGAAGTCCGTTGGAAAATTGTCGGCGGCGCGACGAAGCACGCGCTCAGCTTCGTCGTGCGCTCCAGCCCGTCGAAGATAATCGCCCAAAAGGGCGGCCGCGGGAGCGGACAGGTTGGCGTTGTCCTGAGCGAGCTTGCGTGCGCTCGTCGAGTCGGGTGTCGCGATTGCAACGCGCACCTCCTTCCGCAAGGCGTCCTGATCGACTTCGTCCGCGGCCGCGCGCATTTGTTCGCGATACTTGACCTCAGCTTCGAGACCCGCCCACTCGTCCAGCGCCGCGACGAGCGCCGCGCGAATCGGCGCGCGCTCAGCGCGAATGGCCTTCGCCATCGCCACCGGTTCTTCCGGCTTGGGCAATGCGGCGGCAGCGAACGCGCGGGCATAGGCGCGCGCCGTGGCCGGTGCGTTGGGGATGCCCTCGGCCGTCTGGGCCATCATGCCATGAGCCGCTTCCAAGTCCGCCAGCAAAGTCGCTTCCCGCGTCGCGCGGCCGAGCGCGCCTTCCGCGCTTTTCAGTCCCTCTTTCACCAGCGCCGTCCGGGCCGCCGCGCGTGCTTTCAAACCGTCGTCGTTGCCGTTGGTCGCGGCACCATCCGCTTGCTCGGCTGCCGCGAGCGCCTGTTGCCAGAGACTCACGGCGGTTTCGGCCCCGGCGACGGTCCCGAGGTCTAGTCGGCCGGCCTGTGTTTGTAATTGATCCGCCTTCTCATGGGCGACGCTGACGCCGCGCTCGGCGTTGGCGGTGCGGGCGCGCGATTCCAGGCTCATCCACGCCCACCCGCCGCCGCCAAGGAGGAGGATGCCGATCACCGCCGCCGCGAGGGCGACCTGCACGCGCCGCCGTTTGCGTTCGCCAGCCGCCTGCGTTTCGGCACGAACGCGATCGACTTCCGCTCGGCGCGCCCGTTCTTCGGCGGCTGCTTGCAGCGCCGCCACGGCACTGGCCACGGCGTCGGCGTCTTTGGGCCGTCGTTCGCGAACCGGGTCGAGACAGCGCTTTGCCAATGCAACCAACTCGGGGTCGGCGCCGCAACGGTCGAGCTTCGCGAATGCCGGTCCGAGTTGCCCGGTCCGAGCTGCCGCGATGGCTTCGTCGCCCCGCCCGGTAAACGTCGCGGAACCCGTCAGCAGGCGCAGAAGGATGCCGCCCAGGGCGAACACGTCGGCCCGTTCGTCGACACGACTAATCTCGCCGCGCGCCTGTTCCGGCGCCATGTACGCCGGCGTGCCGACAATCTGGCCGACAGTCGTGCGATCCTCGGCCGTGCCGCCAGCGGGCGTGTAGTCGGCCGTGGCGTCGGTTCCTTGTAGGTCAGGTTTCCAACCTGACCCTTCGCGCCGGTCAGGTTGGAAACCTGACCTACTGAGTTGCTTCGCGATCCCCCAGTCCATGACCTGCACTTCGCCGAACGCGCCGATCATCACATTGGCCGGCTTCAGGTCGCGGTGAATGACGCCACGGCTATGGGCATACGCGACCGTCTCCGCGATCTTGCGAAACGCCGGCACGAAAGCAGCGCGATCGTGATCCGGATTCTGCAGCAATTCAGAAAGCGTTTGTCCCTGAATCAGCTTCATCGCGAGGAACGGGCTGCCATCCGGCAAATAGCCGATCTGGTGAATGGCCGGGATGCCCGGATGCTGAAGCTGCCCGGTAGTCTGCCCCTCTTCGATGAAGCGCTGAACGGCTGACGGACTACCGCGAAAGGACTCCTGCAATACCTTGATGGCGACGTCGCGATCGACGCCGAGGTCGTACGCGCGATAGACGATGCCCATGCCGCCGCGTGCGATCTCGCCGACGAGCGTGTAGCCGGCCACGGTCCCCTCGAAGTCGCCGGTGGCCATCGGGGCTGACGTCGTAGCGGCGAGGTCGGCGCGCGTGGTTGGCACGTCCGTGGCAGCGGCTGGATCGGTCGGCGGCGCGGACGGCGGCCGAGTCGGGACGTTCACGGCGAAACTCCGGGAGAGGTGAGTGCCGTTTTAGCATGGCACTGAGGGGCGTGCAATGAGCGGGCCGCCAGGTCAAGGAACATCCTTTCGTCATCAGTCACATTGTCCCGGCGGCTTCGATCTATCATCATTCCATCAATCATGCGCATTCTCCATACAGCCGACTGGCACCTGGGCGATCGGCTTGGGCGGATCGATCGCACCGGCGATCTGCGGGTCGCGGTCGAGCGCGTCGGCGACTATTGCCGGCAAGAGAACGTCGATGTCCTTCTGGTCGCCGGCGATCTGTTCAGCGAGTTGGCTCGGCCGGATGGCCTGCGCGAGACGATCGAGCATTGGCAGACGGTCTTCCGCGACTTCCTGGCCGGCGGCGGCACGATCTTGACGCTGACCGGCAATCATGACAACGAGAATTTTTGCCGCACGCTGTCGCATGCCATGAATCTCGCGGCGCCGACGGCGGGTGCGATGGGCGAGCTGGCGCCGCCCGGTCGGCTTTATCTGGCGACGGAACCGACGCTGTTGCGTCTGCGCGATCGACGCGAGAGTTTCGACGTGCAGTTCGTGCTCATGCCGTATCCGACCCCGGCGCGTTATTTGCGCGACAACTCCATGCAACGTTTCACCTCGCCCGAGGAAAAGAACCAGCGGCTCATGACCGCTTTTCGCGAGGCGTTGCATACAATTCGGCAGCACGAACGATTCGACAATGCGTGTCCGACCGTGCTTGCCGCCCATGTCAACGTCAGCGGCGCGACGGTGGGGCCGGCACTGTTCCGGATCGCGGAGACCGAGGACGTGGTGATCGCGGCCGACGATATGCCGACGGATTTTGCTTACGTGGCGCTTGGGCACATCCACAAGCCGCAATCGCTGGGCGGCCGCGAACACGTCCGCTATTCCGGTTCGATTGAGCGCATGGACCTGGGCGAAGCGAACGATGACAAGAGCGTGGTTGTGTTTGACGTTGGTCCGGCGGGCCTCGTCGGTATGCCGCGCGTGCTGCCGCTCCCGAGCACGCCAATCTATGAAATCGACATCCGTACCCCGGCCACTGACCTGCCCGAACTCAAGGAGCGCTACGCGGACGCCGAGCAGGACCTGGTCAATCTGCACATCCATTACACGGCGGGGACCGACAGTCTGGAGGAAGTCCTCCGCGAGGCCGAGGCGATCTTTCCGCGCTACTACACGCGCGACTGGAACGAAGCAAGCGCCCTGGGCCCGGCGCTCCAGGTCGGCGGGCCATCGAATTCTGGAAAGGGGTTCGAGGAAACGGTTCGTGATTACGTGCAAACCGAACTGATGAACCATACGGATGAGGAGCAGGCCGAGTTGATCGCACGGCTCGACGCGTTGTTTGCCGAGGAGTGAGATGATCCCCCGTCGCATCAAGCTGAGCGGGTTCTTGTCGTATCAGGACGAGCAGGAAATCGTCTTCGACGGCTCGGCCCTGTGGATGCTTTCGGGCGTCAACGGCAGCGGCAAGTCGACGATTTTCGATGCCGTCACCTATTCGCTCTTCGGCCACCATCGCGGCGGGTCGACCAACGCGGGCGAACTCATCAACAAGGAGTCGAAGTCTCTGAGTGTCGAATTCGAATTCCTCGTCGACGGGCAACCCTTTCAGATTCGCCGCACGCTCCGGCGCGACGCCAAGGGCTCGCCCAAGGGAACGCAAAACGTCCTTCAACTCGATACTGCGAGCGGCAAGTGGATCGGCGTTCCGGACACGAATCTGTCTGAAGGATTCAAGGCGTGGGTGCGCGACAAGATCGGCCTGGACTACGTGACCTTCACCTCCAGTGTTCTTCTGCTCCAGGGACGGGCGGAGAAGTTGCTCGACTCCACGCCCAAGGGCCGGGCCGAAGTGCTGGCCGGGATCGTCGATCTCGAACGCTACCAGAAGCTGCACGAAAAGGCGGACGCTCAACGGAAGACATTCAAGGTCGAACTGGAAAGCGTGCGGAGTCGCGAAGCGGGCATTCCCGACGTGAGCGACTTCGAATTGCTCGCGGCGGAGAACAAGATCGACGACGCAGAGCAGGAACGCGCGACGGCCACGCAGGAAGTTGAGCGTTTGCAGGCCCTCGAATTTCAGGTACAGAAGTGGGTTGAACTACAATCGCGGCGTGCCGGCTTGAAGAAGCGCTGGGAGAGCGCGCAGGAACTCATCAAAGAGTCGGCTGCCATCGAGACGGCGTTCGCGCGCTTGCGCGATTTGCGCGACGTGATCCCGCACATCCTGATCATTCAGGAAAAACAGCAGGCCGCCGCTGAATCGACGCGCGCGACGGGCCAACTACAAAAGCTCCGGACTCAGCACGAGGAGGAACGCACTGCTGTTGAAGCGGCGTTGGACGTCGCCAAGCGTAAGCGCGAAGAGCATCGGAAATCCCTGATGCAAGAGGAGCAAAAGCTCGAGGACGTCGGTCTTCGGATGCGCGAGTTGTCGGGGCAACTCTCACAATTGCAGCTCTTCGAGGAGCAAACGGCGAAGCTCGTCGAGATTGAAAATGCCCTGGCCCAATTGCCATCGGACCCGGTCGCGATCGTTCGGCAAGCCCAGGACGCGTACGACCGGTGCGTCGAATTGGACAAGGTGGCGCCCCTGTTCGACCGATTCGCGGCGGCGCGCATCGAGCTTCGCGAGGCGACGCAGCGCGGCGTCGACCTGAAGCTCGCCGAGCAAAAGACGCGCGAGGCCGGCGAACAGGCAAAGCGCCAACACACCGAAGCCAAGGCGAAGCTCGAAGCCGCGACGCAGGCCCGACGCCAGGCCGACGAGTCGGCGACCGAGGCCCGCACTTACTGGAAGAACGCGAAGAATGCCGCCGACGAGTTCGGAACGCTCGAAGGGGCCAAGGTCTGTCGTGCGTGCGGTCAGGCGCTGACGCCGGCCCACTGGGAAGACGAGAGGGCCAAACGCAATCAGGAACTCGAAGCCGCGACCGACCAGAACAAGAAGGCACTCGCGCAACAAACCGCGGCACACCAGGCGGAGACCTCGGCACGCGACCAGTTCGACGCGGCCGACAAGGAATTGACGCGCTTGCGTGAGGACTGGAAGGAAACCAAGAAGGAAGAGGAACTTGCTGGGAAGGCCGTCGACCGATTGGGACAAGAGTGTCGGTTCGCGTATTTGTCGCTGCCGCAGACCTATCGCGCGCACATTTCGTCCGGCGTTCCCAATGATTGGCTGGCGACGACTTGGCCGACGGCCGACGAACAGCGGCTGTTCAAGAAGGAGGCCGGCGAACTGAATATGGCCCGTGCGACCTTGAAGGCCGCGCAAACGGCCCAATCGCAATTCGATCGATTGACTGTCGAGCGGCAAGCGGCGCAAGCGACGGCAAGCCGCATTCGCGCATCGCTGCCCAAGGGCGAGACGAGCAACCTTCGCGTGGAAGAAGCGCGCCTGCGGGTCGAGGAGAAGGCGTTCAGCGACAAGGTCCGGGGGAGCAAAAAACTCCTGCAAGAGAATGAGCTGGAACACGAGCGCCTAACGAAGGAGTTGGCGGGAGTCGTGAAGACGCTCGCCAATCTCGACGCGCAGCTCAGCGTCGAAGAAGCGACGCGCACACAGCATCGCGACGCCATCGAGCGGGCCGTGCGGCTGCTTCCCGAGAAGTGGCGCGAGGCCGCTGGTAGGGCCGGGCTCGCCGAGCAGAACAAGTGGAAGGCCGAACTCGAAGAACTCGTTGGCCGGCAAATCGAGGAGCGGCACCGCGAACTGGCACAAGCACGGCACGCGGTCGAGGCGCTGCGCCAGGATGTCACGCTCGCGGATCAGGAGGCCGAGAGCTTTGCCGTTGATGCGCGACAACCGGTGGAACTCGTGAAGGCACAACTCGCGGCGGCGAAAGGGGCTGTCGCCGCCAAGGATGAGGAACTGCAAAAAGCCCGCGAGGCCAAGGCGATCCTGGATCGGCATCGTGCCGAACGCGAACGGCTGAAAAAGCAGGCGCTCGAACTCGAAAAGGAACTCAACTTTGCCGTTCTGTTGGCCCAACTCCTGGGCCGCGATCGCTTGCAGCGGCACCTTGTGCGGACGGCGGAACGGCAGATTGTCGACTTCGCGAACAGCATTCTCGACCGGCTATCCGGCGGGCAGCTCTATCTCCGACTTGTGGGTAACGACGATGGCGCCACGGAACGATCGCTGGACCTGGAGGCCTATAACCGCGTAACCGGCGGGTCGGCAATCAACGTGGCCTTCCTCTCGGGCAGTCAGCGCTTCCGCGTGGCGGTGGCTCTCGCGCTTGGCATCGGTCAATTTGCGAGTCGGTCGCATCGGCCGATCGAATCCGTCATCATCGACGAAGGCTTCGGTTGCCTCGATCGCAATGGCCGACAGGTGATGATTCAGGAACTGCAGAATCTGAAAGGCCATTTGAAGTGCATCCTGCTTGTGTCGCACCAGGAAGAATTCGCTGACGCCTTCGCCGACGGTTATCGCTTCGAACTCGAAGGCGGCGCGACGCGTGTGCGCCGCGTGCGCGGATGATCGGTATATCGATCCGAATACACTGAGCGCGGCCACTTCGAAGAGCACCGTCGGAATGATGAATGCGGTCAACATGCCGAGCCCTGGTTCTGCTCCTACCCATCGTCGGTTGTCGCTGCAATCAGCCGACCGCGCCGGCAGCACCGGGTCCACAGGTCGTTTGGGTGTTTGAAGCGCCGCGACCGGGAGCGATCGTCGCGACGCCGTGCGTGACGTCGCAAGCCATCTTTATCGCGGCCGCCCACAGCCAGGGATTGAATCGCACGGGCGCTGTCTATGCCGTTGATCCGGCAACCGGCAAGGCACGATGGACCTTCGACCGCGATGGCCAGTTGCTGCCGACCGCGTCGTCGCCGCTTTTCGTCAATGATCGCTTGTATTTTGGCGAAGGTATGCACGGTAATTTCGCATGCCGTCTTCAGTGCCTTAATGCCACCACCGGCAAACCGCGCTGGGACTTTGCCACGAACGATCACGTCGAGGGCGGGCCGGTCGAAGCGGATGGACTTGTTTTGTTCCCCGCCGGCAACGATGGGCTTTATGCGGTCGATGCCATGACGGGGAAACCGAAGTGGAACTTCCGGGCCGACGTACACATCGACTCTTCGCCGGTTGTGTCTGGCAACCGAGCGTTTGCTGGAACCGGCAAAAGTCGGCGCTTCGCGAACTATCAAGTCGTGTGTTTGGACCTTAAGACCGGCAACCCGATCTGGCGGACACCCGTGAATCTCCCCGCGTGGGGCGATCCGGTTTGTGTGGATGGTCGCGTGTACGTCGGCCTCGGCAATGGCCGGCTGACCGAGTCGGCCCACCCGCCGGAGACTCCAGCCGGGTGCTTGGCATGTCTCGATGCCGCGACTGGCGAATTGCTTTGGCAATACCCGACGGGCGATGCAGTCTTTGGTCGGCCCGCCGTAGTAGGCGAAAGGGTGATCGTCGGTTCCCGCGACGGTAATCTGTATGGACTGCGGAATGGCGCAACCGAGAACTGGATGATCTCGATGGGTGGGCCAGTCGTGGCTGGCGTCGCGGTTGCCGGTACGCGCGTCTATGCGGTGTCGGTCAACGGGCGCATTGTCTGCGTCGATCCGTCGAACGGCCATGTGGTGTGGCAACACGAACTGGCACGTCCCGGCGTTGAGCCACAAGTCTTCGCGACGCCGGTTATTCGCGGTAGACGCTTGTACGTCGCGGCCGAGATGGCGACGGGTCAATCCAGCATCGTCTCGCTAATCTGTTTTGAACTTCCAGAGAGTGAGGGAAATGGCCAGTGAAGCGACGTCGATGGATCATCTTGATCGGCATTCTTATCGTCGTGATGGGTGCGATCGCGTTTTGGGGTGATTCAGATCGGCGCTTGTTCGGCCACCTTCGCGGCGAGCCATTCTTTCAGGGGCGCGCCGCGAGCGCCTGGCATCGGGATCTGCGATCGTCGGACGAGGCCGAATCGAGCGCGGCAATCGACCAACTGGTTGCCGGCAAGAGGGACGCGGTCCCGGTGTGTGCCTGGGTGTTGCGGACGGCAACCGAACCGGAAGGCCGCTTTCGCTCCGCGGATGCCCTTGGCAAGATCGGCAAGGACGCGGCGTCGGCGGGGCCCGAGCTGATCGCGGCGCTCGCCGACACCGACCCCCTGGTCCGCGGCGTGGCCGCCCGATCCGTGGCAGCCGTGACCCCCGACGCCGCGGAAGCCGTTCCGGCGCTGATGAAGCTCTTTCCGGACGTCGATGCAATCCGCGCCGTGTCGCGCTATGGCAAGGCCGGCGCTCCCGCCGTACCACGCCTGATCGAGTTGCTCAAGCACGACGACTCGGTCGTCCGCTGGCAATCGGCACGAGCGCTCGGCAAGATTGGCGAACCCGCGGTGCCGGCCGTTCCCGAATTGATGCGCTTGACGCGCGAGGACAAGCAACCGCAGGTCCGCGAGCATGCAGCCGAGGCGATGGGCGACATCGGTCCCGCTGCCGCCGCCGGCATCCCGGCACTGGTCGCGGCGTTGCACGATGAAAACTCACGCGTACGCCGCGATGCGGTTCGGGCCCTGGGCGAGATGGGCTCGGCCGCGAAAAGCGCGATCGACGCAGTGAAGGCCGCGATCAAGGATCCTGATGCCGACGTCAAGAGCGCCGCCGAGCGCGCGGCGCGTCTCATCGACCCAGCCGGTGCGAAATAATAGTTCACTTCGACCAGGTGACGCTGGCGACGGCCCCGCGTGCAGAATCACGGCTTGCCGCGTCCGAAGCCGCGAATGCGGCGATGAAGAAATACACGCGGTCGCCGCGCCGGAAGGCCGTCACCTCGCGGCGAACCTCGTCCTTGCCTTGCATCCGCGTCAGTGACCAGCGCGCGGCCGACTCGCCGTTCACCACCAACGCGGGCTGCGGCGGCAGAGGTTTCCAGGTCTCATTGCCGAGTTGATGTTCGATCAGAAAGCGACCGGGATCGGCATCCGCCGGCACGTCGGCCGCCATCACCTCGAACGACGCGGGCTTCTCGCTGCCAACGGATTGATAGGCGACCAGGATGATTGGCCGCGGCAAAGCGCCCGTCGGAAGCACGGCCCGCGACGCTACCGGCCAACCGGCCGGCGCCAGGAAGCGCAACCCAATCGCATCGTTGACAAAGACGGTCTCATCCGTCAACGGCGGCGCCACGGGACGGTCGGAACAGGCGCTCACGGTTAAGCATGTGATCGCAACGAGCGGGCCGCGCGTCATCGGGCTCACTCGGGAAGAGACGCCGTCTCGCCGCCGGCGCGCGTGGCCAGGGCTTGAAATACTTCGACCGCAATGGATGTGTTTACCCAGCGCACGGAACCATCCACGAACAGCGCGTTCATGCCGGATCGGTGCGGTGAGAAGAAGTCATACGGCTCCGACCAGGGATCGTTGAGCGCCTTGGATCCCACGCGTGCCATGGGCATCGCTGGCGCCGGCAACACGAGCGATTGACTAACGGGCGCCCCAGCGGTCGTCCGCACCGTGCCCTGATCGATCACGCCGACCCAAGGTGCACACGTAAACAATGCCGCGCGCTCGGCGATCGCCAGCGTCTGCGAGGCACCATCGGTAATGTCCTTCATCTGGAACGTCCCGTTGCGGGTGAACAGTCCGGTTCCCTGTTCCGGAAAGACGCCGAGGTTGCCGAGCGCCCCATAGCAACCCGCATAACTGTTCGTCGCCGCATCCGTGGTGGACTGTCCCTTGAGCGGCATCACGTGATAGATTCCCGCGCCGATATCCGATGGACAGGTGTAGATGCCCAGCCGTGTGGTGCGGATCGGCGTAGCCTGGGTGCCGACCGTCGGGGCCGTGAAGTCGATTTGCTGATACAGGTTGCCCTGTTCGAGGTACGGCAACAGATGCGCCGCCCAGCCCCAACCGGGCCAGTTGGTTTGCGTGTACGTGATGGTCCGCGGTCGGTCGTACAGGAAGAGTTGATAGTCAACCTGCGGCGGCGCCATCGCGATGGGTGGCGATGGGTCGACCCAAACGTAGCCCGAAGGAAAACGGCCGATGTCGTCGTGATAGCCGTGCAGGGCCAGGCCCATCTGCTTCAGGTTGTTCTTGCAGCGGGCGCGATTGGCCGCCTCGCGGACTTTCTGCACGGCGGGCAATAGCAAGCCGATCAGGATCGCGATAATCGCGATCACTACGAGCAGTTCAACCAAGGTGAACGCACGTCGGCGACTCGGCAAACGGGCCGGCATGAATGGACTCGGAGACCGGTCCCGGGAGGGTGAACGGGATTGCCTTCATTGTCACGCTGGAGCAACAGATTGACAACGGGAAACGACTGGGTAGCAATCGCGAAATGAAAAACCCGCTCCGGAGGGAACGGAGCGGGTGGGAGGAGGAATCACACCGACGACGTTGGGGGCAACGCGCCGGTTGAAGTATATCGGCGGCTGGGCCCGCCCAAGCAAACGGGACCGTTCGGGGGAAAAACGGCTGGCCCGATTCAATAAGGTCACAAGACTTCAGTCGGCGGGGGACGGATCGAATTGGGACCCGGCCCCCGCCGACCTGTTCATCATGGGGTTCCGGCCCACGACGAACCTCTTCTCTGCCAGCCCCATGCCCGGCGATCGCTCGCCGGTCGGTTTGGCAATAGACTCCTATGCGAGTCGCGTGCCAAAGCCGATCGATGACTTCCGTCATCGTCGTAACCAGCATGGGGCAAGGCTAATAGGTTCTTCGAGCCAATTGGAGAATTCTTGCAGATGTAACGCACTTTTTACAACGGTTCGCTATTCCGCTGCAAAAAGTGCCGACCTCATTACACGACAATCACAATGCGAACGTCCATGACGTTCGTGTTCGTCAGGCCGGTGCGGATCAAACCATTGACGGCGTCGAACAGCGGATAAGCATCGTGTCGGCGCAAATGATCGGCGAAGTTCAGGTGGCGTCGATGAATGGCCGGCCACGTGGATTCGTCGGCGACGGCGCCAGCCGCGTCGGTCGGGCCGTCCTCGCCATCCGTGCCGCCGCTGAGAACCGCGACGCCCCGCATGCCTTCCGGTCCGAGCTTGTTGAGCATCGCCAGGACGAATTCTTGATTCCGTCCGCCCTTGCCCGCGTCGGGCCCGAGCGTCACGGTCGTCTCGCCGCCAATCAAGATGCACGCGGGCGCGGCGACCGGCAGCCCGTCGACCCGAATTGACCGAGCGATGCCGGCTATGGCTGTGGCAACTTCTCGAGTTTCGCCTTCGACGAACGAACCGAGATTCAATGTGTGATAGCCGAGCGCGGCCGCCTTGGCGGTCGCCGCCTGCAGCGCACGAGCATTGTTACCGAGCACGATGTTCCGAACGTTGCCGGGAAGCTGTTTCAGAGTTTCAGACACCTGGCCCGCGACCCCGCTTTCTAAATGTCCTACGACGGCAGGCACTTTGGTGCGCAACCCATACCGATCGAGGACGGCCAACGCATCGGCGAACGTCGATGGGTCCGCCGCGGTTGGGCCGGAGGCGATCACATCGAGTGGATCGCCCACGACGTCGGAAATGATGAGGCTGAACAGTTCGCGGCCACGGAACGCTTGTGCCAGTCGCCCACCCTTGACGCGCGACAGGTGTTTGCGGACCGCGTTCATCTCGTGAATGGTCGCGCCACAGCCGTGCAACAACTTGGTGACCGCCTGCTTGTCTTCAAGCGACACGCCGAGCGGCGCCGGCAGCAGTGCCGATCCCCCGCCGGAGATTAGACAAATCGCGACGTCTTCCGGCCCGGCGGACCGAAGTTCAAAAAGCATCGACACAACCCCGGCGATGCCGTCAAAGGTCGGGTGGTTGCTCGCCGCCGGCCTCGCTGAATGCAATTGAATCCGCTTTAACGGCCGAACCGCGTCGGCTGGCACATTAACGATTCCAACGACCTTGTCGAGTTGATCGGCGAGCACCGTCTCCAGCCCCTCGGCCATCGCCGCCCCGGCCTTGCCGGCGCCGACGACCACGATGCGCTTCGCGCTCTCGACGGCTTCGCGCAACCGCTTGTCCGAGCGGAAATAAGCCGCAAGCAGATCGCCGGGCCGCACCGCCTCGACGGCCGCGTGCCAAATGGCAAGTGCATCAGCGGAGAGTGAACGCGTCATGATTCTTCGACGCCCCACCTGGGAAACAGCCGATGCTCGACTCCGAGTTGGTCGCATACACGGCCGACGACGAAGTCGACCATGTCGTCCACGGTCTTCGGCAGCGTGTAGAACGCCGGCATCGCGGGCAGCACGACGGCCCCCGCTTCGGCGACGGCCGTCAGGTTGCGAAGTTGGATCAACCCCAGCGGCGTCTCACGCGGCACCAGGATCAGCTTCCGCCGCTCCTTGAGATGGACGTCGGCAGCCCGATGAATGAGGTTCTGCGACGTCCCATGCGCGATCGCCGCCACGGTGCCCATGCTGCACGGACACACAACCATGCCGGCGGTCTGGAACGATCCGCTGGCAATTCCGGCCGAGAAGTCGCGGTAGTCGTGGTAGTGTAGCCGCAACGTGTCGAACTTCTTCAGCAGCAACTTCGCGTCGAAGTGTGCGAGGTCGAGAGTCACGCCAAGTTCCCGCACCATGACCTGCGTGGCCGCGGGACTAATGACGAGGTGTACCGTGCGGCCGGCGCGCAACAGAATCTCCAGCAGGCGCACCCCGTAGGGTGAACCGCTGGCGCCGGTCATGGCTAGTACGAGATCGCCTGGCATGTCGCCCCTAGTTGGATGATGGGATTCTACCGGCGGCGAAGCCGCAAGCGGCGTGGAGACGTACAACAGTCGCCGGTCGCCCACGTTTCCGGAGCCACCATGAATCGCTTGCTAGTAGCCGTAACCGTATTGTGCACCTTCGCCATCACCGCCCGAGCCGACGAATCGGCCGTCGGACACATGGTCTTCTTCGAATTGAAGGAGAAGACCCCCGAGGCCAAAAAGAAGCTGGTCGACGAGTGCTACAAGTACCTCAAGAACCATGAGGGCGTGCTCTACTTCAGCGCCGGCCCGCGAGCGGAGGATCAGAAGGAGGCGGTCAGCGCCACCGATTGGGACGTCGCCCTGCACATCGTCTTCAAAGACGGGGCGTCGCTCAAGAAGTACATCGCGCACCCGGAGCACGTGAAGTTCGTCAACGAGAACAAGGCGATGTGGAAGGGCGTCAAGGTCTACGACTCGCACCTGGATGCTGAACGGAAGTAAGCGGTCGGTGAATGGATTACATACACACCACTCCTGCCTCCATTTGTTTCAACCGGAACTGGTAAAGCGAAATGAAACCGAACCTCGCTACTTGGCGGGGTTCGGCTTGTTCGGGCCGAGCGCGTCGCCCTCGGACGGAACTCCTAGCGCCGACTTCAGTTCGGCAACCTGGCGTTCCTGCTCTTCCCAACTGCGGTCGTCGCGGAGATGGTGTTTTGACTCCAGCTCGCGGCGCTGCGCGTTGGAAAGGGTTGACGGATCGTCGCCGTCCAGAAACGTAATTGGGCCGACGCAGCCGGTAATAAGAACGAGCAAGGGCAGGACGCGACGCATGGGGTCGCTATACCGCAGAGTACCGCTTGCAATCAAGATGAAGCGGCCGGCCCGCGTTTTTGAGACTCGCTCGTGACCCGCGAACCACAACCGCCCCGACTTTGGCCGTGGGCCATCCTTTGGGCAATTCTGTTCGCCGTCGCGCATGGGCAGTCGCCGGAGTTCTACTCCAACCAACATCAATATCTGCTCCACGGTCTCGCCAAGGCCGGCCTCGGCCATCTCGCGGACGATTGGCTCGCCAAGACGCAAGACCCGACGCCGATGTTCACCGCCCTGGTCGACGGTCTCTACACCGTGGCTGGCACATTCGGTCTACAGGCGGTCTTCTTTGTATTGCTTGGCGCCTATTTCGAATCGATGCGTCGATTGGTGGAGACGCTGCCGGGTATGACGCAACGCGGCACAACTTGGTTTCTCCTGGCGTTCGTGGCGATCCATGCCGCGGTACTGCGCGTCGCATCGGTCTGGCTCACGGGCGTCGATTATCCGTGGTATTTGCAAGCGGGACTGGCGGCTCAATATCTTCTCGGTCCCGGCTTGCAGCCGTCGGCGTTCGGCATCTTCTTGATTTTCTCGCTGACCGCCTTCGCGCGCGGCCGGCCCGTGCTGGCCGCGGGCTTGGCCGCGGTCGCCGCTGTCATGCACTCGACCTATTTGCTTCCCGCCGGCTTGCTGACCGTTGGCTATCTCGTCGAATTGCTGCGCACGCGGCATCGCATCCACGCGCTCATGGCCGGCGCTCTCGCCCTGGCCGTCGTGCTGCCGGCGCTGGCTTATGATGTGTGGACCTTCGTTCCCGACGACTCCGGTCAACTACAGGAAGCCCAACGCATCCTCGCCGAGGTGCGCATCCCACATCACACGGTCGTCGGCAACTGGCTCGATTCGGTCGCCGTGATCCAGATCGTCATCATGGTTGCCGGCCTGTGCGCCTTGCGGCGAACGCGGCTGTTTTGGCCGCTGACCATTCCTGCGGTCGTCAGCGCAGTTCTGTCGGTCGTTCAGGTGTTGACCAAGAACGACTCGCTGGCGTTGCTATTCCCCTGGCGGTTTTCCGTGGTCTTGATGCCCGTTGCGGTTGCCGTGTTGTTGGCGAAACTCGCAAGCCGATTGAGTGATGGCCGCGTTGGGGATCGGATTGCGCTCGCGCTGGCCATGTTGCTGGCGATTGGCGGCATCTGGGTCACGGCCACCGGCCGCGGTTATCGGGTGAACGAAGCCGAAGCGCCGCTCCTGCAACACGTGCGCGACACCATGCAGCCGGGGGATGTGTATCTCGTACCGACCAAGTTCGCGACGTTGAAGCCCGAGAAGCCAACGAGCCAGTCAAAGACGTTTGTGCCGCCCGTGCGCACGGGGCAGACCGGCATCCCCGTCGACTTGCAGCGTTTCCGTCTGGCGACCGGCGCGCCGATTTACATCGACTTCAAGGCCGTCCCCTATGCCCCGGCCGAGGTGATCGAATGGCACACGCGCGTCGCCAACTGCGAGCGCTGGTACAAACAGCGTGATTGGGACGTGAGCAAGGTGATCGATGAGGTTCGGGCGGCGGGCATCACACATGTCATCACCACCGCGGACAAGGATGTGACGAGTCGAGAGCTGGAGCTTGTTTATCCGGATGAGAGTTATCGGGTGTATCGCGTGCGTAAAGGTCACTGACATCGTTTAGCGTTCGAGCCGACGGCTCGAACGCTAAACGAATCGAGACCACTGGGCCGCCCTCTGCTTGGCTTCCTCTTGAGTGTATACCCGTCCTTCGGCCGACGCCTGACGGGCCCGGCGAAGGGCCGCCAAGATGTCCATCTCTTCGCGCACCTCGTCCAGGCTCACGTTGTCGGGAAGCCTGGCAACCGCTTCCAGGACCATTTGTTTGTCGGACATGGCATCGACTCCTCGGATGTGCCAATTATACTCCTTCGTTCGGCAGACATCGCCCCAGAAAGGGCCGCATCGATTGCAATCCGCGCCGACTGCCTCTGCATGGTCAGTTACAAACATTCGCTTCGCCCACCCCCATCGGTTACCATCAACGCCAAGGCTCAACCACGAATCGGAGATCGGCCATGTCGCGCAATCGGTTGCTCGGGGGACTCGTTTTGTCGGTGGTCCTCGTTGTCGGCGTTATCTTCATGACGCAACGCGGCCAGTCGGCGCCGAAGCCGGGGCAGCCGGACAACGACAAGGTCGCGCAACTCAAGCCCGCGGTCGGGTTGCCGATCTCGCAGGTAATCCTCTTCAACAGCGGCGTCGGCCACTTCACGCGATCGGGCGAAGTCGAAGGCGATGCCCGCGTCGATCTCACGTTCCCGGAACAGGACATCAACGACCTCATCAAGTCGATGACGCTCCGCGACCTGTCGCCCAATGGCCGGGTCGCCGCGGTGACTTATGACAGCCATGATCCGATCGACCGGACGTTGGCATCGTTCGCGATCAACCTCAACAACAGCCCCTCGCTGGCACAGATTCTGACACAGGCCCGCGGCGAGCAAGTCGAAGTGACGCTCATCAATACGGCCAATCAGCCGGGCAACCTGACGGGCAAGATCATGGGAGTCGAACAGCAAGCCGTACCGTCGAAGGAGGGGACAGTTCCGGTCAACGTGCTCAACATGTGGTGTGCCGAGGGCGTGCGGGTGGTGAAGCTCACGGAGGTGCAGCGGCTGCGCTTCGCCAACCCGGTGATCGAGAACGAGGTGCGACGCGCTCTGGAAACACTCGCGATGTCGCACGACGCACAGAAGAAAGCGGTCAGTTTGCACTTCGCGGGGGAGGGCAAGCGCAAGGTGGAAGTCGGCTACGTCGTCGAAAACCCGATCTGGAAGACGAGCTATCGGCTTGTGCTCGACAAGGCCGGCGAGAAGAAGCCGTACCTGCAAGGTTGGGCAATTGTCGAGAACCCAACCGACGAGGACTGGAACGCGGTGACGATGGCCCTGGTCAGCGGCCGGCCGATCTCGTTCAAGATGGACCTGTACAACCCGCTCTACGTGGCCCGGCCCACGGTCGAGCCGGAGTTGTTCGCGAGCCTGCGGCCGATCGCGTACAGCGGGGCGATGAGGAAGGAAAGGGAGGTAGTCGCAAAGCAAGATCCGAAAGAATGGGTGGAGAGTCGAAACCAGGTTGAAGAATCGCTAGCCGCAAAGACACAAGACCTGGCCCAAAAAATGGGGAAATTGAGAACCCCGGATCCGAACGACCTTACTTTCGCATTCAAGAACTGGAACCCGGCTAGTGATTCTGACAAGAAGCACGCCGCCGAGGTAGCGCAGCAACTCAAGCAACTCATGGACATTCGAAGTAGCGTGAACACCGTCGCCACCGCGAGTTCCCTTGGCGATTACTACCAGTACGTCATCGACCGCCCCGTCGACCTGGCTCGGCAGAAGTCGTCGCTGTTGCTGATCGTCAACAAGGACGTCGAGGGCAAGCGCGTCAGCATCTACAACGCGGCCATTCAACCCAAGCATCCGCTCCTGGGGCTCAAGTTCAAGAACACGACCGGCATGCCGCTCACGCAAGGGCCGGTCACCGTTTACGAAGGCAGTGTGTACGCGGGCGACACGCGCGTACTCGACTTGCAGCCCGATGAAGAACGGCTCGTCAGCTACGCAATCGACCTCGGCACCGAAGTGTCGCTGAAGTCTGGCAACAACACGTCGCGCATTACCAGCGTCAAGGCCGTGAAGGGCATCATCCACACGCACACGGTCCAACGCCAGGAACTCGTCTATGACGTCAGCAACCGCAGTACGACCGATCGCACGCTGTTGATCGAGCATCCGAACCGCAAGGGCGAAGGCTTTGTCTTCATCGGTAACAACAAGCCGAAGGAAGAAGCGGCCGACGTATTCCGCTTCGAGATCGCGCTCGGCGCGAAGAAGGACCTGAGTTACACCGTGCTGGAAGAGAAGCCGATCGATTCGTCGATTCAACTGACCAACAATACTGACGATCAGATTCGTTATGTGTTGAACCTGAAGGAAGCGTCGCCGGCGCTGAAGGCGAAGCTGCACGAAGCGCTCGGCGTGAAGGCAAAGTGGGACAAGACGCGGCAGGACATCCAGGCCGTTAATTCCCGCGTGCAGGCAATCACGGTCGATCAAAAGCGTTTGCGCGACAATCTGCGTGAGACGCCGAAGGAGTCGCCGTTGTTCCAGCGCTACTTGAAGACGTTGGAAGAACAGGAAAAGGAAATGGACGATTTGTCGGCGAAATTGAAGTCTTTGCAAGGCGATGAGGCGAAGGGAAAAGCCGCGTACGACGAGTTCTTGGCGAATTTGTCCGCGGAGTAGAGAGCGACGCAACGCTCGACGCGCGCAAAGGTTCGGCTGGCCTGCGCGCGCGTCAGGCTTTTCACAATTGGTTGATGGTCAGTAGTGTCGCGAAATGGGTCGATGCGGGCAGAATTGCACAAGGGAACTGAGGAAGCATCCCTGCTTCCGATTGCAAGAATCAGTTAGGCAACGGAAGCGTGGGAGCGTTCGCGGACGACGGCCACCGGCCGCGTGGCGTGCAGCCGATAGGTCAATTCGAGCAACAATTCCTGCACCGGACGCGGGGAACTGCGGTTCTTGCGAACGGCGGCCGGGCGGCGCAGCGTGGTGATGCGTTTGGTGGACATGCGTTGACTCCTGTCAGCCTGGGTCGGGGGGATCCATTCGAGGCAGTCAGACAGGAGCAACTTCGATGCCGCAGAGGCGATTGCCGGCCTCGCTCACTTCCCCTTGGCCAGCCATTTGAGCCATTCCTCGTGCTGCGGAGAACGCACAAAAGAGCTGTAAGCGGGCAGTGTCCGAAGATCGCCAAAGTAGTGACCTGTCTGCTCGACCGTCTTTTTCAACCACGCCAACACATCGACGTAATTCTTCTCGTCGACCGCGACGGAGATGCGGCTGATATATGCGAATAACAGATCCGGTTCGCGCTGGATGGCTCGATCGGCCGCCGCACGGGCTGTTTCGTACTGGCCAAGCTTACCTAACAGGGCGGCTTCGGCGGCATCGAGATAGGCATCCTCACCGACGATCTTCCGTAACGCTTCGATTTCCTGAATTGCTTCGCGCTTCTCGTCGCGGGCCACGTGGAGGTCCAAGCAGAAAAGCACCAAGGCTGGATCGCCCGGGAATAGCTGGCGACACGTGTCCATCGTCCTTTTTTGTTCGGCACGATCGCGACTTTCAATTGCCCGCACATAAATGAACAGACATGCCTTGCGATTCTTCAGGCCCAGCGGCAAGTCTTTGTAAGCGGCAACGACCTCGCGCATCTTGTTGTTATTCCGGGCTTTCAGCAGTTTTTTCACTTTGTCGGAATGCGCAACCAGCAATTTCTCGTCGTCGGAGAGACGGCTCTCAAGGCTCGAATCGCGCAGCGCTGCCGCCGGCAATATGTCGTAACGAATCTGGTCAGTCAAACGCTCACCATCGTTGAGGATAATAATGTCTTCAACGCCGACTCGGCCAACCGCGGAACGAGCGATGATCGTGTCGACATAGACGATCACGCTGCTTTTGGGGTGCGTCAATCGGAAGGTCGCGTGGTGGCGTTCGTCAATTGCTTGAACGCGGAGCAATTTGAAGACGCCGCCGTCGCGAATGATATCCAGAAGCTCGTCCACGAATTCGCCAGCATCGGCCTTGGTCTGCAAAAACTTCACGGTGTCAGCTTTTTTGTCTTCCGCCAAAGGCAGGCTGTTGGCGACGCGGTGAGCGATGACCTCAAGTGCGCAAACCTGCATGGCTCGTGACCGGTCCTTCGATTGAAATGCCAGTTCCAATTCGTGGGCGAACGCCTGGGCCTCAGCATCTGCTGCCTGGCTGAGCGCATCCGGATTCGCTTCCGTACCCTTGTTGCTCGACCAAAAACAACCCGGCGCCATCGTTGAGGCAAACACCAGGGCCAAGACTCCTACCAACCGAGGGGGATGCATCACAAACTCCAAACACGGGCGCGCATGTATTTTCCTGCCCGGCCGGATTGCCTGGCTCGCAAGCCTAGCACGGAAGTCGTCCGAAGTCCGATCGTGCGGCATGGCGCTTTGCAAGGAAACTGCCGTGCGGCCTACTGCACCGCATCGACGTGAGTTCCACAGCAACAACGTTCCCGGTTGGCGGAGCTTTCAGAGGGTTCTGGCAATAGAATTGGAATTCCGTGTTTTCAACCCATCTCCTTTGCGGGCATGAGGATGGGCGCGAAAACGCAGTCAGAGATGGTCAACCCCAGTGTGTGTGTTGGCCATCTCTCAATTCTGGATGAAACGAATCCGCCGCCCGCCGAACTGTTTCATTGCAAAGCAGCGGCTTGGGCTAATCCGCGGAACTTGATCAGTGCACCAGGAATCAAATGAAGGCAGGCAAACGTGGACGCAAAAGATGCGCCCCAAAGGACATGTGAGTCGGTTCTGCGCGTGGCGGCCCGATGAAGCCAGAATCGGGTCCCGGCGCGCCAGGACTCCGCTCGCTTAGCTGATTCAACCCGTGGGCGGGGTCGCCTTGGCCCAATAGGCGTAAACGTGCTGCATCTCGTCCGCGAAGAAGGCGGCATCGTTGGCGACGGGGAAGTTCTTGCGCCGAACGTAGCGGGCCAGTCCGCCGCCGGGCCGGCCGCTGGCGTCGACCGCTAACACCGACAGCAGCGGCCGACCTTCGGCTTCCTCTTGGTCCGCGATATGGTCCAGGATCAACTCGAGGATCTTGCGCTCGTCGGTTTCCTCGATGGCGAGATCGGCGGCGTCACCCAACTCCGCGAACGTGACCGTCGTCCGGGCCTTCGCGGTCTTCACGAGGCGTCGATACACAATCGGATTGACCATCTGAACCATTCTCCGCGCATGAGCCGATGCGAACGCTCCGCATCACCCATATTAGTCGGCGTTGCCGGTTTTGACCGGTGTCATCCGGTCTTGAATTCGGCCCCGGCCGCCACGCGGCGCTCCTGGCGTCCGGCAAAGGCATCGGTCAGCTTGCTGAGCAGTAACTCCAGAGCCAGGAACACGGCGAGCAGACCGATCGCCAATCCGGCCCATCCAAGGACTTCCGTGAAGAGATCGCTCATCTTCCGACTCCTACGACGGGGCAAACTGTAACGCACATCGCGGCGCGACGGCTGGGCCAGGGTAGGTGAGGGTTGCAAAAAGTTACCGGGAAATGCCTCAGCTGGTCAACCCGACTTGCCAAATGTGCCGACTGTCTTATGGTTTCCGTGTAGTCCCTCACTTCTAAAATGGGGACGACCTTGCCCGCCGGGTATGCGAGTCCCCGGCGGGCTTTTTCGTTTCGTCTGAATCGCTTTACCTCTGATACGCGCCAATCTCTAACGCCACGCACGAAATTGGCTACGCTGTCAGGAAGAATTGCGGTTTCCGTTCGCCCGTCTCCGCGCCAAGAGGGATCACGATGTCTGCTCGACTGACCAGCCTTTGCCTGGCGATGTTTGTTGTCTTCCTGGCGCTCGGATTGCCGGCCGCGGCTCAAGAGAAGACCGACGCCAAGCTCGCCGAGCCGATCACCAAGGGCCAACACGTCTTCACGTGTGGGCACAGCTTCCATGTCTGGGTCCCCAACATTCTCGCGGACCTCGCCAAGAAGGCGGAGATCAAAGATCACGTGCAGGTGGGCCTGTCGTCGATCGGCGGTTCACGCGTCATCCAGCACTGGGACGTGGCCGATGAAAAGAACAAGGCGAAGGAGGCACTCAAGTCCGGCACGGTCGACGTGCTGACGCTCTCGCCGATCTTCCTGCCCGACGACGGCATCGAGAAATTCACGAACCTCGCGCTCGAGCACAACAAGGACATCCGCATTTGCGTGCAACCCATCTGGCTGCGTTGGGACATTTATGAGCCAACCACGAAGCGACCGGAGAAGGTCGATCACAATGACATCACGGTCGAGGAGCTGCACAAACGGCACGCCGTGTACTTCAAGAGCATGGATGATTACATCCAGGAAATGAACAAGAAGCTCGGCAAGACGGTGCTGTTCGAGGTGCCGGCGCCGCAAGCCGTGATTGCACTGCGCGAGAAGATCATCGAGGGCAAGGCGCCGGGGCTCAAGACGCAGGAGAACCTGTTCACCGATCCGCTCGGCCACGGGACGGCGCCGCTGCAGGTGTTGGTGGCCTATTGCAATTATGCCGTGATCTATCGCCGTTCGCCGGTCGGGCTGCCGGTGCCGAATGCGCTCAAGGCGGCGAAGCTGGGCGACGACGAGGAGAAGCTCAATCGATTGCTGCAAGAACTGGCCTGGGACGCGGTCAAGCAACATCCGCTCAGCGGCATTCGGCAGTAACAACTCCGCTCAACTCGTGACGAGCGCGATCGACCGCGACAGCTTGCCAAGGTCGAAGGGCTTCGGCATGACGACGGTGCGGCGATCCTGGGGGAAGCCGATCATCAACTCCGAGCTCGACCCGGTCGTCGCGAGTACGAAGCCGACGTTTTCGAGTTCAGCGGTGGACCGAACGACGATGGCGAGCTGCACGCCCGTCATGTCCGACAGATGGAGCGAGCTGATTACCACCGCCGACGGCGACTGCCGTACGACATCGAGGACTTCGCGACCCGACGCGACGACATGGACGGTTTCGACACCGAGTTGTTTCAAGAATTGACGGATAATCCCCGCCTGCGTGCGCGACGGTTCGGCAATGATGACCGTGAGGCTCGCCGGCGGCCGGGCGGGCTGCAGCGCTACTCCCGATGCGAGTTCGAACGCCGCGGTGCCCTGATCGGTCGTCGACAGAGGTGAGTCGAGCGCCACCGTTCGGCTTGTGTCGACCGCGGCTTGTGGGGGCGTGAACTTGGCCGGCGTCGACGGGATTCGCGTGCGCACCTGTTCGAGTTGATGCACGACCTCAGTCATGTTCACTTGCCGATTCGCTGCCTGCTTGGCCACCATCTTGGCGAAGATCGCGTCGAGTTCCGCCGGCACGTCCGGCCGGACTGCCGCTAACGATGGAATGGGCGCGTCGCGGTGCTTGAGCATCGCGGCCATGAGCGATGTGGCGTGGTAAGGCGCCTGACCCATCAACAAGAAATAGAGCGAGCAACCAAGGCTATAGATGTCGGCGCGCTGATCGACGGCGCCGGAATCGACGGCCTGCTCCGGCGACATGTAGTCGACCGTCCCGAAAATCGATCCGGCCTGGGTCAGTGACGTTTGTCCGGCTTCGCCAGTGATCCGCGCTAGCCCAAGGTCGGCCACCTTGACGACGCCATCCACGTCGCGGAGGAGATTGCCCGGCTTGATGTCGCGGTGGATGATGCCGCGGCCATGCGCGTATTCCAATCCGCGTGCCGCCTGCAGGATTCGGTCGACGGCGTCGGCGACCGCCAGTGAGCCACCCGAAGCAACCTCGGACTGCAGGTCGCGGCCGTTGACGAATTCCATGACGAGGAACGGCCCCGCTTCACTCTCGTCGGCGTCAAACGCCATCACGATGTTGGGGTGCGTGAGCTTGGCGATGGTTTCGACCTCGCGTTGAAAGCGGTCGGCGAACGTCGGAGTCTGCGACACCTCTTTCGACAACACTTTCAAGGCGACGATCCGCTTCATCCGGCGATGGCGGGCCTTGAATACGGTGCCCATGCCGCCGGCGCCGAGCCGGTCGAGGACTTCGTAGTTACCGATACGCAGGTCGCTGAAGCGACTGCCGAGCACCGCGTCCGCCTGGTAGCGCGTCAACTTGCCGGTCGCTACCATGTCGGCGGCGAGCGCAGCGCCATCCATGTTGTGATCCGAGGGCACGGCGACATCGACGAACCCGCTCTGCGTGAGCGCTTCGATGAACTCGGCCCGCGTCACCGCCGCGGATGCCAGGTTCTCAACTGCCATGGACCCCTCCCTACGCCGCAGCGCGCATCAATCAACTCGGCGGATACAGACCGAGAGCAAACTCGCCGGCCTCCGATCCAAAGCGAATCATCTGGCCATTGGCGCCGTCGACCGGCCCGCCGGTCTGGACGTCCGGCGTCGATAGATAAAAATGCGACGGGCTCCCGACCAGGAGCGCCTTCGCCTGTCCCGCCACCACGTTCGCAACTTCACCCATGCAATCCTGGATCAATTCTGGTGTGGAAACAACCGCGTCGGCGAGAATTCGTCGCGCCAGTTCCGCGGCCGTCGCGTCCGACAGGCATAATATCATCCGCCACGGACCAACGGACGTGTCGAGCCGGATCGTCGCGCACAATTCGACCGGCTCGGCCCGGCTCGCCGGCCCGGTCGCCAGGTCGATTGCCTCGACACCGGCCAGTTCCCTGAGCGCGAACGGCACCGCCGCGGTAAAGGCCCCGACGAGTTCATCCGCAGTGGCCATGGTTCCCCTCATCCGACCTGTTGATAGAACCCGCCCTTTAACTGTTCCATGCGCCGCAACGCGTCGTAGAGATTCAGCGTCGTTTCGGCCCCGCCGAGCAACAAGAAACCGTCGCGGCGGAGCAACCGCGCGACACGCGTCAGGATCTGTTTTTTCGTTTCGACGTCGAAATAGATCATCACGTTGCGCAGGAATATGAGGTCAAACTGCGGCAACGCCGGCCAGGGACGAGTCAGGTTCAACTCGCGGAAGTCGATCATCCGGCGGACGTCGTCGTTCAGTTCCCAGGTCGCGCCATGCTGGCGGAAGTACTTGACGAGCATCGTCGCCGGCAGGCCGCGGTTGACTTCGAGTTGACTGTACTTACCGGCGCGAGCCCGGCCGAGCACATCAGTGGAAAGGTCCGTGGCGATCAGGTCGAGCCGCCAGGTCGTCAATTCGGGAAAGTGCTCCCGGAGCAACATGGCGAAGCTATACGGCTCTTGCCCCGTCGAGCTGGCGGCGAACCACACGGCCAATTGTCGCGCGGCCCGGCGACGTCGAATCATGTCGGGCAGAACGGTCGTGCGCAGCGTCTCGAATGGATGAATATCGCGGAAGAACGACGTTTCCGTCGTGACCATCGCCTCGATCACGCGGATGATCAAGCCACTGTCCGCCCCGCCACGCAGGCGCGCGATCAACTCCGCGACCGTGCCCAGTTCGCACTGGCGCGCGACGGGCGTCAGCCGGGCGTCCACGAGGTATTCCTTGCCCGTCTCGAGGACGATGCCGCTTCGCTCGCGGACGAGCCGGCACACGAAGTCAAAATCCGCGGGGGTCATGAAACTCCCCCTCGCCCGATGCGCACACGGCGAACAATCTCCGAGGCGATAAGGCTCAACGGCATCACGCGGTCGGCGAGACCGGCCTTGGCGACGAACCCCGGCATGCCCCATACCACGCTCGTCGCCTCGTCCTGCGCCAGCACCTGCCCGCCGGCCGCCCGGATCAACTCGCAGCCGCGCAGCCCATCCTGCCCCATGCCGGTTAGGATGACGCCGAGCGCGTTCGCGCCGTAGACATGGGCAACCGATCGGAAGAGCACGTCCGCCGCCGGCCGACACGAATTCTCCGGCGGGTTCTGATTCAGCTGAATGCGCGTCTGGAGCGCGTCGCGACTTACCGTCATGTGGAAGTCGCCCGGGGCCAGCCAGGCATGACCAGGTCGCAGAACGCTGTTCGGCCGTCCTTCCTCAACCGCGAGACGCGACTGAGCCGACAGCCGCTCGGCCAGCAGCCGGGTGAACATCGGCGGCATGTGTTGAACAATGACAATGGGAACGGGAAAGTCGGCGGGCAACCCGGCAAACACGTCGGCCAGTGCGTTCGGTCCGCCCGTGGACGCGCCGATGGCGACAATCTCAATGATGCCGGTCCCGGTGCGCGGGCGCGCCGGCGCGGCGACAGTTGCTGGCGCGCTGGGCGGAGCTACACCGATCCCGGCTCGTCCACATAGGGCCTTGATCGCGGGAATCAGTTCATCGCGGATGACTTGCAGCGACGACTCGATACCGCTGCTGCTCGACGGTTTGGCGAAGTAATCCGATGCCCCCAGAGAGAGGGCATCGAGCGTTGCCGACGCGCCCCGTTCGGTTAGCGCGCTGAACATGATGACCGGCAACTTCGGATGCGTCTTGCGAATTTCGCGCAAGGTTGCCAGGCCGTCCAGCTCGGGCATTTCGACGTCGAGTATGACGAGATCGGGATTGACGTGCGTGAGCTTGTTCAGCGCGATGCGACCGTTCGCGGCCGTGCCAACGACCTCGATGGCCGGGTCGGCGGCCAACTCGTCCGACACCAATCGGCGGATCACGACCGCGTCGTCGACAACCAGGACCCGAATCTTCGGCACGGCTCAATCCCCCCCGAGCACGTCGAGCAGGCTGAGCTTGGCGATCAGGACTTCCTTGGTGAAGGGCTTCATCAAGTATTCGTTTGCCCCGGCGTCCAATGCTCGGAGGACCTGCTCCTGTTCCGTCTCGGTTGTGACCATCATGATCCGAATCGGATCATATTCGCGTCGGGCACGGACGGCCTGGACGAACTCCAGACCGTTCATCACCGGCATGTTCCAATCAACCAGAACGACTTGCACGTCGTCATAGGCATGGAGTTGTTCGAGTCCCTCGCGGCCATTGCCGGCCTCGACAACCTCCATCCCGTTCTCGACCAGCGTCTGCCGGATGATGATCCGAACGGTGCGGGAGTCGTCGATGACCAGGGCGCGCATGCTCGTCCTCCGTATCCGGGCCGCTGGAATCAGACGCGAAAGCGCCCGACCAGCGTTTGCAGGTCGAGGGCCATCTTCGACAACTCGTCGGCCGACTTCTTGGTGTCGCTGGCCCCTTCGGTCGTCGCCCGCGCTGCCTGGGCCACGCCGCTCACGTTCTGGGCAATCTCGCTGCTGCCGCGCGCGGCTTCGGCGACGTTGCGGCTGATCTCGCCGGTAGTCGCCGTCTGCTCCTCGACCGCGCTGGCGATCGTATTCTGGATGTCGTTGATCTGATTGATGATTTGACCAATTTGTTCGATCGCGCCGACGGCCCCCTTGGTGTCGGACTGGATCGCTTCGATTTTTCGGCTGATGTCCTCGGTCGCCTTGGCCGTCTGCTTGGCCAGTTCCTTGACCTCGTTGGCGACGACCGCAAACCCCTTGCCGGCCTCGCCGGCGCGGGCCGCTTCGATGGTCGCGTTCAGGGCCAACAAATTGGTCTGCTGGGCGATCGACGTGATGACCTTGATGACGTTGCCGATCTCGGCACTCGACTCGCCGAGTTTGGCGACGGTCGCGTTCGTCTTGTCGGCCACCTTGACGGCCGACGTTGCGACCTTGGCCGCCTCGTGAGCGTTCTTCGCGATTTCCTTGATGCTGGCGCCCATTTGCTCGGTCCCGGCCGCGACGGTCGTGACGTTGCGGCTGACCTGCTCGGCCGCGGCCGACGCCACGCCTGCCTGCGTCGCCGTCTCCTCGGCGCTGGCGGCCATCTGTTGGCTCACCGCACTCAACTCGCGTGCGGCCCCGGCAAGTGACTGCGACGTCTCTTCCAATGACGACTCGATCTGGCGAATGCCCGTCACGTCCGAGGCGTATTTGACGACCTTGAATGGCTTGCCGGCCTTGTCGAGAATCGGGAAATACGAGCCTTGAATCCAGACTTCTTTACCGCCCTTGCCGAGCCGGCGGAAGCGGCCCGTTTGCGGCCGCCCGGCCCCCAGGTCGGCCCAGAACTGGCGATACTCCGCCGAAGCGCTGTAGACGGGTTCGACAAACATACTGTGATGGCGGCCCTTAACGTCCTCGACGCCGTAGCCCATCAGCCGCAGGAAGTTGTCGTTCGCCGTCAGAATGGTTCCATCCACCGCGAATTCGATCACCGCCTGGACCTTGCTGATCGCATCGATCTGGCCGGCGGAGTCGAGTTCGAGTTTGAGGCGATAGGTCACGTCTTCCCAGCAAACGATGTAGCCGAGCACCTCGCTGTCGGCGCCGAAAACGGCGTTGATTCGCGCTTGCAGCGTCACGGCGCCAAAGGAAAACTCGGCACGGTGCGGCAGCGCTGCCGGGTTGCGGAGGATCCGTTCGACACTGCGCGCATCGCGATGGAAGCGGTGAATCGACCCGCCAATGATCTCGTCGACGCCGACGCCGAAGGCCTTGCGCACTTCGCCCTCGAAGCCGCGCAAAGTCTCCAGGGCACGATCGTTGGCGTAAACGATTGTGAGCTTCGGGTCGGCAATGAACACATTTGTCTGTACGCCGTCGATGGCGGAGCGCAGGAACGCGGCCGAGGCGAGCAGGTCGGCTGTTCCGCCGGCGGGGCGGAGGTTCGATGGATCGGGGGCCGGCCCGTTGGCTCCCGCCGCGGCGGGAGGAGATTGCTGACGGCGTCGCGTGGTTCGTCCGGTTGGTGGAGTCATGATGCGTCTCTCGGCCCGGCATTGTCATTCGACAGCGCCACGGCCCGTTCGGTGTTCAGAATCAACAACAGATGATCGTCGAGCTTGTACGCTCCGTGAATCAAATCGCGCGCACTGCCGCGCAGCGTCTCCGGCGGCCGCTCGAAGGCGACTTCCGGTACCTGGAGCACGTCGCCGATCTCATCGACCAGCAAGCTCACGGCCCCGTCGTCGGTTGTGACGACGACGTTGACTGGCAGCCGGTCGGCCGGCCGGTCGGGCATGTCGAACCGGCGGCGCAGGTCGAGCGCCGTCACGATTTGACCGCGCAGATTGATGAGGCCGCGCACCACCGGGTGCGCCAGCGGCACGCGCGTCATTTCCTGATAGCGGATGATCTCTTGAACCGTGCGCACATCGATCCCGAAATGGTGGCCGTTGAGGACGAACGTGCAGAACTGGCGCTCCGCGACCATGGTTCAGCTTCCTCCCGCCGCGGCCGGCGCCGCTGGCAACGATTCGGCCGAACGGACAATGCGTTCGACGTCGAGAAACTCGGTCACGCGGTCTTGAACGACGGCCGTGAAAAGCACGCCCGGGCGCGTCGACCGCGCGCGGGTGACGATGGTCGTCTCCACGATGTCCAGAATGCGCCGCACGACGAGCCCGACGGGCCGTTCAGTCCCGGCCAGGACGACGACCTGAATCGGGCCGTTCGCGGTGCGGCGTTCCGGTCGGGCTTTACGGCGACGGCGTCGTTTCCGTGCGTCCGACGAGTTGTGCAGCGCGCGGGAAACCTGCACCAACGGAAGGATTTCGTCCCGATACTGAATCACCTGCCGTCCACCGACGCGCTCGACGGCCGAGCGTGGGAATTCTTCCAGTCGCGCGACCGATGTCAGGCGAATGGCGATGCGTTCGCCGCCACGTGTGGCACACAGGAGCACCGTCTCGCGATCGCCGACTGGCCCGGCCGCCGGCGTCGGCTTGTCGCTCAGGGCCCGTTCGCGCGCTCCAGTCACCACGCCAGAGCGCTGGGCCAGTCCGAGTACGTCGAGAATCAATGCGACTTTGCCATCGCCCATGATCGTCGCGCCGGAGAAAGGCGCGATCCCCTTGAGCTGCTTCTGCAGCGGCTTGACGACGATCTCCTCGGTGTCGTGTATGTCGTCCACAATCAGACCGAATTGCCGATCATCGGCCTGCAAGACGACGATCAAGACTTCTTCGACGTCGTCGCGCCGCGCCGATTCGACCTGCAGTTCGCGATCGAGATAGATCAAGGGAAGCAGATTGCCCCGCAGCCGATAGACCGGCGCCCCGTGGACGCGCTCGATCCCCTTGCGGACCTGCTCGCCTTCGAGCCGGACCAGTTCCAACAGGCTGACCTGGGGAATGCAATAGCGATCGCGGCCAGCCGTCACGGTCAGAGCGGGGATGATCGCCAGCGTAAGCGGGATCTTCATCCGGACCGTCGTGCCCTGTCCGGGCCGGCTGTCGATGTCGACCGTTCCGCCGATCTTCTCGATGTTCGTGCGGACCACATCCATGCCGACGCCGCGGCCGGAGAACTGCGTCACGCGCTCGGCCGTCGAGAAGCCGGGCAGGAAGACGAGGTTAACGAGTTCGCGCTCGGACATGCGCGCGGCATGCTCGGGAGCGACCAGCCCGGCGCGTACGGCCTTGTCGCGCACGCGTGTCGGATCGATGCCGCCGCCGTCGTCGGCGATTTCGATGACGACCTTGCCGCCTTCGTGAAACGCGTGCAGGCGGAGCCGGCCCTCGGCCTGTTTGCCGCGGGCGGTTCGCTCGCCGGGCGGTTCAATTCCGTGGTCGACGGCATTGCGGACCATGTGCGTGAGCGGATCGCGCACGGCTTCGATGATCGTCTTGTCGAGTTCCGTTTCCTGGCCGTCCATGTCGAGGCGCACTTGCTTGCCGCGGGCCACGGCCAGGTCGCGGACGATGCGGGGAAACTTGCCCCAGACGTTGCCGACGGGTTGCATTCGCGTCTTCATGACACTTGCTTGCAATTCGGTCGTCAGCAAGTTAAGACGTTGAACCGTGAGCTGAAAGGCCCGATCTTCGTGCGTGTTGCCGAGCTGCATGATCTGGTTGCGGGCCAGAACCAGTTCGCCGACCAAATTCATCAGCTTGTCGAGCAGGCCGACATCGACGCGGACGCTCGTGTCCGCCACGGTGGGGGCGCGGATCTCGGCAGGCTCGGGTGCTGGCGCATCGGTGGTACGTGCAAAGTTGGCATCAGGCGGCGCCACGATGGTCGGCGACAACCTTACCGGCGCTGGCGGTGGTGGTGGCAGCGGCGCCGGTTCAGGCCGGATCGTCACAACCGGCGGCGGTGGCAGCGGTGCTGGCGCAGGTGGCGAAGTTGGCTCGGGGCGGACGGTAAGGACCGGCGGTGGTGTTGGGCCGCTCCGCTGAGCCAGGCGGTCGAGCGTTTGCACCAGTTCGGTGATGTCCGCGCTGCCTTCGCCCGTGCCTCCGCTCGACTCAAGGGCAGCGAGCACTTGTCGGATGGAGTCCACAACATGCAGCAGTGTGGTGGCGATCTCCGGGCCGAATGTGAGTTCACCCGCTCGGATCCGGCCGAGCAGATTCTCACCGGAATGCGCGATGGCCTGCAGCTTCGGCAAACCGAGAAACCCGGCGGTGCCCTTGACCGTGTGCAGAGTCCGAAAGACGCGCGCGAGCGTTTCCTTTTCCGCCGGATCTTTTTCCAGCGTCACGAGATCCAGGTCGAGCTGACCCAGATTCTCGTTCGTTTCCAGCAGGAACTCGCGAACGACTTCGTTCAAAGGTTGCCCTCGGATTCAAGCGCAAAGCACCGACTCAGCGAATCAAGCGTCGTGGCTGAGCCGGTTCGCGCCGGCGCCACGAGAGGCAAGTTCGCTCAGTCAGACCTGGATCGCGTGTCCGATGGGCCCAGGCGAATTCGCCAATTCCAATCGGCCTCAACTCTTGCGTGCTGAGGCCCTTCGGACGGCGAACGTACTAGCGCTCGAATGTGCGTAGTATTCTGGATCATGACCGGGGTGCGTACAAGTCCGAACGAGCCAGGATTGCCGATCCTGATCGAAATGCCGTCGTCATCAATGTGTGAGAGTGCGTAATCCAGGCAATTTCTGCGGGATCGTTCGCCCGAGATGTGAGCAACTATTGGCCAATCTCGTCGCTTCCGTCAGCTGCAAACGCACAAAACGGCATTCGTTTTGACCTATCGTCAGCTGAGGATTGAGCTTAGAAGCGAAGCTCGAAGCTTAGATGAGTAAAAGAGGATTGTCGCATGCAACGAAACGCAATCGTCAGGGGGGGTGTGGCAAAACCGTGGCGATCTTGGCGACCTTACTCAAAAACCCGCGGAAAACGCACTTTTTCGAAAAGGAAGATCGCCAACTGCCGGGCCTGAAAAACCTCGTCAAACTTCGCCATTGTGGCGGATCGATTCGCGCCGTGTTAATCCTTCTTCGTAGGGGGCGCGATTTCAATGGACTTGATCGACCCGTTCTTCGCCAGGTCTTGGTCGAACTGTAAGGTCACGATCAACTCGATTTTCTCCATCCCCTTGATCGTCACCTTCGGAGGTGTGCTGTAGCCGGCGCCGGCGTCCGTGACGACGATCTTTTCAATCTTGTCGTCCTTGACCACGGCGATGGCCTTGGCTTCACGATGCTTCCAAAGCTTGCCGTCTTGCGGCCGATAGCGGTAGTAGTCGGACACTTCGTCGAGACGATCATTCGTCACGCCGTGCGGCTTCAGCGCCTTGAGCAGCACTTCCTTGTTGGCCCGCGCTTCGTCGCCCGAGGGCTTGCCGTTCTTGGCCGGAGTCACGCCTTTGAACGCATCCCGAAAGACCTCGGTCTTTACGCCGAGCGCGGCCGCGATGAGTACGCACGGTCGGCCACCGTCCTTTGGGTCCGTCTCGTGCCCGCCACTGAAGGTGAGGTCGCGGTCTTCGGCGATGGCGGGCCCACAACTGCACAGGATCGCCAGGCACGCTGCATGAGGGAAAGGTTTCATCGTCGTCTCGAAGGTGCGTTCCGTTGAAGAGAAGAATACCATCTCGACCTGAAGCGAGCGTGAAGCAAGAGGTACCGACCGGTTGCGGTGGATTTCGGACAGTAACAACCGCGTGGTGGATCGGCCATTTCACTCGTCCCATCTGGTACGAACGGGTACTATCAATCCGCCCACTGGGAGTCCGACCATGTCCCGCCGCCACCTGCTGTATGTTGCTCCGCTCGCGGCCCTCGTTGTCGCCATCGGCCTCTATCTGGTCCCTGCCGGCCAGTCGGCTCCTTCGCCGGCGGCGCCGGGCCAAGAGAAGGCTGCCCAGCTCAAGCCCGCGGTCGGCCTGCCAATTAGCCAGGTCATCCTGTTCAACAGCGGCGTCGGCCATTTCACGCGATCGGGCGAAGTCGAGGGCGATGCCCGCGTCGATCTCACGTTTCCGGAACAGGACATCAATGACCTCATCAAGTCGATGACGCTCCGTGACCTGTCGCCGACGGGCCGTGTCGCGGCGGTAACTTATGACTCTCACGATCCGATCGATCGAACCCTCGCGTCGTTTGCGATCAATCTGAACAACAGCCCGTCACTGGCGCAGATTCTCACGCAAGCGCGCGGCGAGCAGGTCGAAGTCACGCTCATCAACACGGCCAATCAGCCGGGCAACTTAACGGGCAAGATCATGGGCGTTGAGCAGCAGGCGATTCCGTCGAAGGAAGGAACGGTTCCGGTCAATGTGCTCAATATGTGGTGTGCCGAAGGCGTGCGGGCGGTGAAGCTCACGGAGGTTCAGCGACTTCGCTTTGCAAATCCGGTGATCGAGAACGAAGTGCGGCGCGCCCTAGAAACGCTCGCGTTATCGCACGACTCGCAGAAGAAGGCCGTGAGCCTGCACTTCGCGGGCGAGGGCAAGCGCAAGGTCGAGGTCGGCTACGTCGTCGAGAATCCGATCTGGAAGACGAGCTACCGGCTCGTACTCGACAAGGGCGGTGAGAAGAAGCCTTACCTGCAAGGTTGGGCCGTGGTCGAGAACCCGACCGACGAGGACTGGAACGCCGTGACGATGGCCCTCGTCAGTGGCCGGCCGATCTCGTTCAAGATGGATCTGTACAACCCGCTCTACGTCGCGCGGCCGACGATCGAGCCGGAACTGTTTGCGAGCCTGCGGCCGATCGCGTACAGCGGGGCGATGAACAAGAAGCTGTTACGTGCCAATGTTGACTCTGAGCAACAGGAGTTTCTGAATTTCCAACTGCTTCAAGGCATGCACGATATCGATGGGATAAGCGAACAGACTCGGAAGGCAGTGCCCGACTCGGCGATCATGGGAGGGAGTGGCAACGGAACCGTGGATGAAAAGAGACTCCGCTTGCTCGGCAACCAATGGGGTCGCATGTCGCAGGCGGAACGTACCAAAGCCCTCAACGATCTGACGGCCAATCTGCCGGCTCGATACCGCGTTGCCGTGGACGATTATTTCCGAGCGCTCTCCTTGAGTGATCGGGCCGCGATGAGCCAGGAGGATCTCGCCGCGGTCGTCGACGCACTCCGCAAGAAGATGAGTTCGAATATCGACCTCGGCGCCAACGTGCAAACGGTCGCCACCGCCAGTTCGCTGGGCGACTACTACCAATATGTCATCGACCGACCCGTCGACCTGGCTCGGCAGAAATCGTCGCTGTTGCCGATCGTCAACAAGGACGTCGAGGGGAAACGCGTCAGCATTTACAACGCGGCCGTACAGTCCAAGCACCCGCTGCTAGGGCTCAAGTTCAAAAACACGACCGGCATGCCGTTGACGCAGGGACCGGTCACCGTCTTCGAAGGTAGCGTCTACGCCGGCGACACTCGCGTGCTCGATTTGCAACCCGACGAGGAACGGCTCGTCAGCTACGCGATCGACTTGGGCACGGAAGTCTCGGTGAAGCCGGGCAACAACAGCTCGCGCATCACGAGCGTCAAGGCGGTGAAGGGCATCATCCACACGCACACGGTGCAGCGGCAGGAACTGATGTACGACGTGTCAAATCGCAGTACGACCGACCGCACGCTGTTGATCGAGCACCCAAACCGGAAGGGCGAAGGCTTTGTCTTCATCGGCGACAACAAGCCCAAGGAAGAAGCGGCCGACGTGTTCCGGTTCGAGATCGCGCTTGGGGCCAAGAAGGACCTGAGCTACACGGTGCTGGAAGAGAAGCCGATCGACTCGTCGGTGCAATTGACCAACCATGCCGACGATCAGATTCGTTACGTGTTGAGCCTGAAGGAAGCGTCGCCGGCGTTGAAGGCGAAGCTGCAAGAGGCACTGACGGTGAAATCGAAGTGGGACAAGGCCCGGCAAGACATTAGCGCCGTCAACCAGCGCGTGCAGGCGATCACGGTCGACCAGAAGCGTCTGCGCGACAACCTGCGTGAGACGCCGAAGGAGTCGCCGTTGTTTGCTCGCTACTTGAAAACGCTGGAAGACCAGGAGCAGGAGATGGATGACCTGTCGGCGAAGCTGAAGACGCTGCACGGCGACGAGGCGAAGACAAAGGCCGCGTACGATGATTATTTGGCAAATTTGTCAGCAGAATAGCAATTGACCGCGTTTGGCGTTCGAGCCGACGGCTCGAACGCTAAACGATTGATGTCGCTCGTTTGACGCAGGAGCGTCTGGAGTCAATCAATGGGTTTTCCGTTGACGCGTGCACTCGTCCTGTTGCTGCTTCCAGCCGCCTTGGTTGGCCAGGAGCCGCCCGCAACTAAATCCGGGGCGGTGGATGTCGATGCGCCGTTGCCCGCCGGCGCAATCATGCGACTTGGCGAAACGCGGTTCCGTCCGGGCGCGCGCATCAAGCAACTCGCATTTTCACCCGATGGCACTCGCCTCGCCTCGTGGGGCAACTGGCTGTACTTCGAGGATCGGCTCTCGGTCTGGGACACGGCAACGGGTCGTGAACTGTTCACTCGTTCCATGCCCGAATCGCAGTTGGCCGACCTGGGTTGGGGAACCAATGGCGGCCTGAGCGTCATGATGGCCGAAGATACTTTCCGTGTGTGGGCATTCGCGGATGCCGCCGGCAAGTACACCGGTTCCGAGGTGGTCGCCAAGGTCAATGACGGGCGAAGGGCGCCAAGGCCGGTCCGGGAGGGCCGTGTCTATCAGACGTTTGCAGTTTCTGACGTTGGCAACCGGCTCGTCGCATTCCGTGGCCGGCAAGGGACGGCGCCCGCTTCGGTGGAATTGTTCGAGGCCAAGGAAGCTGCGTCGCCGAAAGACTTGAAGCAGATTGCCACGCGACAACTCGACGGTGTCGAAACGTGTTCGGGCCTCCGCTTCATTCGCGGCGGCAAGTCAGTCGTGGTCCTCTCGGACAAAGCCGGGGAGCAAGCCGCCGTCATTTGGGACACGGAGAAGAACACGGTGTCCGATCCGGTGACGATTCCGATCGGCGTCCGCCAAGGGATGCGCGAGGCGACCGACTTGATGGAGGATGGTTCCGCCGTCGCGGTCGGGCTCGCTGATGGCTCAATCAAGATCATCGAATTGCCGACGGGCAAGGAACGATTGTCGGTCAAGAAGCACGCGGCCAAGTGGCCCGAGGTATGCGCGGTGAAGTTCGTCAACGGCGGCAAAAATGTGCTGTCGGCCGGCCGCGACAACAAGCAACTAGTCTGGGATGCCAAGACCGGCGTCGATGTGTCGGCCCTCAATGGCCACGATTCGTGGGTCGAAGCCGTCGCCATCTCGCCTGACGGGAAGCGCGTGGCGACTGCGGGACAGGACTCGCTCATCCGCCTATGGGACGCCGCGACCTGGAAGCCGATCGTTCCGCCGAAGGGAGCGCATCACACCATTTGGCGCTTGGAAGTGTCGCGCGACGGCAAGTACGCGGTCAGCGGCGGTGGTGGCGGTGCACATGTGTGGGAGATCGCGTCCGGCCGCGAGGTCCGTTCCGTGCCATCCGATCATCGCGGCGGCTATGTGCTCTTTGCGCCCGACGGCGACCTCCTGGTGGGCGACGCGGATGGCAAGCTGAGTCTTTATCCAATTCCAACTGGTGCTGCCAAGCCACTGGCCGCCAAGGGTCGGATGCTCGACTTCTCTCCGGACGGGAAAACGCTCCTGATCGGCGAAGGAACGTCCGTCCTGATCTGGGACTGGCCCGCCTGCACGAAGCGGAGCGCGATGTTGCTGACCGGAGAGGTGCAGTCGGGTGTGATCTCGCCCGACAGCCGTGTTGCCGTCGTGGGGATTTCGGACAAGCGCGTCACGGCCGTCATTGACCTGAAGTCGGGCGTCTCCCGCGAGATGCCCTTCAATCTGCATTGGTTCTCTCGGGTCGCGGGCTTTGCGCCCGGTGGGCAGGTGGTATGCGGCACCGCCGGCACGGCGGAAGCGGAAGCCTGGAACATCAACAACTTGTCGTCGGTTCGGAAATTCCAGAAGCCACCGCAACGAGGCAACAGTCACTTCTACCAGCTTGGATTTGCCGTCAGCCCCGACGGGCATCGCGCCGCCAGTTGTCAAAACGACGGCGGCGTGGCCGTCTATGAAACCGCCACAGGCCACCTCCTTGCGCACTTCACGGGCCATCGCGACAGTCTGATTGCCCTGGCGTGGACCCCGGATGGCAATCGCGTGCTGTCGGCGGGCGGCGATCATCAAGTTCTGGTTTGGGATACATCGCTGCACATGTTGGCGGGTAAGGTCAGCCCGACGCCGGCCGACAATCGAATCAAGATCTGGGGCGAGCTTGGCCACCTGCCGGCGAAGGAGGCGATCAAGACGACGGCGGGCCTAGTCGCCAGTCCGGACGGGCTCGTCGACTTTTTCGCCGAGCGTTTGAAGCCTGTCCCGGTAGCCGATGCCGCCGTGCTCGACCGAATCTTCCGCGATCTGGATGACAAGGCATTCGCGGTCCGCGAAAAAGCTTCTCGGGAACTGGCAACACTCGGGCCTGGCGCGGTCGCGGGTGTTCAGGAACGGAAAGCGAAATCAAGTTCTGAGGAGGTCCGCGGTCGAGCCGACGCATTCCTGAAGCAATTCGAGATCGCGGACGTGACGCCCGAGCGGCTGCGCTTTCTACGTGCTCTGGAAGTCCTGGCGGCCGTCGATGCGCCGTCGGCCCGCACGCTCATCGAGGGTCTGGCGGCCGGTGCCGCGAACGTCTGGGAGACGGAGGCGGCCAAGCAAATGCTCCTGGGGATGCCGGCACGAGGCACGCGAAAATGAGGGAGTCTCAGTTCAAATCGAGGTTGACTCCAGAGGAGTGATATAGTCGCAAAGAAGCAGAGAAAAAAGGACTTGTGACTCTCGTCACAAGTCCTCAAGTGGAGGCGGCGGGAATCGAACCCGCGTCCCGTGGCACATCGGTGCCCGTCTCTACGTGCGTAGCCGGCCTATGATTGGATTCTGCATCCATGTTCGCCTTCCCTTGCCCCGGTCGGCAGGGTCGCGGGTCGGCTATCGGACAGGTTGTTTAGCGATCGCCGCCTCCGAGCCGGCCCGTCTTGCGACGGACCTCAGGCGACCACGAGCCCGACTTGACTACCATGCCGCAGTCTCTCAGGCGAAGACAGCGGTTATGGGGCTACCCTTTTTTAATTAGGCAGCCATAGAGAACTGCGGTTCAGCAGTTATCTGTGCGGTCAGCTTTTTACGTGGCCAACTGACCAACCACGGCACGCCACGAACACGTCAGGATACCCGGTCGATACCAGATCGCCCCCGTATGTGGACGGCGATATTATATCCCTTCACGCCATTCCGCGAAACGCAAACCGAATCCGGTGAACCCATGCTCTCCACGCTGTTTCTCGCAACCCTCATTGCCGCTGACCCTGTCCCCATGCCCATCTGGGGCGACAAGATTCCGGGGCCGACCAGCAAGGACCCGAAGAACATTCCGACGCTGACCCCGCACCTGATTCCGACGTACTCGGCGTTGCCGCCAGCAGTTGTGGTCTGTCCCGGCGGCGGCTACAGTGGCCGCGCGACCGATCATGAGGGCAAGCAGATCGTCGAATGGCTCAACGCCCGCGGCATCCACGCCTTCGTGTTGAAGTACCGCACGGCAAACGAATCGCAGATCACGCCGCCGCTCGAGCCCGGCCCGATGCTCGACGTGCAGCGGGCCATCCGCATGGTGCGGGCGAAAGCCAAGGACTGGAACGTCGACGCGAAGCGCATCGGCGTCTGGGGCTTCTCGGCCGGCGGGCATCTCGCGTCGACGGCCGCCACGCACTTCGATGCCGGCAAGGCCGACGCAACTGACCCCATTGAAAAAGCGAGTTGTCGGCCCGACTTCGCGATCCTCGCCTATCCCGTCATCAGCATGAAGGATGGCGTCACGCACGGCGGTTCGCGGAGCAATTTGATCGGCAACAAGCCGGACCTGAAACTCGTTGAGTTTTACTCGAATGAGCTGCAAGTGACCAAGGACACGCCGCCGACATTTCTGTTCCACACGGTTGAGGACAAGGCGGTGCTGATCCAGAACAGCCAGCTCTTCGCCGATGCTCTGGAGAAGAACAAGGTCCAGGGCAGCAAGCTGTATATCGAGGACAAGGGCCCGCACGGCATTGGACTCGGGCAGAAGTTGACGCCGCCCTCGAAGTGGCCGACGGAATTGGAAGAGTGGCTGAAGGAGCGGGGGGTGTTGGCGAAGAAGTAATCGTTTTCCGCAAGCCCGCGGACGTACATCCGTGGGCTTTTTGCGGGCGCAGGGCCTGGCGGGTATAACAAGCGCATGAGCGTCGCGCCAGTGGCAATCGCGACGGCGTCGGCGTTGCCTCTCGTTGAGGAGCTGACGCCGGCACCCGATCCGTGGGACGTCGCGCGCCGGCTCGCTCGTCTGCCGCATCTCGTTTTCTTCGACAGTGCCGATCGACACGCGGAGCGCGGCCGCTTTTCGTACGTGGCCGCCGACCCGGTTGAATGGATCGTCGATTCGACGCGCGATCCGCGCTCCCTTGATCCATTTGCCGAGCTGGCGCGCCGACTCGCGGCGTTTCCGCTCGAGACGTTGCCGGAGTTGCCGCCGTTTCAGGGTGGCGTGGCCGGGCAATTCGGGTATGGGCTGCAACACGCCATCGAGCGCATCCCGCGGCCGCGCTTCGACGAGTTCCGCGTCCCCGATCTCGCGGTCGGCATCTACGACTGGGTGATCGCGTTCGATCATCGTGTGGATCGGGCGTGGCTGATCTCGACGGGGTATCCCGACAATCGCTCCGGCCGTGCGGCCCGCCGGCTTAAGGAAGTGCACGCCGCACTTCGTGGGGATCGATTGCCGGGCCGTCCGAGTTGGACTGACCATAGAGTCATTCCGACAGCGGAGCAATTTCCATTGGCGGGTCGGCCCGGCGTCACGAGCAACTTCTCGCGTATGAGCTACCTCACTACGGTTCGCCGGGCGATCGAGTATGTCAACGCCGGCGATTGCTTTCAGGTGAATCTGGCGCAGCGGCTGCTAACGCGGCAGACCGAACATCCGCTCGAACTCTACGGCCGTCTGCGTGAGCGCAATCCGGCGCCGTTTGCCGGCTACTTCGATCTCGGCGACTTCGCGATCGCGAGCGCGTCGCCGGAGCGCTTCGTGCGTGTGACCGATGGCGACGTCGAGACGCGGCCGATCAAGGGCACACGGCCGCGAGGACGGACGCTGGAGGAGGAGCGCACGCGGATCGCTGACCTGGTCGCGTCGCCAAAGGATCGGGCCGAGAACGTCATGATCGTCGACCTGTTGCGCAACGACCTCGGCCGCGTGTGCCAGTACGGCAGCGTGCGTGTGCCGCGGGTGTGCCAGGTGGAGACGTACAAATACGTGCATCACCTGGTGTCCGAAGTGCGCGGCCGGCTGGCGGAAGGCAAGGGGCCGCTCGACTTGCTGCGCGCGTGTTTCCCTGGTGGATCGGTGACCGGGGCGCCGAAGGTGCGGGCGATGGAGATCATCGCCGAGCTGGAGCCGACGGCACGCGGCCCGTATTGCGGCAGTCTCGGTTTCATTGGCTTCGACGGGTCGATGGACACGAACATCCTGATCCGCTCGTTTACGGCGGGCAAGGGCTGGCTGCAGTTCCCAGTCGGCGGTGGCATCGTGGCAGACTCGGAGCCGGAACGCGAATACGAAGAGACGCTGCATAAGGCAGAAGGGCTGTTGCGGGCATTGGAATTGAATCGATGATTCTCGAAGGTCTCGTAACCACAACCGACCCGAATGGGGCCATGCATTTGGCGCCGATGGGGCCGCGCGTCGAGGCGGATTGGTCGGGGTTTCTCTTGCGGCCGTTTCAGAGTTCGCAGACTTATCGCAATCTGAAGGCGCATGGGCAGGGCGTGTTGCATGTGACTGATGATGTGTTGTTGTTGGCGCAGGCCGCGGTCGGGCGCGCTACGCCGCAAGCGGCGAGACGGGCGGAGCGCGTTGCGGGATTTGTGCTCACGGAGGCGTGCCGATTTTATGAGTTCGAAGTCCGATCGATGGATGAAGCGCAGGAGCGCGTGCAGATTCGCGCCGAGGTCGTGCATCCTGGGACGTTGCGCGAATTCTTCGGGCTCAACCGGGCCAAGCATGCGGTGGTCGAGGCGGCGATCCTGGCCACGCGGCTGCATCTGATTCCGCTTGAAGAGATCAGGGCCGAGTACCGCAAGTTGCGCGTGCTCGTTGAGAAGACGGGAGGGCTGAACGAACACGCAGCGTTTGCGTTCCTTAGTGAGCACATCGGGGGGCTCGGATGACCCGCGTGACCGCTCCGAGCCGGCTGCACTTCGGCCTGTTGAGCCTGCCCGCGGCCGGGTCGAACCGCTGGCCAGGCATCGACGGGCAACCGGGCTTGCCGGTCCGCCATTTCGGCGGCGTCGGGCTGATGGTGGATCGGCCGGGGTTGGCGGTCAGCGTTGAGCGAGCCCGCGACTGGTCGGCGACCGGGCCGCACGCCGAACGGACACTTGGTTTCGCGCGCCAATTCGTCAGCGCTTTATCCCTGGCGGAACAAATTCCGTTTCATGTTACTGTCGAGCATGCACCGCCGGAACACACGGGGCTCGGCGTCGGCACGCAACTCGGTTTGGCGGTCGCGAAGGCGATCGCGGTTGAACTTGGGCGCCCCGAACTCGCAACACCCGAGCTGGCATTTTGCGTGGGCCGTGGTGAACGCTCGGCCATCGGTGTGCACGGGTTCAATCGCGGCGGACTCATCGTTGAAGCCGGCAAACGGCCGGACGACGCCGTCTCACCGCTCGTCGCCCATGTCGATTTCCCAAGTGAATGGGCTGTTGTCCTTGTCGCGCCGCCCGGCAGCACGTCCTGGCACGGCAGCCGCGAGCGACAAGCGTTTGCAAAGCTCGCCGAGGTTGGCCCGTCGCCGGCCGAGACGGACGTGCTGTGCCGGCTCGTTCTGACCGGGCTTTTGCCCGCTATCGCAACGCGCGACTTGCACGCGTTCGGCGAAGCGCTTTACGAATTCAATGCCCGTGCCGGCGACGCGTTCGCAGCGGTTCAGGGGGGACGTTACGCGGGGCCCGCGGTCGCGGCCTGCGTGGCCAAGTTGCGCATGCTCGGCCTCACCGGCGTCGGCCAAAGCTCGTGGGGGCCGAGCGTGTTTGCAATTGTGGACCGGCACAGCGTGCCGAAAGTGCTTGCACAAATGCCCGACGCCCCGGCCGTGGTGGCCGGGGCGTCGCGGGGAGCCATTGTCAATTAATAGTTGCTCGGATTTTGTCCGTCAGCACAGTTTGCCAGGTACGAGAACGTGGTCGGGTCGATGCTGTACTTGATCATGCGAACCGACCCGTCAGCGAAGGCGCACATGAAACCGCTTGGATGCGATGAGCCGAAGCGCTCCTCGCCCCAACCCGCGCCGTTATTGCTGTCGATCATTGGTGCATGCGCGGTGTCCGAACGCCGCATCACGTCGTGGTCCCAGCCAGAGGTGAAGCCTTCGTTGTCATCGGACTGGTAGCTGCCAAGGTTACGCAGGTCCATCCGCTTCTCGCCGAGCATGATCGTGTTCGACGTACCGTCGGTGATCATGGCCATGGTTGAGCCGTTGATGGAGCCGTCGTTGTAACGGACGACACCTGTGTTTTCCGTGTTCGAACCGGCATAATCGGTCTGGGCATGTGGATATGTGCCGCCCGGCCCATACCAGGCCCCGGTCGGCGGCAGGATGCGCGGCCCACGTCGGCTCGGGCAGCCGAAAGTCTTGATCCGGGCGCCAATCACCTGAATTTGGGCGGCAGCGACGCTAGCGGCGTTGGCGCCGCGCCAGACATTGTCCTGTTCGAGGTACGGAAGCACCTGGAAGCCCCAACCCGCCAGTTGATCTTTCAGCGCTTGCGGCGAGCCCACGGCCGTGTAGACCGGAGCGTCCGGCCAGCCACGGCCGCCGTTCGGGAAGTAGCCGAGTTGATCATGATGGTTGTGGAACGCGAGCCCCAGCTGCTTCAGATTGTTCGAGCAACTCATGCGGTTGGCGGCTTCGCGGATTTTTTGCACCGCGGGCAAAAGCAGGCCAATCAAGATGGCGATGATCGCGATGACTACTAACAATTCAATGAGCGTGAACCCGCAGCGGCTCCTGCCGGGCCGACGAACTACGCTGAGCATGGAAGACTCACATGAAATGATGGAAGTGAAGGTGCTGTGGGCATCTGGCAATGTAACATCTTCTTCACTGCTGGACGACGGGAAATTCGCAAATCGGGCAATTTGACGGGCGTGAAGGACCTCGAAGGGGCTACGATTCGGCCGCGACGGGCGAATTCCCTTTGCATTTTTGCTCGTCGCGCCGCTATTATGAACCACTCTCAAGTCCGTCCCGACCACGCCTTGTCCAAAGCGGAGGCCGATGCATGGCCACTACCACCGGGTTCAAGATTCAGTGCCCCAGTTGCGAGGCGATGGTCACCATCAAGAATGCCTCGCTGATTGGCAAAAAGATCGACTGTCCCAAGTGCAAGTACCGCTTTGCGGTCGAAGCGCCCGGCGAAATCGACGAAGAGACGGGCGCCGTCCTCAAGGGCCGCAAGCAGGCCGGAGGCACCGCCGTCGCGAAGAAGGGCAGGGCGGCCGCTGCTGCCGACGATGACGAAGACGATGATGGCGACGAAGCGCCGAAGAAGAAAAAATCGAACATGATCCTGTTCGTCGGCGTCGGCATCGTCGTCCTGACGCTGGGCATTGTCGCAGCCGCATACTTTGGGGGCGTCTTTGACGGCGACAAGCCGGCTCCGCCAGCACCTCCGGGAAACACGCAGGCCACCAACACCAAAGGCGGCGGGACCAATCCGGGGACACCCGGCAATACCGAGAACAAGGGCCCGGAGAACGGCGGCCCACCCGTTACCCCTAATGGCAAATCGTCGCCGCGTTCCGAGATCACAAACCTGCTGCCGAACGACGCCCAGTGGGTGGCCGACGTTGATGTTCCCGGGGTTCTCGCGACGCCAGCCGGCGGGCGACTCTTCCAGATCGACAAGCAGACTGGTCCGTTGATCAAGACGCACTTCGGCGTCGGCGTTGATCAGATCGCCCGCGCTGTTGGTTCAGGCGGCGGCGACGGCGCCTGGTCGTTTACCGTGGTCCAGACCAAGAGCCCGGTTGCCGAAGAAACCCTCAAAGCCGCGATGGAGTTGGGCGAGCCGGTCGGCAACATCATGAACCGCGATTACTATGTTGCCAAGGACAACCCGGCATTTGAAGCGATCGGCAACCTGATCGCCGCGAAGATCTCAGCTCTGGAATTCAAACTCGATAAGCCGGCTTCCGCTCGCGAAGTGACGGTTTGCTTCCTCGACCAGAAGACAACCATCATCGCCGATCGGCCGGTCATGGAGAAATTCCTCAACGCCGATGCGCAGCCCGAATATTTGTCGAGGTTGGCGGGTGCGCCCGCACCGGGCGGTGCTGCGCCGGGCGTCGGCACGCCAGGTGTTGGAATCCCCGGACCAATGGGCCCGCCGATGGGCGCACCGATCGCACCGGCGCCTGTGGGCCCGCCGGCGGGAGCGATGGGCGGAACACCCGGTCCTGTTCCGGTCGGTCCTCCGCCGATGGGGCCTGGTCGTGGCGGCGGCGACCGGCCCAAGACGAGCTTCCGGCTTGGTGAAGTTCAGGTCCCCTTCTCGGGACCTGGCATTCCTGGCGGCCCGCCGATTGCGCCGGTGCCTGTCCCTGGCGGCATTCCCGGCCCGGGCGGACCGAATGCGCAACCGACGGGACCGAAGGTTTTCACCGCCAATCCCAAATACCGGACGGTCAAGCCGGCTCTGAAGAACCTGCTCAATCAAATGGAGGAGACGCAGAAGCCGATCGTCAATTTTGCCATCAAAGCCGACACGGCCCGGATGCTGGAGATTCTCTTCGGCGTCGGCCTTGACTTCGGCGGTGGTAAGTTCAAACCGTCGTTGCCGCCGGGCGCCAAGGGGCAGGACGCGATTCCCAAGAGCCCGTATATCGCGATCTCACTCTACGAACTCAGTTCGACCAAGATGGACGTCCGCATCGCTGTCGACTGCGACGACGAGGAGCAGGCCAAAGAAACCGAAGCGCTGATTCGGGCCTTCTTGCCGATCATCGCCCTGGCTGTTGCGGAGGAGGCTGGCATTCCGGTGAAGGCGGTCGGCGCCCCTGGCTCCCAGGAAAACGGCGGCGTCCCTGGCTTCGCGCCGGGCTTCCCTGGTTTCCCGGGTACGCCAGGTATGCCGGGCCCTGGAACGATTCCGGGTACCCCGCCGGGTGGCCCTCCAGGGGCGCCGCCGGGCATGGGGCCTGGGCCGGTTGGTCCTCCTGCCCCTCCCGGTAAGCCGGGTCGCGGCGGCATGAGCGCCGGTGCCGGACTGTCGACCGGGTCACTGCCCTTTAGCGGGCCGAATGGCGGTTCATCGCCGCCAATAGTTCCCGGGCCCGGTGGCCCCGGCAGCCCGAGCTTCCCTGGCACGCCGGGTATGCCCGGTCCAGGCCGGCCGGGAACACCCGGCATGCCTGGCCCTGGATTCCCCGGTACTCCCGGTATGCCGGGCCCAGGCGGGCCAGGTTTCCCGGGCAGTTCCGGACAGGAACAAAAGCCGGAATCGACCGTCAGCCTTGCCCGCATTGACAAGGTCATCGTGCTGACGATCGATCTGGAATGGAAGGATGACTACCAAGCCAAGATCCGCGACAACCTCAACGATTACTTCGACGGCATCGCCGGCCAGGGCATGTTGCTGGCCGCAACGCATCCGTGGCAGAAGTTGAGTGAGGCAGTCAAGCGCTTTCAGACGCTCGGCAAGTTCCCACAAGGCGCCTTGCCGCGTCCGTCGACTTCAAGTCGCCATGGCTTGCCGTTCGATCCGGAACAGCGCCTGAGTTGGATGGTTGAGATGCTGCCAGGGTTGGGCTACACGCAACTGTATGCTCAGATTCACAAAGACCTTGGCTGGAACCATTCGGAGAACCTGCGGTCGGCCCGCGCCTGGGTGCCCGAATTCCTCGATCCGGGTGAGCCGCAAGATAGCTGGCGCGCCAAGCTGAGCAGCATTGTCGGCCGCGATCTTGGCGCCACCAATTTCATCGGCCTGTCGGGCATTGGCGTCGATGCCGCCGAATTGAAGGACACGCCGGAAAACGCCAAACGGCTCGGCATTTTCGGCTACGAACGCGTGACGAGCCTCAAGGATGTGACCGACGGGCTCGACAAGACGATCTTCATGATTCAGGTCTCTCCGAACATCGCCCGTCCGTGGATTCGCGGCGGCGGTGCCACCGTTCAGGGTGTTCTGCCCACGGAGAGTTTCAAGCTCTTCAGCACGATGCAAGGCAACCGCGACTATGGCGCGTACGCGATCATGTGCGACGGCTCTGTCCGGTTCATCAAGCCGAACATTCCCGACGAATTGTTCAAGGCGATGGTGACCTACAAGGCCGGCGACAGTACGGAAGGCATTGATGAATATGCTCCAATTCAGAAGATGACGTCCCGTCTGAAGACACCGGGCGCGGCGCCCGCCGGACCGTCTGTCGCACCGCAGTACACGCCGAAGGATTGGCAGCCGATTGCTCTACGCGTTCATCGCGCCGTCTTCGGCGTGGCCATGCCGCCCGGCAAGGTCGACCAGCGGTTCAACTTGCCGGAAAACAAGGACTTCAGCTGTGCCTATCCGGGCAAGAACATCACGTTTAGCGCCCATGCGATCTCCATGCCGGGTCTTCCGTCCTCCGACCCGACCGGGGCGGCAGCGGAAGCCCAGGTTGCCCACTACGTCGACACCAACAACATTACGCGCGACGGCAGCATTACCGATGCGCCGATGTTGGGGGCTAGTAAGGGCAAGCAGTTCCGCGGCAAGCCGACCAAGGACTTCGCGGGCACGGCGATCTATCGGCTGTGGGTCGTGCATGAATCGCGGCTCGTGTTGTCGGCCATTGGCCCGGCGGACATGAAGGACGCCGATGCCGACGAGTATTTCAAGTCGGCCTCCGTGGTTGCTACTTCGATTGCCGAGGTTCCGCACTTCGCGGCCAGTCAGTGGCACTATTGGTACAACCGCCAGTTCCGTATCGCCGTCAAGTTCCCGGGCGAGCCGCAGATCTTTAACCAGTTCACGGAGAACGACAGCATTTTCCTGATGTTCCCGAAGCTTGTGGAAGGCGGGGCTCTGTTCACGTTCGCGATGAAAGTGTGCCAGCTTGACCCGACGATCGATGCCGACAAGGCCTACAAGGCCCTGGAGAAAGCGATCAGTTCCGGCAAGCTCGGCGAAAACTCCAAGAACATCCGCCGCAAGTTCCTCGGCGAACGACCCGGTGCGATGTACGAGGAATTGCGTGGCGACATCCCGTACACCGTGTGGGCGGTTTACAACAACGAGGAGTCGGCGATCGTCATGTCGGTGCGTAAGAACGCCGGCCTGACGGCGGGCGACGAGTCGACCTTCTTCAACTCATTGTTGATCGGCGTGGACAATCCAGTGCCGCCGAAGAAAGAAGGTGGCCCGGGTGTTCCAGGCGTCGGGGTACCAGGCTTGCCGCCAGGTGTGACGCCGCCAGTCGCGCCACCGCCCGGCGGTGCACCAGCCCCCGGCATCCCCGGCCCACCGCCGATGCCGCCCGGCAAGCCCGGTGGCAGGGGTTGATCGAAGTGAAGATTGAAACGATCGCGGGCCGCGCTCCGACAAGGAACGCGGCCCGCGGTGTTTGGTCGTTGCCAAACTCAGTCAATCCCCGTGCTTTTGCCGCAACCGGGCCGATAGTCGCAGAAGCCACTGCGCACGTTCGAATTCGTCGAGCCAGTCCTGCGTCACTTGCACCAAGAGCGGGTCCGTCGCGACGCCGATCCCGGTCGGGCAACTGTCGCCGGCAAAGTCCTTCATCATCTGTCGATATTTCGACAGCGTCCGCTCGCCGTAGCGCATCGCTTCGTAGCCATCCTCGCTGAAAAAGACAGCCACGGGCACGCGCTTGCCGCCATTGATTGAGAGAGCCTGTTGCACGTCCGCATGGTCCGCGTTGTCGAGATAGCGGACCTTGATGAGCGGCGCGGCTTCGGCGAAGCGGTCGAAGATCGGACACTGGCCCGAACAATCGCCGCACCAGGCGCCGGCCAGGACGAGCACGTTCATCTCGCGCGTGAACGCCTTGAGCAGGTTGGTTTGGGGGTCCGTCAGCTTGACGGCGTCGAATGTGGCCTTCCAGCGGGCCTTGTGCGCGTCGGAGCCGTACTTCACCAGGAAATCGGCGAGCGGCAATCCCGCGGCGAAACGATCGAATAGATTCATGGTGTGTGCTTGGATTGAGTTTTCAAATTCATTTAGCGGGGACGCCGTCGGCGTCCCCGCTAAACGTTAATACCGCGATTCACTTCACAACTTTCAACACAATCGTGGGCGACAAGCTCACTTGATTTGCTGCTCCAGTTGCCGTGGCCGACAGTTGCACATCGGGCTTGTCGGCCGCGGCCGCGTTGGCTGCCGCGGTCAGTTCCACTTCCGCTTCCGTCTTGTCCGCAGGCACCGTCACCTTCGGCGCCGTTACGTTGGCGGGCAGGTTCTTCACTTCCACGTCAACCGGTCCCTTGTAATCGCCGCGGCGCAGAACCTTAATCGCCAACTTGGCCTTCTGCCCGATCTTGAGCGTCAGCGGCGTTGGCGACCCACTGACGTCGACCGGCAGCACCACGTTCGCGGCCACCGAAGAGGAATAGTAGGCGAAGTCCTTGCCGGCCGCCTTGGCTGTGCCGCGGAACGACAGTGGCAATGGGCCCAATGCGCCGGCTGCGGCCACCGTCACTGGGAACTGCACATCATTCGCCCCCTTTGGAATTGGCTTGACGGCGATCGTCACATTGGCCGGCAATGTCACTGGCGCCAGTTGAATTTCTTCCGCGAAGCCGGCCGCACGCGTGGCCGTTATCGTGAGGTTCGCGGCCACGCCACGCAGGACGTCCGGGTTCGTCAGCTTGACAGCAAGCGCGAACAGTGGCTTGTCGGTGACGGCCACGCCGATGGACGCGAGCATCTCGCGCGGCGGGAACGGCAGACCGTTGAGTCCCGCCCGGACGGCGTCGGCAACCGTGACGGGCTTTGTGACTTCCTTGCCATTGATGTTTGCCTTGGCAAGGATTTTCAATTCGTATGCGCCAATCGGCAGGTCGCCCTTGCAGGTCACCGGCAGGAAAGCGATCGGCGGGGCCGGCTGGTTCGGCGGCGGCGGCGGCGCATTGGGCACGCTGACGGTGCCGCTGAAACCCGGCGGGCCGGTGACGACCAACTCGATTGGTCCCGTGTAGTCGCGCCGCGTCGGCACGTTGATGGGCAGCAGCGTCGTTTCTCCCGGCGCCAAGCTAAACCGGTCGAGAGCAAGTTGTACGTCGAAGTCCGGCGCGAGTTCACGCAGTGATAGATGATAGATTTCTGTCGGACCGTACGCGAAGTTCAGGTGCTCGGCGTAAATGATGAAGTCACCGTCGGCGGGTGCCGTGAAGTCGATGCGCGCGGGAGTGGCTTCGGGCTTGCTCTTGGCAAGTTCCGCGCCCTTGGCGTCCTTGACAATCAGGTACACCTCGGCCGGCGATAGAACCTCGTACGTGTCGGCGACGATTGCGTACTTGGCGCCCTTCTTCGCCGTGAAGACAAAGTTGTCGACGTCGCCTTTCTCAAGGAACCGGGCTGTGATGCCGCACGGCACCGGCAACCGATTGGCCTTGGCCGGATCGTTGTTCGGCTCTTGCTCAACCAGCTGGTCGATATCGGAAGCATACACGGGGACGGGCCAGCCGGAGATTCCAGACCCCTTCGGTGCTACCTGGATCGCCGAAGCGTCGGCCGGCATGGTCAGCTCGATCGGCGGCACGTTTTCCACGTGTTTGCCCGTGAAATTGATCGTGGCCTTGGCCCCACGCTTGACGGCCATCGGCATGGCGGCCATCGCGTCGGGGCACTCGGCGATGCGCAACCGATAATAGTAATCCGCGCCGCCGAGGTGCCGGGTATCGCGCACTTCGACCACGATCTCGCCGCCGCTCGGGAACGTGCGTGTCAATCGCGCGTCGCTCTGCAGGCCTGGCTCGTCGTCGCTGTAGTGGCCGGGCATCTCGCGGCCCGTCTTGCCGTCATAGAGCTTCAACACCGGATCGAGCAACGAGCCGAGCCGGCGGCCAAGGACTTCGAACGTCAGCCGCTGACCGGGCTTCACGTTGACCTTGAAGAAGTCGCTCACCTCATTGTCCGTGCGGCCGACGACCACGCCGGGAATCGGGACGAGCTGGGCTTTCTCCTTGGTTCGATTGTCGGCTGCCTCGTCGATTTGCGGCACTTCGTCGATGCAAAACATGCGCGCGTTGGAGATGCCGGTCTTGGTCGCCAGGCGAATCGAGTGGAAACCGATCGGCGCCGTCGCGGGAACCTCGAGCTTCACGCGCAGCTTGCCCGCGTCCTTGCCGTTGTTCATGTCGGTGGGAAATGTCGCCTTGCCGCCGAAACTGGTCCACAAGGCGGTTGGATCGGTCAGGTTCGTGCCCGTCAGCGTCAACTCAATTGTCTGTCCACGTTGAGCACCGAGGGGAAAGGCCACATTCATCGTCGGCGCTTGAGGCGGAACCGCGACCGGCGCGGCCTTGGGCTGGGCGACGGCAATAGCGCCATCGTGCATAGCCACGAAGCCGAAAGCGCTCAGTACCAGTGCAAGAATGAGCGGCTGTCGTGGGGATTTCATGGAGAGACCTCAAGCAGAAATGGGCATCTGGCGGGTAGAGCGATGATAGCGGTGGGCGAACATGGCGAGAAGGGCCGATGGCGATTGGGGGGTGAGGGCTGTTTTTGGGCCCGTGTTGGCATGGTATACTGCAAGGCACCGAGCCCCGACGGCAGGAACCCGATGAAGAGCCCTTTCCCCGGCATGGACCCGTACCTGGAGGCGCGATGGGGTGACGTCCACACGCGCTTCATGGTGTATGCCGCTGACGCGTTGACGCCGCAGTTGCCGCCGAACCTAGTGGCCCACGTCGAAGAGTACATGTCCGTTGTCGGTGCTGAGGAAGATGATCGTTACGCGTCCGATGTCCGCGTCGAGGAAACGCCGGCCAATGGCCATCCGGGCGGGACAACGGGGAGCGGTCTCGTCGCCATCGCCGATCCATTGGTCGTGCCAACGGCCCTAGCGCGACGGACGCTGCGGTCGCTCCGCATCATCGATCCCGATTCAGGCAACCGAGTGGTAACGGCGATCGAACTATTGAGCAGGGCCAACAAGGTCGGCCGTCGCGGCCGCGACGACTACGAACGCAAGCAGCGCGACTTGCTTGACGCCGGTGCGAGTCTGGTGGAGATTGACTTGTTGCGCTCGGGCGCGCATGTGCGAGCGGTTCCTTATGACAATTTCTCGCCGGACTATCGCGAGCCTTGCCGTGTTTGCGTCAATCGGTCCTGGGCGCGCGAGCACGGCGAAATCTACCGGGCTCACTTCCGGACACGCTTACCGACAATCCGCGTACCTCTGCGCCAACACGATGCCGACGCCGCCCTGGACCTCCAAACAGTGCTCGATGCGGTTTACCGCAACGGGCGCTACGGCCAGATGCTCGACTACACAGGCGAGCCCACGCCGCGCCTGGAGCCCGCGGATGCCGGCTGGGCGGACGGAATATTGCGCACCGCAGGTCGGCGCTGAGTTCGTTTCGAGAAAGACATTAATGGCGCGTGTGCAGAAGCTGTACGACCGACTCGACGCGCTGGAAGCCGAGATTCGAGAGCGGCTCGTGCCCGCTCTGCACGCAGCGGCCGAAGGCAAGACGACGACCTTTTTCATCGTTGGCGCCTACAGCCCATTCCCGGACTGGCTCAATTCTTCAGAGACTGAGGCTCTCCTTGCACTGGCAGATGAGGCGAGGGCTTTGCGGCATCAAACCGGGGAGTCCGTCGCAGGCGCCATCGGCGAGCAATTGCGGGAGTATTGCCGCCGGGCTTCTGATACGTCGGACCACAATCGGCTTGGTCCCCAGCGCCTGGCCAAGCAGTTTCTGGCAGAATTAGGTGAGTGGATCAACGTGAGTTAATCAACCGTCGAACCCGGCCATTTCTGGCCGCATCTACAAGATCACGCGCAACAGACCATAGACGCCGGCGGCAACCAGTGCGGCGACGGGGATCGTAAGGATCCACGCGATGATCATGCTGCGGGCGACGCCCCACTTGACGGCGGACACGCGTTTCGAAGCCCCGACGCCCATGATGCTCGAGGAGATCACGTGCGTCGTGCTCACGGGAGCGCCAAGATTGGCAGCGACCAGGATGGTGGCCGCCGCTGCCGTCTCCGCCGCGAAGCCGTTGATCGGCCGGAGTTTGATGATCTTGTGGCCCATCGTCTTGATGATCCGCCAGCCACCCGCCGCGGTGCCCAGAGCCATCGCGGTCGCGCAACTGATGATCACCCAGAACGGCACGGCGGCGTTGGGGTCAAGCGGCTCTCCCTGCGCGGCGGCATAGGCCCCCAGCGACATGAAGATGATGCCCATTGCTTTCTGCGCGTCGTTCGAGCCGTGGGCGACCGCCATGAACGAGGCAGACACGAGCTGCAGCACGCGAAACATCTTGTTCACGGTCGTGGGACGCAGGCGCACCACCAGCCACGTCAAAGCCACCATCAGGACGAACCCACAGAACATCCCGGCAATCGGCGACAACACCAGGCCTTTTAGAGTCTTCACAACGCCCTTGGACGAAACTAACTCCCAAAGTGATTCGCCAATGGCGTCGCCCGCGAATGTGCGATGGCACCAGATGGCCCCGATCAGCCCGCCGATCAGGGCATGCGACGAGCTAGACGGAATGCCGTAGTACCAGGTGAACAGGTTCCAGGCGATGGCGCCGATCAGCGTCGCCGCCACGACGGTCTGCGTGACCGACGCGGGATCCGCGACATCCTTGGCGATGGTTGCCGCCACCTTGAAGGACAGAAATGCTCCCACGAAATTGCACACGGCCGCGAGCAACACGGCCGTACGGCCCGGCAGCACGCCCGTGGAGACGACGGTCGCCACGGCGTTCGCGGTGTCATGGAAGCCGTTGACGTAGTCGAACGCCAGGGCCAGCGCCACGACGAGCACGAGGACGACCAGGGCGCTAGCCATTCTTCACCACCACCGAGCGGATGACATCCATCGCGTCTTCGCACAGGTCGATGCCGCTTTCCAGCGCGGAGAGCATGTCCTTCTGGCGAATCAGATCGGTCGAAGACAGGTTATCGGTGAACAGTGAAGCGACGGCTTTGCGATAGACGGTGTCGGCCTGGCTCTCCAGTTCGTGGATGGCGAGCCCGGCGGCCTGTCCGGCTTCCGGGTTGCCAAACTTCCGCAACAACCGGCCGGCGGCCGCCAGCTGTTTCGCGGCTTGGACGGTGAGGCGAACTTGCTCGCGCATCGCGTCGGTCAAGCGGTCGAATTGATATAGCGCCGCGAACGTGGCCGAGTGCTCCATGCCGTCGACCACGTCATCGAGGCACTTGGACAGTGCTGCTAGGTCTTCGCGATCGATCGGTGTGACGAAGGTCTTGTCGAGTTCCTCGTGCAGTTGCCGTTCAAACTCGTCGGCCGCTTTTTCGACGTTCTTGACGCGGAAGGCGATGTCTTCCATTTGCGCATGTCCCGTCGCGGATTCCAGTTCCGCGAAGACGGTGGCGGCCGCCTCGATCTGGTCGGACAGCCCTTCCAGCAAGACAAAAAACCGGCCTTGCGGGGGCAGGAGCAGCCGGATGAACCGGTCGATCAGCATGGAAATGCGCCTCGGGAGGTGGGGACGATGATATGGCCGGCGGGGTGGGCCGACACGCCTGCCGAATGCGTTCTAGGTTGTTGATGTGGGAAGCGCCGGTCCCCTAGCCGCGTTGATCCCGCGCTTGGTGTGCACATCCTCCCGCCGGCCGTGCCACCCGCCTTCGCCCGGGCAGGCCAATTGGAAGCGAACAACGCTCTCGATCTCGACTTAGCCACGCGCTACAGGGCCGGCGACCAACGGGCCGCGGCTGTCTTGTATCGCCGCTATGGCGCGCGTCTTCTGGCCGCGATCCGCTCACGGTGCGGCCGATCGTTTGCAAGTCGCTTTGATCCCGAAGACGTCGCGCAGATGGCTTTTCGCTCGCTGTTCGATCGCTTGCGCGTCGAAGAGCCCGATGGTGATGTTTGGGGATTACTTCTGGCGCTGGCCCTGAATCACGTACGGCGTCTGGTCGAGCATCATTCGGCCGCCAAGCGCTCGGTGTGGCGAACCTGCATTCCAGAGGACGACGACGGGCAGTCGCGGTCGATCACCGACAACCGGTGCACCGACACGTTTGCCGCGATCGCCCTGCAAGAGCAGCTTGCCACACTTACATGCTCGGACCGACAGGTCGTGGAGCTGCGCCTGGCCGGATATGAAGTCGGCGAAATCTCCGGGCGCACCGGGCGGCCGCGACGGACGGTCGAACGCGTCTTGCACGCATTTCGCTTGCAAGTGACCGCCGACGAGTGAGAATTGCTACGATGTCCCATGCCCACGGGGACTGTCGCCGTGCTCGCGCGGATCGCGCTGCTCCTGCTTCTCCCACTCGCGGCAATGGCCGAGCCTGGCCCCGCACCGCACGAATATCGCAGCGATCGTGGCGGATTTCCGCTTCCCATCGGAGCGCTTGGCCGCCTCGGTGTGCCACCCCCGTTGAGCGGGTTCGCGTGGACGCTCGGCTGGACGGCCGACGGCAGTCGGTTCGTCGTCGTCGATTATTCCGGCGTCACGGTCTTCGATGCGGCCACGGGTCGGTGGATCGAGTCGCAGGCGATCGGCACCGAGGGGCGCAGCCTGTACACGCCGCTCTCACGCGACGGCCGCCTGCTGTTCCTGCTCAACGGCCGCACCGGCGCTCTCTACGACACCGCCACGGCCGACACGCGAACGTTCACGTTGCCGGCACCGTTCGCAGATCCTGATCGCAAGGTTTACTCGCCGACGCTGGCCGCCAATTGCCGATTCCTTGCCGGAATCTCCGCGCCCACGTCGAGTCCCGGTGTCGCCTGGCGCTACGACCTCGCCCATGATCGTTTCACGCGCATCCTCACCGATCGGGCCGATCTGCACAGCGTCCGCCTGGCGCCGGACGGCCGACGCATCTTTGCAACCGGCGGCACCGCGGAGCCGGAACTAACCGCGCGCGACCTTGGCGGCAAGGAACTTTGGACGACGCGGCTCAAGTCGATCGGCACGCTGCGCGCCGTGTCGGCCGACGGGCGTCGATTGGCGATCTCGGATAATTACAGCCTGACCGTGTTTAACGCGGACGACGGCAAGCCGCTGCTGACGATCCCCGTTGATTCCACGACGCCAGCAGGTCTGTGGGGCATCGATCTCGCACCAGACGGCGGCAAGCTCGCTCTGGCGATCGATCGTAATGTCACAGTCTGGGACCTGATGACAGGCAAAGTGCAGCATCGCCTGCCGCACGCGGCGCGCATGGTTGCGTTCTCACCGGATGGCAAATCGCTGCTCACGGTCTCCGCGTGGGTCCAGCGTTGGGACGTGGCGACTGGTAAGCCGGCCTATCCAATGCCGATGTTAGATAAGCCGGTCGCTCCCTCAATGCTTCGCTGGTCGGGCGACGGTAAACGCTTGCTCACGGTTTGGCCCGGTGATCGCCGTGGCGACGAACGCGAGTGGAAGCCGGACGTGCTGGCGGTCTGGGATGTCGAGCGGATGGAGATGGTGTGGCGTGTGGAAAGTGCGAACGAGGTTAAAGAGGCGCATGTTGATCGGCGGGGCAACACGGTTCGCGCCGTGCTCGCGAATGACATCTTGAAGATCTGGGGGCTTGGCAAGCCAGCGGGCGAATCGACCTTCCAACTCAAGCAACTTCCCAACATCTTTGGCATGCCGGTCATCGACTTTTTCCCAGATGGCGGATTCATGGCTCAGCAGTTTACTCCTGCAGGTACCCTTGCCGACGTCTATGACCAGGCTGGAAAGCATGTAGTCCGGAAGGCGAACTCCTCGAACACGTCCAACGAATGGCGGCGGACTCGAACGGAGAACTTGCCGATTCGTTCATTGCCGGGCGTCATGTTGGAATCGGACGGCAAACGCACGGATGTCGTGACCGGCCGGCCGTTGCCACCGCTCAATACGCGGGCCGGCGCATTTGCACTTCGGGGTCAAGCCGTTTGCGGCGGCTCCGCGTTGATCGGATGTCGCATTCAAATTGGTGGCCCCTGGGGAGGGCCGTTGATCGAAGGCGTGATTTGGGACGCGCTCACCGGCGGCGAAGTGGCGCCGCTGCTCGAACGCATTCCCGACTGGGCCCTCGCGACCTTGTCGTCTGATGGACGATCTTTGGCCTTTGTGAACGGGGACAAGTTGGCGTTTGCCGATCTTACGAATTTGCATGAAATCCAGCACCATCAATTGCCGTCATCGGACGTCAAGGCCGTGACTTTCGCTCCGGACGGTTCAAACATAGCGACGGCGCACGCCGACGGGACGGTGCTCATCTGGAATTCGTCACCGACTCGGCGCTCGACCTGGCAACCCGATCAGGCGAATCGCCTTTGGGCTTCGCTCGAATCGGCCGCCGCCGCGGAAGCCTGGCGGACTCAGTGGCATCTGCTCGCACACCCAGATCGGGCGACGGAATTGCTCAAGACTCGACTGAAGGCAATCCCCGCGTGGAAGGACACCTCCGATCAGATTGCCCTGCTCGATCATCCGAAGTACGCCGTGCGCGAGGCGGCCGCGCGCGAACTAACCGCTCGGGGGGGCGTTGTTGAAGGCGACCTTCGCTCGGTCTGGGAGAAGACAACGTCGCCCGAGCAACGCGAGCGACTGGAAGCACTGCTCAACAAGCTCAACCCAGCCACGCCGCCGACGGGCGAGGTTCTGCGCGGCCTCCGGGCTGTGTGGCTGCTCGAGCGCATCGGCAACGACGATGCCAAGCAGCTCTTGGCCACGATGGCCGGCGGTGCTTCTGGTTCACGCGTGACCATCGAAGCAAGGGCGGCGCTGGAGCGGTTGAAGTGAGAACACCTTGACCTTTGCCTTCCCCCGTTCGCCATACCTGGCTACAATCCCCGCCGACATCCCTTGAGGACTCTCCCCGATGAACCGCCGTGAATTCCTCTCCGCCGCCGGCGCCACCGTCGCCGCAGGCGCGCTTGCCAAGGACGAAACCAAGATGATTCCCATCGTCGATTGTCATCAACACTTGTGGGACCTCAGCAAGCTCAAGCTCGCCTGGGTGAAGGAGGGCGAGCCGCTTGCACACTCGTTCACGCCGAAGGAATATGCCGAGGCGAGCCAGGGGCTCAACATCGCGAAGTGCGTCTACATGGAGGTGGATGTCGTCGAAGCTGATCAGCAGAAGGAAGTCGACTACCTGATCGAACTCATCAAATCGAAAAGCTCGCCCACCGTCGCCGCGGTCGTTGGCGGCCGGCCGAACAAGGGCGACGAGTTCAAGAAGTATGTCGCGCAATTCAAAGGCAGCCCGTACATCAAGGGCCTGCGCCAGGTGGTTCATACGGAACACACGCCGCCGGGATACTCGACGACCAAGGAGTTCATTGCCGGCGTCCGACATCTCGGAGAGATTGGCCTGAGCTGGGACATCTGCCAGCGTCCGGCCGATCTCGGCGATGCCGACAAGCTTGTCAGCGAGTGTCCCGATACACGGTTCATTCTCGACCATTGCGGCAACGCGCCGATTCTCGACGCCAAGAAGATGGAACAGTGGAAGAAGGACATCGCCAAGGTCGCGGCCCGCAAGAACGTCATGGGCAAGGTCTCCGGCATCATCGCGTCAGTCAAGAAGGGCGATTGGTCGATCGATCAATTGGCGCCGGCGGTGAACCACACGATTGAGGTTTTTGGCTGGGACCGCGTGATGTGGGCAGGCGACTGGCCCGTCTGCACTTTGGGCGCCCCGCTCAAAGACTGGGTAGCGGCCGCAAAGAAAATCGTGCAAGATAAGAGCGAGGAGCAGCAACGAAAGCTGTTCCACGACAACGCGGTGAAGTTCTACGGTTTGTAATCGACCAATGTCGTTTAGCGGCGTGACCATCGGTCACGCCAGACGGGAGGATTCCATGTCCGCCACACTCACGTTGCTCGCAGCGCTCTCCATCGGCGCTCCAGCTCTCAAGGACAAGGAACCTTTGGGCAGTGGGCCCGGCTATCTCGGCATCGTCTTTCAAAAGGATGGCGAGGGGCTGACGGTGACGGAAGTGAAAGCGGACGGCCCGGCCCACAAAGCTGGCCTGAAAGAAGGCGACGTCATCTTCAAGATCGACGACGCCGACTTCAAGGATTCGGATACGGGCGACCTCGTCAAATTCGTTGGCGGCATGCGGCCGGGGACCATTGTCAACGTCGCCGTTCAGCGTGGGACACAGAAGCTCGTCGTCAAAGTGAAGCTGACCGGTCGCCCACCCGACTTTCAACCGGTCCCGACGCGCGGCATACCGCCCATCGATCAGCGCGACTAGCGAGACGACCAGCGGACCAGCAATTCGTTGCGTTTCGTTGCAAGCCGCGCGGAATTGAGAGATTGCCAAGCGCATTCCCACTACTTGGCAATCTCTCAATCGATTTTGAACGCAACTTGCGGCCTGAGTGCGACTTGCATCGAGCGCGTGTCGCGCAAATTGTAGCGCATAGAACTGCCAATTTACCCGTCGATGCTGGGCGATCTCTCAATACCACAGCGGCTGCGCGACCGAACATCTCGGTCGCCAGTCTGCTACACCAACAAGTAGTTCCATCCTGCTACTCGGGAACCCGCGATGTCCGTCGCCGTTTGCCGACTGGTTCTCGCGACGATTGCCATCATCAGCGCGACAGCCGCTTTCGCCGCCTCACCCGAACGCGGTCCGATGCCGCACTTGGTCGACCTGTATGGCGACCCACTGCCGGAAGGAGCCGTCGCACGCTTGGGCTCGGTGCGGTTGCGCCATAATGACCTGAAAGACTTCGCGATACTCCCGGATGTCAAGTCGGCCGTGACGGTGGGTGCCGACTTCATGGTGCGCTGGTGGGACCTGCACACCGGTCGCCAGGCGCGGGCTGTTCGATTGCCGTTCATCAACCGATCAGGAAAGCCTGCAGCGCATTTCCCGGTGTTCGCCGTTTCCCCGGACGGCGCCGCCGTGGCCTTTGGCCAAGAGGAGCAGCTCATCATCTTCGACGCGCGGACCGGTCGAGTCGAGCAGACATTCCATCGGCCCAAGAGTTCGTTTCACGCACTCACATTCTCGCCGGATGGAACGATACTCGCCTATGCAAGCAACGAAAACGTTTTGACCCTCATCACGCGCAAGACCGAAGTCGTTCGCGAGGCGACTCTTCGCCCCGAACGAGTTGAGAACGAATATCTGGGCTTGACCATTTCGTTCTCCGCGGATGGTCGGCGCGTCGCCGTGTGCCGGTCAGTTGAGCCGGACCACGATGTCCGGGTGCTCGACGTGGCAACCCTGAGGGAGGTTTTCAAAGGGATCGCTGCGACGCAATCCGCAAGTCTCGCGCCGGACGGAAGCCGGATTGCTTTCTGCGGCATGGAGGGCAAGGGCCGTGAAGCCAGCGCCGTCTTGCAACTCCACAACATCGCGACGGGACAGGTAACGACCTGGAAGCCAACCGAAGGCGATCGGGCCTGGTTTACGGTCGACTTCTCGCCGGACGGCAAAGTGGTGGCCTGCTGGAGCCGCAACGGCGCCTGGTTGGTCGACGCGAATTCCGGCCGCACGATTGACCGTCTACCGGAAGGCGACTCCTTCAAGTTCTCGGCCACTGGTCGTTGGCTGGCGATTCGAGATTCCTATCAGCTCCGAATTTGGGACGTGGCCGCGCGCCGGGCGATCCATGATCGGCCTGGACTTTGCAGCTACGCCGCGTGGGCGATCAGCGGCGACGGGAATCGATTGGCGAGTGCCGGCAACCAGACCATTGGTCTATGGGACTTGGACACCGGACAGCATCGACCCTCGTTGCAAACTCCCAAAGACTGGGACAGATTTTGGAATTCGCCGGCCATGTCTTTCGGAAATCGGGGGCGCACCCCATCGGCCATTGAGAGGATCGGCGTCATTCGTTCCTGGAATGATTCGACTCACGAGAGCAGTCGCCCCGTTCTACTTCGAGGAACCGACGACCCCGACACCAGCTTTTTTTCCATGATGTCTCCCCCATACCATTTCTCGCCGGATGGCCGCCTAGCAGCCGCAAGCGCCGCGCCGGAGCAGACGGGTGGGCTCTACCGTCTCGCCGTCTGGGAGGCATCGACGGGCGAGGTAGTACACCGCCATCGGGTGCCTTTCAAGAAGCGGCCGGTCGTCGACGCATGGTTGCCGGGCGGGTCGGCCGTCGTGGTTCGAGGAGAAGACAAGACGATATTAGTCGACTCGGCAACAGGCCGCATCGGGCCGGAGTTTCCGAAGGCGGCCATTGGTTACTCCTGCTCAGAGGACGGCCGGTTGTTGTTCAGTTGTCTAAACGGCTTCTTCAACTTGCCGATCTGGGAAGCTGTTTCCGGGCAACCCGTCGTTGAGATTCCGACTGGCAAAACAGGATCGCTAGCGCTCGGCGTTTCCTTGTCGGCTCGGGCCGTCGTGATCGACGATGGGCGATTCCTGCGCGTCAACGATCTAGTTACCGGCAAAGAACGCGGCCGCTGGGCAATCGCAATTAGAGACCACGACAATACGGACGATCGTCCAATTTTCGCGTTGCAAGCGATCCCGAACAGCCAAAGGGTCCTGACGATCTTGCGCGACGGCACCGCCCTCGTCTGGGACCTGGCCGCATTCCCGATGCCGCGTCTATCCGACAAACATGGCGACCCAGAACTGCGAGCCTGGTGGGACGAACTCGCGGAAGAAGATGCCGCCAAGGCCTATGCCGCCGGCTGCAAGCTCACGGAAGCGCCGGCTGTGGATGTCGTCAAGTTTCTGCGCACGCGGATTCGACCGGCGAAGGCGATTGACGCGGAAGTAGTCCACAAATTGATTGGCGATCTCGATAGTGCGACGTTCGCAATCCGCGAGGCGGCCGAGAAGAAATTGCTTCAACTCGGGCCACCGATCCTTCCACAAATGCGCAAGCCGCCCGCGAATCTTTCCGCCGAAGCGAGTCAGCGGTTGGGACGATTGCGCGAGCAACTCTCAAACCCGGTCCCGCAGCCCGAAACGCTGCGCGTCCTGCGGGCTTTGGCGGTTTTGGAACGCGTCGGCACAAATGATGCGTGCAAGCTCGTGGACGAGTTGGCCGGCGGGCCCGCTGATGCTCCGGAGACGCAAGCCGCCCGGTCGACGCGCGAGCGGATGCGGCAGGGGTGGTCGACGATTCGTTAGCCGCGGGAGACGACAGGGGGGTGGGAGTCTTTTCCGTGACGCCGCATCCCCCCGTTTCCGCTGCTAACAGTCGTCGTCGTCAGACCCAAACTGGACGAAC
>DATANR010000501.1:0-11331 GCA_036266155.1 Gemmataceae bacterium | reverse complement strand
CGTAAGCCCGACGTGCACGGCACGCCACGTCGGGCTTACGCCGCGACGCTCGCCAAAATCGGGCAACTATGGCGCAGCGCTCGTTTCCGTCAGGCAGTACGCCAGCGCTTCCGCTATCGTCGCGACTGGCTGCACTTCGACGCCGACCTCCGCAGCCGCGGCCTGAGCTTCTGTCGCGTTCGCTTGCGGGACCAGCACAATCTTCCGCCCGGCTTTCGCGGCCGCCCGAATCTTATGCGGGATACCACCCACCGGACCAACTTCGCCATGCAGAGCAACTTCGCCCGTCATCGCGAAACCGGGCTTCACGGCTCGACCCGTGAGAGCGGAAACGATGCCAGTCACAAACGCCAGGCCTGCGGACGGCCCCTCCTTCGGCTCGGCGATGCGCACGAGATGGACGGCGACGGTTTGTTCCTTGAGGCGCTTCTCGCTGACGCCGACATCGCGGAAGCGGGCGCGGACGATGTTGTAAGCCGTCTGCACCGAGTCGCGGAGCACCGGCCCGTGCATGCCGGTCACTTGCACGTTGGCCGATCCCGCGAAGCACGAGACCTGAATAAGGATTGTGTCGCCGCCCACTTCCTGTTTCTCGCGATGGAGAACGGCCAGGCCAGTGACCGCCCCGACGATGGCCTCGCGGTTGAGCCGATCGTCCACGACTTCTGGGGCTGTCGGCCGATTCTTCAAATCGGACGCCTCATGGCCGTCGACGCCAATGGGAGCGATTGCCTTGGGCCGAAACTCGCCGGGCGCCAGCTTGACGAGTTGATCGTGGACACGTTGACGGAACTCGCAGGCGATCATCACAATTTCGCGGAGTTCGTCGTCGGTCAAGGTGCCATCCGGATAGAGCAGCTTGATAAGCCCGGAGCCGATGCGCTCGACGGCCGTATGATCGCGCTTGGTCAGGTTCTCGGTCAAGGCGACCGAGCGAATGCGCTCGGTGTGGCTATCATCGCGGAGCCGCACAAGCGCCTCGCCAAAATAGTCGGTCACGAAGCCGACGCCGCGGGAGACGGTGTCCGGCCCAATCTTGGGCACTTCCCAGCCAGGCAAATACGCGTGCACGCGATCCTGGAACGCGGAGTCGACGAGTTCCTTGGGCAGCGGTTCGAGCAGATTGCGATACTTCGGATGCGGCTGCGTGCCCTCGACGTCGATGTTGCCGGTGAACACGAGTCCGGCGTCGGCCGCGAAAGCGAGCGACCCGCGGCTGAATTGGCCGCTCTCCATGAAGTCCTTGAGGGTCGAGATCGTCTCGTCGCCATCGAACGTTGTGTGCGCAATTTCATCGAAGACGACAACTTTGCGTGTCCCGACGATGCCGACCTGCTTGGTGGAGAGATTGACGAACAGGTTCGCCGGCGTCGTCTTGCCGCCGGAGATGGTGAACACGCGCGGCGACACATTGCGCAGGAGGAACGTCTTGCCCGTCTGCCGCGGGCCGAGTTCGAGCAGGTTGACATTGCGCTCGACGAGTGGTACGAGCCGCGTGAGCAGCAAAAGCCGCGTGCGGCGATCGGGCAGAACGGCAGGGTTGTAGCCGGCGCTCTGAAGCATGAGGGCGGTCCATTCCTCGGACGTGAATTTGCCGCGGGTGGCGCGGTATTCCGCCAGATTCGGCGGGCCGACCTGGAAGGGCGTGAACGCGGATAGCTCGTTAGGGTTCTCCGCGTCGATCTCCGGGGCGTAACGGACTTTCACGGTGCCCCACAAGCCACCGAGCAAGAGGCCGGCGTTCTGTTCCAGCAACGCGGCGGAGACGCGAACCTTGTTATCGGAGATTGCCGGCACTCGTGCCCAGCGCTGGCCGCCGCGCAGGTCGACGCGTGCTTCGACGTTGTCGATCAACGTGATTTCGCCGCGGCTGAGCAAGCGTTCCTTCAGGAACTCGCGGTGCTCGATGTCGGGCAGCAGCTCCTTGACCTTGGCCTGCATCTTGGCCAGATCGTCGCGCCAGGTGTCCGGCTTCACGTACTTGGCGATCAAATACTCCGAGACATATCGCGGCAACCCCTGGAACGCGGCCTGTTGTGCGAGCGCCTTGACGACGACCTTGTCGCCGAGCAGGTCGTGCGCCTTCCGGTCGAGTTCGCTGAGCGGATGGTCGTCAAAGAGGGCCACGTTCAGGCTCCGAAGACGTCGTCAAGGTCCGGGTTGTGCCGCAGGTCGGCTGGCGGGGGCGGCGCGGCCGGGGGCTCCAATGGCTCGTTGTACCCGGCGAGCAGGTGCCGGGCGGCGCGTTCGGCCCGATCGCGCTTCTCGGTGGCGATTTTGACGAAGTCACTGCCGGCGGCCGCGAAGCGCTCGGGCGCGAAGCGATCGCAGAGCAAGTAATACTGTCGGCGAATGAGTTCCACGTTCAGCGGCGTGTCGGTCGCGATTTCCAGTGCCGCGCGGCAATCAGCTTCAGTGAGGGGCGCATTCGGCGCGGCGACGACGGGCGCCGGCGTCGGTACGGCAACCGGCTCCACGCGGATGCCCAACTCCTCGGCCACGCGCGCGAGGCACTCGATCTCGCGTGTGTTCCGCGTGCCGGCCGAGTCGGCGATCGATTCGGCGAATTGATAGAGCTCCGGCCACGCCGACACCGGAACGCGCAGCTTGACCTCGTGCAATGCGTCTCCGAGCGTTGGCAAGTCGCCTTCAATTTCGGCGATGATCGCGTCGAGCCTCTCGGACAGAAAGCGCCCGGCGGCGTATTTGCGCTCGACAAACGTGCGAACCTGCTTGCGCTCGGACGCGGCAATTCGGCCATCCGCCTTGGCGACCGTGAGGCCGAGGCCGACGACGGCCCGCAATGTCAGCATGGCTTCGTCAACGGCTGGCTTGGCAGGCGCGACGACCGGCGGCGGTGTTGGCGGTGGAGCAGGAACGGCCGCGGGTCGCGCGCTCGCCGACGGTGCTGCGGCGACTTCAACCCGAACGGGGCGGTTCGGCAGGTTCGAATCGGCATGCGGACGGATGCTCGGTGCCTCGGCCACCCAGGTTGGCAACCCCATCGATGCGGGGGTTGGGCTCCCTCTCCCCGGCTTTGCGGGCAGAGGGCTGGGGTGAGGGGCTTCGCTGGAAGTCAACGAGCTTTCTGGACTGGCAAGCCCTTCCCCTTCACCCCTGCCCCTCTGCCCCGCGAAGCCGGGAGAGAGGGGTTGGGATTTGGGTGCTGGTTGCTCCAATGGGTTCGCAGGTCGCGGGCCGCGATCAGGCACCAACTTACCTACGGGAATCGGAGTCAACTTGATCGACTCTGGCTGCTGCAGGGGGGCGTCGAGCAATTCTTGCGTGAGCCCCGGAACGTCGTGACCAAAGAGGTGGCCGAGAAAGGTCACGCCGTCGGCAATCTTCACGCGATCCGCGAGAGCAACGAGCGATGCCTCTGACGAATGGATTGCGGCCTCCGCCTCCTGCCGGTGGTGGACGCGCTCAGCCTGGCGGCGCTTCTTTTCGTCCGTGAATGCGACAGCTTCACGGCATGCGCCAGCATCGAAGCGGCTCTCGGCCTCACGTCGAACTTTCCGAAGAGCATCCCGCAAGTCGGCCTCGCGTGATCGGCCGATGCCGGGCACCGAAGAGAGGCGCACGCGATTGCACGCGGCGACAGTCGCCAAGCCCGCATCGCGCAGGCGGGACACCGTTCCGGGCCCGATGCCGGGATAACGCGCCAGTTCTTCGACCGCGATGCTCCGAAGGTGGCGGTCGAGGAATTCCTGGCGAAGGTGCTCGTCTTCGGGATCGCGCTTTGCCTCCACAAGCGTTCGCCGGGCGGCGTCGTGTCGGCGCTGTTCCTCGTCGACAGCGGCGCGCACGCGCCGCTTCCATTGCGCCGCTGGGCTGCTGGAATAGCGCAAATAGTAGACGACGAACGTGATGAGGCCGGAAGCCGCCACCCCGACGAAGAAAAGAATGACGGCGACCTTCATGCGCGAAATCATCCGGAGTGCGACATCAAGGAGATGAGGTGATGTTCGCCGGTCGTGAAGCGGAAGTCAATCCCGGCAGTCGGAACCGATGTTTGCTCCTGCCCGTCAGCTTGCCCCGGCCCGCCGGCCCCGCCATACTCGGAGCATGGACCAGAAGCGCGAGGACGACCGAGACGGCCCGATCCATCGGCGGGAAGGATGGGTGATGCTGGCCCCGAGGCAAGCCCGCCGCGCAATCCTCGCGTTGGCGGTGGTGCTGGTTGTCGGGCTTTTCGGCTACCACTGGCATCGTCAGCGGCAGGCAGCTCGATACTACGACGATACCTACGTTTGGATTACGCCGGGGAAGTGGGAGTCTCAGGTGCGCGAGGCGATGGGGAGCCAAGGCAGAACGGAAGCCTTGGCCGGATGGCCTCGGATCGTCGCGGATGTGCCCGATTATGAGCAGCTAACGCTGGCGAAGCCGAACGCGGAACTGCGGTGGCAGGTCTGGTCGGTTCCCGGTCAGCACCGATGGATCGCCGTTGCCTTCGTGAACGACGGCACGGGCGGGTCGATGAGTGTGCTCACAGTCGTGACGAAGCAGAGCGGCGCGGACCCCGAGCCGTAATCCCTTTTATTTTATCTCATCCCGAATCATCTCAAAACGGTCGACGCGAATGCTCGATGCAATTAAGTGCGGGGCACGATCTTAATTCGTTGCAACTGATTGCGGAAAAATCGGTGAACCGAGTTGGGGCATGTGTGTCATGAAAGCAATCAATCCGGACACCCGGCACATGGGGTGTCCAGTCTGACGACTATCGATCAGCATCATGCCAGCAGCCCCTTGATCGGTTTCCCTTCCGCGAACTTCACCGTCCGCCCGATTGGCGTCTGGCTCAGCTTCGTGGGGTCGATGCCGACGGCGGTCAACGCCGTCGCGTGCAGGTCGCCGACGGTGACGGGGTCCTTCACCTCCGCTTTGCCGCCGGGATCGGTGGCGCCGACCACGGATCCGCCCTTGATGCCGCCGCCGGCCAGGGCCACGGTAAAGCCGACGGGCCAGTGGTCGCGGCCGCCTGCCGGGTTGACTGAGGGTGTGCGGCCGAATTCGCCGGCCCAAATTACGAGTGTGCGCTCAAGCAGTTTGCGCTCGCGTAGGTCTTTCAACAAAGCGCTGTACGCGGGGTCGAGGATTTCGAGTTGCTTCTTGTGCTGCGTGTGGTTGTTCGCGTGCGTGTCCCAGCCGGAGAGGGTCACTTCGACGCAGCGCACGCCGACCTCGATCAGCCGGCGGGCGGCCAGGCAACCGCGGCCGAAGGCGCTGTCGCCGTACATTTTCCGCGTCGCGGCCGGTTCTTTCGACACGTCGAAGGCTGCCAATTGCTCACTCGACATCATGCGCTTGGCACCGGCGACTGTGTCCTTGTGCATCGTGCCTTCGGCCCGTTTGCCGCGACCACGGGCGAAGGCGCCCTCAACCACATCCAAGCCGCGTTGCCGTTCCTCCTCGCGGGACTTGGGCAAGAACGATTGCGTGTCCGGCACGGGGCCGGCCGGGTCGTCCATGCGGAAGGCGTCATAGTTGTCGCCGAGGAACCCGCCGCGAGCGCCCCATTGGCCGGGCAGGATGCTCACGTGTCGCGGGATTTCGACGCCGGTGCCCGGTAGTTCGTGGCAGATGATCGCGCCCATCGACGGATGCACGATCGTCGGGTCGGGTCGGAAGCCGGTCTTCAGGTTGTAGGTGCCGCGTTCGTGGTCGCCTTCCTTGCTGGTCATCGAGCGGACGAGTGCGATCGAACCCATCTCCTCGGCCACGCGTTCGAGACCGGGAGCGATGAGCACATCCTTGACGGCCGTCTTGATCGCTCCGGTGCCGGCGGCGATGTTCGTGTTCGGATGCGGATCAAACGTCTCGAGCTGGCTCGGACCACCCTGCATCCAGAGCATGATGACCGAGGTGGCCGGCTCGCGCTTCAATTCCGAATCGCGCGCGAGCAGATGGCCGATCGGCGTCAGCCACGTGGCCCCGGCGAGGCCGGCACGGAGGAAGTTGCGGCGATTGAGCGGCGGATATTGGATTAGTGATTCCACGAGAAGTCCGTCCAAATCTAGTAGTAGACCGTCGTCCTTTGGTCGAAAATGCCGAGTGCGGCGGAGACCGAAGCGCAGTGCGGCGGAGACCGAAGCGCAGCGAGGTCGACGTCTTCGCGGGACGGCATAGCGTCGACCTCGCTGTGCTTCGGTCTCCGCCGCACTCGGCTCCTATCTACACGCCTCGATCAATGATTCCACGAAAACTCCGTCGAATTAATCAACGCCCAGTAGAGGTCTTCCAAATGTTGCCCGCGGCTCAGGCGCTTGTCGCGGAGCGTCGCTTCGAAGTGGGCTGCTTCGTCAGCGGTCGGTCGCCGCGACAGCACCGCGAGGTACGCGGTCTCCACGACCTTCGGATCGTTCGGAGCGAGCCAAGAAATTCGGCCAGTCGCGCTCGCCGGCGTGGCAGACACACGGTCACGGACCATTTCGCCGTTCATCAAGAGGAGGCGTTGCGGGATTGTGCCGCCGCGGTTGTCGAACTCGTCTTCGCCCGTGTCGCCATAGCGCTGGATGAATTGGAACTGCTGCTGCTGTCGGACCAGCCGCACAACGATGTGCGTCTCCTTGTTCAACGTCGAGACGGACGCCGCCTGCAACACGCTTCCGGACACCTGTTCGGGCCGCAGCCGGCTCAGCGGATAAACAGCCCAGGCTTTGTCCGCCGCGTCGCCGGCATCAAACTCCGTGGCGCTATCGAGCCGGAAGACCTGCGTACACACGATCACGCGCATCAGTCGCCGCAGATCGAATTTGTGCGCGGTGAAATCGTCGGCCAAGATCTGCATGGCCGGCGGGATCGGCGCATCCGATTCCAGGTTGTCGACGGGGGCGACGAGCGGCCGGCCGAACATCAGGGCCCAAACGCGGTTGACGGTCGCCCGCGCAAAGTACGGGTTCTGCGGGTGCGTGACCCACGCGGCGAGTTTCTCGCGGCGCGTCCCCTTCTCGGGAAGCAACTCGGGCGCGAAGGGAACGTGCGGAGGAACGACCTTCTTGACTTGCGTCTTCTTGTCTTCAACCTCGTATTCGCCATCCTTGTCGCGGACGCCGTCAAAGTTGATATGCGTCTGCCCGAAGAAGGCGGAGAAGCCCTGGAAGTCGGTCTGCTTCCAAGTGGCGAACGGATGGTTGTGGCACTCGGCACAATCGAGCCGCAGTCCCAGGAACGCCCGCGTGACTCGGCCGGCCAAACGTACGGGGTTCGGCGCGTTGCCCTTATCCTGTTGAGCGGTCACGCTGACAAAGTTCGCGGCCGGGTGGTCGGTCCACAGGCCTTCGGTCGCGATGACATCGCGGACGATCTGGTCGTAAGGGCGATTGGCCGCGATCTGCTCTTCGATCCATTTCACAAAGCGATGCCGACGGAAGAACACGAACGGCCCTGCCTCAATGCCGACGAAAGCACGACCGAGGCGCTCGGCGACATAGTCGTGATGACGCTCGTCGGCGAGAACATGGTCGATAAACCACGGCATCCGTTGATCGGCCGGCAATACCTCGAACTGGCGGATCTCTTCGAGCGAAGGGACGGCGCCCATCAGGCCAAGGGCCACTCGTCGAGCTTGCACGAGGTCAGGCGCGGGCTCGGCGGGCTTGACGCGGTTCGATTGCCAATCTTGCTGAAACGATGCGTCGACGCGAGCGACCACCTCGCGGAACTGCGCGTCCTTATAGTCGGCATTCTCGTAATGCGTGATGTGCGCGGGCCGGGGCGGCGGCCACAGGTTGACGACGAGAGCGACGAGCCCGCCACCCACCACGCCAACAAAGAGAAGGTTTCGCGCCCAGTTCACTTCCGCATCCTCGACCCGTCGTTTAAGCTATCTTACCAGAGTAGAGCATGAATTGTTTCGGTCACGCGGCCGCCTTGCTTGTTGAAACCGCCTCCGCCCGCGCGGGTATTCCTTGAGATGTCTCTCCCGACGATGCCGCCGCCGCTGCCTCAGTTGCCACCGCCGTTGCCGACGGCTCTGGTCCCGTATCGAGAACCGGAAGGCCCACCGCCGCTCCCGGATCGTCGCGACTTCGACACGCCTGTTCCGCCACCGCTTCCACGCAACGAAGACGACCGTGACACAACCCCACCGCCGTTGCCCGTGCGCCGCGGTCGCAACGAATTCCAACTTCTTCACGACGGCATCGAGTGGATCTTCGGCTTCTTCTGCTTGATTGGCGGGCTGGCGTTCCTGGCGGCGTTGCCGATCTTGCAGTTCTTGAGCCTTGGCTACTTGCTTGAAGCGTCTGGCCGTGTCGCGAAGTCAGGGCGCATTCGCGATGGATTCCCCGGTATTCGTAGGGCAGCCCGGCTCGGTGGGATTATTCTTGCCAGCTGGGTATTCGTGCTGCCGCTCCGAATATTGGCCGACTTCACCGACTCGGCACAGATCATTGACCCGGAGAGCAACGCTTCCACTGCCTGGCGTTTCGGCCACTATTTGCTGATGGCCTTGATCATCGTCCACATTACGCTCGCCTGTGCGATGGGCGGCAAGTTGCGGCACTTCATTTCGCCGTTCAATTTGATTTGGGTACTAATCCGTGTCTTCCGGGGCGGCTATTACACGAAGCTGCGCGACACCCTTTGGAACTTCACCGTCTCGCTGCGGTTGCCATACGTGTTCTGGCTCGGCTTCCGCGGTTTCGCCGCCGCCTTCTGCTGGCTCGTTTTTCCCATTACATGGCTCGCCTTTTCACATACGAAAGCGCCGGCGGCCCCGTTTCTCGGCTTCGTCGGCGCCGTGATGCTCGGGCTCGTGTTGATCTACCTGCCATTCCTGCAACTCCGGATGGTGACCACCAACCGCTTTTCGCAGGGCTTCAATGTGCTGGCCGTGCGCCGCGACTTTCGCAAGGCGCCGTGGGCCTTCGCGTTCGCGTTCTTCGTCACGCTGCTGTTCGCGCTACCACTTTATTTGTTGAAGATTGAGGTGGTGCCGAAGGAAGCCGCGTGGCTGCCGGGGCTGGTGTTCATCAGCTTCATCTACCCGGCGCGCATCCTCACCGGCTGGGCGATGGGCCGGGCCAACCGCCGCAAGAAGCCGCGACACTGGTTCTTCCGGTGGACCGGACGCCTACCGTTCGTCCCCGCCGCGGCTGCCTACGTCGCGATCGTGTTCCTGACGCAATACACGAGCTGGAACGGCGTGTTCAGCCTCTACGAGCAGCACGCGTTCCTGGTGCCGGTGCCGTTCTTTGGGATGTAGAATGCCTGAGGAGCGTGGGGACGCCCAATGGCCGAGCATTCGAAGGGCGCCCGAAAGTCTCAGAAAGACGCGCACGAGCACGGGCAGCAACGAAAAAAAAAGATGGACCAGGGCGGCGAGAAGAAAGACACGTCGGGCCGCTACAAGGGCCAGCAGCGAAAGCGAAGGCGGCTGCAAGATGAATAAGCAAAAGACCAACCGTCAATTGAGCGAAGTAATTGATGAGCTCTTTGACCAAGAGCAGTGGGTCGCTGCGCGCAAAATTCTTCTGCGTGAACTCCGCGACGCTCCGGACAATCACTGGCTTCTGACTCGACTGGGGACGACCTATTACGAACAACGGAAATACGGCTCGGCCTTGAAAATCGCGGAACAAGCGTTGGAATTGGCGCCCGAGTGTCCGCTCGTGCTATGGGATTTGGCGGGTGATTTGGATGCGACCGGCGACCATGAAGCTGCCATTCGTATTTACCGCAAGCTCATCAAGCGTGGGGTTCATTCGCTCGCTAACGGTGAGTGCGGCGAAGGCGTTGCCTGGGCTGAGTCGCTCATTGCCGACTGCTGGTATCGTCTGGGTTTGTGCTACGAGGCGGCGGGGAAGATACCATCGGCTATTGCCGCTCTTGGTCGGTTCCGCAACTTGCTCTTCACGTGTGTCAGCAGTTTATACAGCTTTGACGATGTCCGTCGCCATCTCCACAATCTGAAGACGGTCTGCGCCGTCAAATGATGGCCTGCGCCACCTCATGTCTCGACATTGTTGAAACAAGCGCGAGGTCAACCAAATTCATACGTCCGGAATAACTGGTCCTCCGATTGCGCCGCCCACTCGGGCCGTGCCGCGTTCCATGTTTCTGACACTTGCCGCATCTCATCCAAATTGATTGCTCTGCGCATCGGCGCGGGAATGCTTGCATCTGTCGCATTCTCACGCGCGAAGAGGAGCTTTCGCATGTATTCCCTCGTCATGCTGGCCGCCATGACGGCCGGCCCGGACGTGCCGCAAGCCATGTTGTGTCCGGTAACCCCATCCAATTATGGTTGCGGGTTCTGGCTTAAGCACTCCTTTTATGACTGTTGCGCCCCGGCCCGGTACGGCTGGGTGAACTGTTACAACAAAGGCTTTAGCGCCTATCCGGGAGGCGCCTGGAGTTTCTGCGGTGGATGCTGCAACACGTATGGCCCGTTCTTCATGCCCAGCCCGTGCAACTGTGCTCCCTGCGGCGGGCATGCGTATCCGTCATGTGGCCCGACCGGTTGCGGCTTCTGCGGCCATGGTTGGGGGGTTGCCGATACGCCGGCCTACTACGCGAGCGTCCTCGGCTGTCCGCCCGGCTTTTCCGCGCCGCCGTACGCCCACTACACGGAAAAGCACCCCTGTTGCAATTTGAACTTTGCTTTCGACACCGGTCTGGCGGGTCACAGCGCGGGCGTCGGCTTCGCGGGCTTTGGCGGCTACGGCAACTTCGGCTTCTACGGAGCCGTCCCGATGATGCACAAGCCGACGACGGCCGACCTGCCGCCATTCCCGAGGCCGGACTGGCCGTCCATCGGTTTGACGCCGTCGACGCCGGTTCCGATGCCGCCGTTGCCCGGCACGACGGGCACGCCGAAACTTGGTACTCCTGCCATTCCACCGGACTCGCTGTTGCCGGCCCCGCCGATGATGCCGCCGTCGCCGATGGTCCCGGACGTGAAGAAGGATGAGCCCAAAAAGGAAGAGCCGAAGAAAAGCAAGACCGAGAGCAGCCGGCCGGCCCGCGCGATCGTCGTTCTGTCGGTTCCGTCGCGAGCCACGGTGACAGTGGAAGGCACGGCCCTCACGAGCACCGGCAGCGAACGCAGCTTCCGCACGCCGGAATTGAGACCGGGCGAGGAGTTCGTCTACGAGGTCAAGGCGACGATCGCGCTCGCTGGCCGCGATGAGGTCGAGACGATCCAGGTGAAGGTGCAAGCCGGTGAGACAAGCCGGGCGTCATTCGAGAAGTTGTTTGCCAAACTCGAATCGGCCGCGGCACGCAGCGTGGTGGATGCGAAGCCGGGGAAGTAGTTCGTAGTGATGGGACGAATAGGACCGATGGGACCCAATCGAATCGGTCCCATCGGTCCTATTCGTCCCA
>DATANR010000500.1:0-2160 GCA_036266155.1 Gemmataceae bacterium | reverse complement strand
CCCTGCTGCCTGAAGTCGTACACGTTGACGAACGGAACGCCGGCCTCGACGAGTCGACGTGCCAGCAACAAGTTCTGCCCGCGAAGCTGTTGGCCGGCGCCCATCTCAGCGCCGTTGCCACCGCCACCACCTTCACCGACGGCAACCGGCTCAGGCCCGAAACCATAGCGATCGCGGACGGACCAAGGCTCCTGCGACAGGTCGAGCGCCCGCCGTAGCACCTCCGAATCGAGCAACGTATAAGCACGCTCGCAATGGTCACGTAGCGGACCAGGGGGCGTGCGTTCCAATTCCGCCAGCAGCGATCGCCGCACATCGAGGCGTGGCCCGACCAGTTCCGCGGCCGGTTGCAGCAATTCGGCGCGATATTTGCGCGCTGCCGGATCACCTTCGATTCGTAGCGGGTCGAACCGCGAGCCGAGGATGCCGCCACCCTGGCATGGGACTTCATGCACATTGCGAAACGGGAACGGCAACGACGCGAACGGCACCGGCCCACCACCCGGCGGTCGCATCGCCGTGACCGCGCTACCGTGACTTGGAAAGAACTGCGGCAGTGGATTGAACAACTCGCGATCCGGCCCGTCGAGCGGCCGTCCCGTCAACGCATGAATGGAAGCCGAGTCGTGCAAGCTGGCTGCGTGCGTCACGCTGCGAACCTGGGCGACGCGATCCATCACACGTGCCATGCGTGGCAAATGCTCGCAGACGCGTAGGCCCGGCACGCTCGTCGCAATCGATTGGAACTCGCCCCGCACTTCCCGCGGCGCGTTCGGCTTGAGATCGTACGTATCGATGTGGCTCGGACCGCCGTAGTAGAAGACGAGAATGCACGACTTGATCGGCCGCTTTGCTGTCGCCGCAACGGGCACGGCGGATCGCGCCCGCTCCAGCCCGCCGAGCGTCAGGCCCAAGAGGCCGCCGCCGAACTGGAGTAGGCCGCGGCGACTGACGGCTTCGAACAGGTCACTCATTCCAACTTCCTGGCATGCTCTGCATATTTCACCATTCAAACGTAGTAGACCGTCCACCTTAATCTGGTCGGCAGATGCTGCGCTTCGGTCTCCGCCTGCACGGACCCACCGGTTAAAGGCAGACGGACTACTACGAACTACCGCTTGGCCGGTTCGGCGTTCCACACCTTAATGTCGTCGAAATACCCATCCTTGCCGGCCACGCCCAATTCGATCTTGGACTTCGTTGCGTGGCCGATGCCGGATGATTTCAAATAGGCGGCCGGCTTGCCATCGACCGTGACGCGCATTTCTTCGCCGACGGTTTCAACGACCAGAGTATACCACTTGTCGGCCTCCAATTTGGCCGGGTACTTCACGCTACGGCCCGCGACCAGCTTGGCAACCTCGGCCTTCTTCGACGGGTCTTTCTTCATCTCATAAATGTCGTTGCGCATGCCGCCATCGCGCTCGTCGATGATCGTGACGCCGTCCAGCCGCACCTGGGCCCGGCACAAATGCCCATAGTGCGAGCCGGTGTATTTGCGGTCGTCGAATTCGACGTCGATCATCGCCGCGCCGTCGAACCGAATCTTCACTTCGACGACGCTATCCTTGGTCGGGATCTCAAGCCCATGCACGGCCGCATGAGCGGTTACGGCCGGCTTGCCCTCGGCCGCGGGAATGTTCTTGTCACGCGTCTGCGTTCCCTTCAACATGCCCTTCTCGACGACAAACGTCGGGACGACTTTGTGCCACACCTTGGCCGGCTCGGCGCCTTCGAAGTCGTCGGAGAATAGCAGTTCTTTCTTCTGCGCGATCGGTTTGTCGGGAGGCGCAGGCAGTTCGTCGGCCACGAGGCGGGTGGTCAGGAGAAACAGCGGAAGCACAAGAAGTCGGAGTCGCATGGCAGTCTCGAACAATTGGAGAGAATTGCTGCGGGGGTGGGGGTTGGATCATGTTAGACTTTCCCCATCGGGCATGCAAGCGTTTCCCATCTCTCGGTCAGGTTGGAAGCCCCTGCATTTGCCCTGAAAGGGCAGGATTCCACAGCCGGGGGTTGGACGCGCAGCGTCCTACCCCCGGTCGCCGAGCCGCCACTACGTGGTGTGCCCTGAAAGGGCACGATAACGCCCGCTACTCACGCGTTATCGTGCCCTTTCAGGGCACTGGGCCGGTATCTGGCCCGCTCACCGGGGGTAGCGAG
>DATANR010000499.1:0-2978 GCA_036266155.1 Gemmataceae bacterium | reverse complement strand
CGTAGCATGTCCTTTGACCCCATTCCGCTCGAGGCCCGCATTACCGGTTCAGTATCTCGGCATCGAGATGGATGGCGCTATTGAAATCGCTGAGAAGATCGATATCTGATTTAACGCGATGCACCCGACAGCAGACGAAGTCGGCGACGTGCTCCGCGTCCCCGATTGCCCATCGCTCGACGTCCGCTGTTGTGATCGCGCGTCGACTGCGAGATGAACATTGCTGAATCAGTGCATGTCCGGAAGTGTGACGGGTTTCGGATGCCGGCCCATCAATGCTATCGACACGCGCACGACGGGGCCGGCGTTCGAAAGCCGCCAGGGAAGGAAGGCGCGGGATTGGGGCACCCAGTTCAGCCGGCGCTATGGGGATTTGGTAGGCGCCGTCGGTTCAGCGTGAGCCTTGCGAAGCAGGCAACGCTGGTGCGGATGATCACCGGCACCTGTTTCAAGGCCGGACCACCTTCAAGACAGTAATCCCGCCGAGGTGCGTAAGGCCTTTTCCACTCGGTTGATCGGCGATCGGGCCGAGCGCCATCGTAGCCGGTCATCGACCAACAGCACAGGCGAGCAGCATTCACGGGCGAGGCGGGCGTGCGCGTGATCATGACGTGTCGATCCGGATCACATACGCCGGCACGGTCGGGTTGTTGCGCGGCGTGGTGCCTGCCTCGAACAGCTCGATGATGACCATGCGGCCGCCGCAGCACGGGCAGGGATGGACCGGCTTGTCCGTGGCCTCGATACCGGAAGGTGCTTGATCCTGTATCGTCGTGCGCAGTGAATGTGGCGCTGCTGCCGCCGCGATCAACTCGCGCGCCCGCGCCAGCGTATCGGCCTTGGCCTTGCTGCGCGCCAAGAGCCCGTAATGCCGGATGCGGTGGAATCCCTTCGGCAGCACGTGGAGCATGAAGCGGCGGATGAACTCGGCCGGAGCCACCGTCATGGTCTTGTATCGGCCAGGGCCTTCGATCCGATAATCCTTGTACTTGAACGTCACGCCGTTCTCATCCGTCGATACCAGCCGGCTCGAAGAGATCGCGACGCGGTGCGTGTAGCGAGCGAGATAGGCCAGCACCTGCTCGGGGCCGGCGAATGGCCGCTTGGCATAGACGTGCCACTTGGTGTCGTAGAGCGGTTCCAGCCAGGCCTTGAAGGCGGCCTTGTCGGCGAGGCGAGCATGATCGCCGAAGAATGCCAAGCGGCCGGCGTCGTGCGCCGTCTTCAGCATCGCCAGCATCTTGCCGCGGAACATCCGGGACAACACCGGCACGGGCAGGAGAAAGTCCTCCGACGTGCTGATCCAGCGAGCGCCATCGAGCGAGATACCGCCGCCGGGCACGATCATGTGCACGTGCGGATGATGCGTCATCGCGGAGCCCCACGTGTGCAGCACCGACGTGAAGCCGATCTTTGCGCCGAGGCGCTTGGGATCGGCCGCGATGGTGGGCAGCGTCTCGGCACTCGCCTTGAACAAGAGGTCGTAGATCACGGCCTTGTTCTGGAATGCGATGGCGCCGATCCGCGGCGGCAGCGTGAACACGACGTGGAAGTACGGCACCTCCAGCAGCTCGGCCTTGCGCGCCTCCAGCCACTCACTGGCCTGGCTACCCTGACACCTGGGGCAATGCCTATTGCGACAGCTGCAATAGGCGATCGTCGTGTGGCTGCACGCCGGGTTCGTGCAGCGCGCAACGTACCCGCCGAGGGCCGCCGTGCGGCAGCCCTCGATCGCGTTCATGACCTTCAACTGGGCATGGCTCACGTGACCGCGGTTGGCGCGACGCCAAGCGGCACCGTGATCGCGGAAGATGTCCGCGATCTCCAGAGCTGGACGGGGCACTGTTGCAGCGCGCTACTTCGGCTCGTCCTTCTTCGGCGTGAGAGGCCCGAGCCGGTCAAGCGGGCTCACCATGTCGCGCAGCACCTTGCTCGCGACATGCGCATAGCGCGCCGTCGTATCGAGCTTGGAATGCCCGAGAGCCACTTGGATCAGACGAATATCGACACCCTCCTCCAAGAGATGGGTCGCGAAGCTGTGCCGCAACGTGTGCGGCGACACCCGCTTCTCGATCCCGACCGCTCGCGCGGTCTCGGTGACGACCCGATAGAGCTGGCGCGTCGTGATCGGCAGCAGCGGATCGCGGCCCGGAAACAGCCATGTCGTGGGCTGCCCGATGAGCCACCACTCCTCCAGCAACTCCAGCAGCCGCGGCGACAGCATGCCGTTGCGGTCCTTCTGGCCTTTGCCCTGTTCAATGCGCAGCACCATGCGTGCGCGGTCGATGTCGGTGACCTTCAGGTTGGCAACCTCGGAAACGCGCAGTCCAGCACCGTAGGCCACACCAAGCGCGGCCTTGTACTTGGGGCCGGGTGCCGACTCGAGAAGCAGCACCACCTCCTCCGTCGTCAGAACCACGGGCAGCTTCTGCGGCTGCTTCACGATCCTCAGATACCGGGCCATGTCAGGCCGATTGCAGGTCGTTGTGAAGAAGAACCGCAACGCCGCGGTCGTGCTGTTCATCGTCGGCGGCTGCACGCCCTGCTCGCGCTGGTCGAGTTGGAACCGGCGCAGGTCCTCACCCTCGGCCGTGTCCGGCGACCGGCCGAGGAAGATCGTGAAGTTCTTAACATGACGGATGTAATCGCTTTGCGTCTTCTCGCCGAAACCGCGGACAGTCATGTCTTCGATCATGCGACGGCGAAGCGGGCTGATGGGCTTAGCGCTCGCGGTTATCAGGCTTGCGGTCGTCTGGCTCATTGGGGTGCTCCTGGTCTCGAGGTTGGAGTGACTTCACCCCTCGATCCTCAAGACCGGGCACTTCCCATCCTGTTACCGCGCGCTACCCATCGCCATCGTCACGCACCGAGCCGGCCCCGCTCGCCACTGGCTGGCGCGTAGCGCCTTCGTTCGATGGCACTCAAGAGACCTCCCGGCCACCAACCGGCAATGTCCGCAGGTACCTCGATAGCCGACC
>DATANR010000498.1:0-3187 GCA_036266155.1 Gemmataceae bacterium | reverse complement strand
CGCACACGTCGGGCTTACGCCGCGACGCTCGCCCCGACCCATTCCTACGCCAGAATGTCCTTGATGATCTTCGCCGACTTGTCGACGATGCGGATCGGCCGGCCGACGTTCGAGGGATTTTGTTTCGTGTGATCGATGCCGAGCGCTTTGCACAATGTGCCCAGCAGGTCGGGGACGCTCGTCGGCGTGCCTTCGACTTTGTTGCCGTCGTCGGTCGTCTTTCCGAACGCCTGCCCGCCCTTGATGCCGCCGCCGGCGAGGACCGCGGACCACGCATTCGGGAAGTGATCGCGGCCCTTGCCCTGGTTGATTCGCGGCGTGCGGCCGAATTCGCCCATGCAAATGATCGTGGTCGTTTCGAGCAATCCGCGAGCATCCAGATCGGTCATGAGCTGGCCCCATGCGGGGTCGAGGATGCCGCACTGCCGTTGGACGGATTCAAAATTCGACGAATGCGTGTCCCACCCGCCGAGGTTGACTTCGACGAACGGCACCCCACGCTCGACCAGGCGGCGAGCCAGCAAGCAGCCCTGGCCGAACAAGTTACGGCCATAGGAATCACGAATGCTCATCGGCTCTTCCGCGAGATCGAACGCCTTGGCGCCGACCGACTGCATCAGCCGCACGGCCCGGTCATACGCGGTCGCATGGCTTTGCGCCACGAGCGTCGGCCGATCAGACGCGAACGAATTCTCGAGATCTTTCAGCAGGTCGTAACGCGATTCTGCTTGCCCGGGAGTTACATCGCCCGGCCGATCGAGATCCTGCACGCGAAGCGAACGATCCGCGCTCTCGCCCGGTTGTGGCGGGCCGAAGTTCCCCTGTCCGACAATCAACGGAGCATGCGCCGGCCCGAGGAAGCCAGGCCCAAACGCTCCTTCCGAGAAGGCCCGAAACGGCGAGACGCTGACGAAGTTCGGCAATTCGGCCGTGGGATCGCCGAGTTCCTTCGAGATCAACGAACCGAGCGTCGGGAACTGAATCGCCCCCTGCGGCAGCGTGCCGGTTCGCATGTAGTAAGTGGCACGGCCGTGGTCGCCTTCCTTGGTCGACATCGAACGCACGACGGCAAGGTGCTTGCCGTGTCGGGCGACGCGCGGCAAGTGTTCGCTGATCTGGAGATCGGGCGCTGCCGAGATTTGTTTGAACGGCCCGCCGTTCACGTGGCCCGGCTTCAGGTCCCACATGTCAATGGTGGCCGGCCCGCCACTCATCCAGAGGAGGATGCACGAGCGCTTGCGCTCTGGGTGCCGGGCAGCGTCGGCCGCGAAGGCCGGAAACCAGCCCGCCGTCCCAAGCCCGAGGCCCGCGGAAACACGGAACCAATCGCGACGCGACAATTGTGCCATCTGCATCCTCCGCCGCTCGCGGCGTAGCGCCAATGAGATCAATGATTCAACACAAACTCGCTTGAATTCAACAGGGCCCAATATACGTCCGTGACAGCTTTCTTCTTGTCCCCAGTGACGCCGCCGCGATCGACGTAGCTGCCGAATTTCTCGGCCTCACCCTGTGTCGGCATTCGCGACAGTGTGCCGAGGAACATCGTCTCAACCTTGCCCGCGCTGTCAAGGAATGGGGCGTCGATCACGCCAGCCAAGAACGTGCTGCGGTCGATGCTCGTCTGGTCGTTGACGAAGCGGCCGTTCATGAGCGTGAGCGCTTGCAGAATGCTCGTTTGCTTTTCGGTCAACTTCTCCGTGCTGCCGAACTTGGTGATGAACTCACGGCGAATGCCGCCGAACTGGCGGTCGCGCATCGACATGCCATCGTGGTAACCCGTCGCGATCGCCAGACTGTCGAACAGTTGCTCTCCGCTCATCGACTTGACTGCCACACGGGCGAACCGCTTCGCATCAGCGTGGCTCGCGTGCGATTGCTTGCTCGTGAGTTGATAGGCCTTGCTGCGCGTCACGACCCGCAGGAGGAAACGCAGGTCGTAACCGCTGGCGGCATACATGCGCGATAGGTCGTCGAGCAATTCCGGGATCGCCGGCGGGTTGTCTTCGCTCGGCTCGTCGATTGGTTCGACCAAGCCGAGGCCGAGGAAGTGGGCCCACATGCGGTTCACCATATTGCGAGCAAAGAACGGGTTGTCCTTCGCCGTGAGCCAGTCGGCAAACGTCTCGCGCGGCGACTTCTTCGCGTCCCAGACCGGTTCACGGCTGTCGTTGAAGAAGCGGGCCTGCACCGTCTTCGGCACGTCGGGGATCTTGATTTCGCGCTTGAACTTCGGGTCAGAAATATTGGCAATGGTCGGCTGCACCTCGGCAAAGAACGCGGCCAGCTCCCAGAACTGTTCCTTCTTGTACGGTGCAAACGGATGGTTGTGGCACTGAGCACATTCGATCTTCACGCCCATGAACAGCCGGCTCGTGGCGGCAGCGACATTCTCCGGCTTGAATTCGTTGGCCTGCACGAACGCGAACGGGCTTTCGGTTTGTTCAAGGCGAAACGTTTCAGCGCCCTTGCCGGCGAAGAGGGTCTTCACCGTGACCATCTCGCGGACGACTTGATCCATCGGCACGTTGTCCTTCAGCTTGCCGCGAATCCACTGCTCGAAGAACGGGACGACGAATTCGAGTTGCCGATTGTCCGCCGTCTGCGGCACCCACGTTCGGCGAAAGACGCTTGCGAAGTGGTTGAGATAGCCGGGTTTGCCAATCAACTCATCGATCTTCTTGGTTCGCTTTTCGGGATCCTTGCTCTCGATGAAGGCTCGTGCCTCCGATGCGGTCGGAATGCGGCCAACCAGATCGAGCGACAGACGGCGCAGGAACTCGGCGTCGTCGGCGACGGGGGCGGGTTGGATGCCGTTCTTGGACCAGAACGCGGTGAGGTGGCCATCAATCTTGCGGATGGCTTCGTCGACTATCAGGGCCGGCGTCACAACCCGCGGCATCGGCGTCTTTTCCGAAGCGACAGCAGGCCCGGCGACTGCAAGTAAGGCGAAGGTCAAGCAAAGTCGAGTCATGTCGGCCTCGCTGAGGTGGACTACCGGGAAGACGCCGGCCGGGGGGCGGTATTTCAGATGCCTTCTTATAGGTCTTAACGTGGGCTTCGCCCACCGCCCATGAAGGGAAGAAATGGCATCCGACTTTGCAAAATGGTTGTTACCAAGCAGCCATTCCGAAAGCGGATGCCATGATGACAGTATGCTCGTTTTGCGGCAAGTTTGCCACCATCA
>DATANR010000497.1:0-9840 GCA_036266155.1 Gemmataceae bacterium | reverse complement strand
GTCCAAGGCCACGACGGAAAAGCCGGCGTTTATGTAGACGACGCCATTGACGACCGCCGGCGCTCCATAGGTGAAGGCAGGGAACGTCCAGAGCTGCGCGAGCGATCCGACGCTCTTCGAATTGAGAGTTTTTTCTTGCGTGTTGTTGCGGCTGCCGAGCACGTCGTGCCCGTAGCTGCTCCAAGCGGGCTTGGTCGAAACCGGCGGCACCGTATCGTCATCGACGATCGAGTAAGTGGCGGTTACCTGACCAGTTGCCGTGCCGTTCGTGACGGTGCCGAGAGCCAATTTGATCGTTTCATTCGGCTCGGCATCGGTGTCGTGAACGATGGAAATGGGAACGGTCGCCGCGGTCGACCCGTCTGCTAGGAAGTTGTACGCGACCCCAGAGAAGCTGTTGTCAAAGTCGGCGGGGGCGGTCGCGGTTCCGCTGCCGGCGTTGTTCACAACGACCGAGGTGGCGACGTTCGCCAGGACATAAGGCGCGCCGGTTCGATTGAGCCCGATGCTCGCGTCGAGGCCCTCGGCATTGGAATAGCCGGGGAGATCAAACGCCACACGTGGTGCTTCCGCGAATCGGCGTAGGTAGACGTCGGAGGACCCGGCGGCGGAACTGTCAAACAGGATCGCGAAGTCGCCATCAGGATTGATGGCGCCGATCGCGTTGGTCTCGCCAGCGTCGTTGCTCACGGTCGTTGGGCTGACCGCGGTATCGCTTTGAGTGACCTGGCCGGCGGCATCGTATGTCTTGTAGTAAACGTCGGTGCCGACAGCATCGCCGTCTGCTTCTTCGCCTTCCCAGGTCACCAACAACCGGCCATCGGCACCGGCGGCGACGTGCGGGTTGATCTGATCGTTGAGCGTGATCACCGTGTTGACTTGAACGTTCCCACCCTGAGCCTGCGCCGTGGAATCGTACCGTTGCAAGACGATGGCTTGCCCCGAACTGTCGACGTTCGCTGAGTCCCAGACAATACTGAAGTTCCCGCTGGGATCCATTGCCACGTCGGGAGCCGCCTGATCGCCGTTAACGATCGTGTTAATCTTGAACTCCCCCACGAGAGGCACACCCGCGAAACTCATCTGCCGGGCATAGATGCCGAGGTCGCCCACGTGGTCCTGGCCTGCACTTTGGTAGGCGACCGTGTAGTTGCCCGAATTATCCATGCCCACGGCTGGCGCGGACTGGGCGCCGAGTGACGCAATCGTATCGTTGACGACCGTCTCGCCGCCGACCGTCGTTGGAGTGCCGCTCGCGCCGGCAAAGATGCCGGCAAAAGCCTGGGCGTCGATATCGGATGTCGCGGGTGCGCCGTTTGTGTATGCGATGACGAATTGCCCAGAATCATTGACTGCCACGTCGGGCTCGCTCTGCTGTCCCGCGATGGTGGTGTTGACGCGAAACTCGACGGCATCGATCGCCGTGCCTGTGGAATCGAAGCGTCGAGCGTAAATGCCCGATTGCGCCGCCGAGTCGCCGGGGTCCTGGCCAAAACTCTCCCAGACAATGACAAAGTTGCCATTGGCATCGAAAGCCACGGACGGTCGTTGCTGATTGTTGGCGGTGACGGTGTTCACCGCAACAGCGCTTCCGACGGGTTGCCAGTTCGCGTCATACTGCTTGAAAAACACTCCTTGTCCGCTCGCATCCGGACTGGCATAGGTAACGATGAAGCCGGTGCCATCCGGCTTCATGGCGATGCCGCCCGCCGAATCGACGCCCGCAGTCACGGAGACCGGAACGTCGTTGGTTTCCAGCCCGATGATGGCGGGAACGGCGCGGTCTTCCAGGCTTGCGACGAGCAGGCAAGTCCGACGACGCGAATACGGACTGTGAGCGCGGAATGGGTTCATGGCAGCCATTAGTTGTAGAAGAGCGCGAGTTAGCAAGTCGTCGGATAGAGGGTGCGGTCCGCGACTGCTGACGACAGTATAGCAGGCGCCGGCGTCAATCGAACAGTCGCGATGAATCTACAAATCAATCAGTCGCCACTACACCATACCCCACGCTCGGCGTAGGCCCCATTCGAGGCCGAGCACGGCCACGAAGAGGATGAGCACGAGCGGCAAGAACCACTTCTGTTTGTCGCGCCGCCAATCGGGATAGGGCTTCGGCTTCGGCGCGCTCAGCTTCGGCGGATTTGGCAAGAGCTTGTCCTTGAGAAACTCGGAGAAGTGGTCGGCACGCTCGACCACATCTTGAGCGGTCCCATTGGCGGTGTTCTGCAGCGCGAGCAGGAACTCCGGGTTCGCCGCGGGGCGCAGCATCTCGTCCGAAATGTCGGGGTAGACGACGTAGCGGGCGGTCGCGTCGCCGACGATCTTCTCGCCGCCTGCGTCGGTCGCTTCGCCCCAGGCGATCACGCGATATTCTCCGGGCACGCGCGATTCAAACGAGGTCCGGCCGCCGCCCTTCGGATCGCGCTCGGCCCGCTTCGCCTTGCTCTTGTCCGCCGTTTCGCCGGGCCCGACGATCTGGTAGCGGACCTCGGCTTCGGGGATCTCGTCGCCGCGCTTATCGCGGACGCCCATGCGGATGTTCTGTCGGCCCCCGGCGACCAGCCGGCGAAACTCTGGGCGGACGAAGACATTGCCCTCGAGTTCATCCTGATGGGCCAGCCAAAGGACCATCTGCTTCCAGAAGCGCGCGTGCAGGTTTGCGGGGACCTTGCGGTCGTTCACGTCCGGGCCGGGCCTGGTCCAATGCCAGGTGTCCGACGCGCCGAACGCGAGCACACGGCCCTTCTCGCTGGCGTCCATGCGCACCAGCAGCGGCGGGCCATTGTTCTTGTCGTTGACGCGAGCCAAAACCTCGGCACGCGGCTTCTTGTCGCCGAGGACCGTGTAGCCCTGGAGTTGTTGTTGGCCCGTGTTCAAGAGGTCCCACGCCTCGCGGTTCTTCTTGCCGTCGGCGTTGAGCCGCAGCAGGTAGTGTTGAAGGCCCCCCTCGGTCGGGACGATGGAAATCGCTTCCTTCACGGGCTCAACGGGGTTCGTGGGCAGTTCGACGGGCAAGATGTCCGCGATTGGCGTGCCGCGCCAGCCGATGGCGGGGAGGACACCCGCCGTCCCACCCAGCGAATAGGCGCCGCCCGTCATCATGAGGCCGACGCCCTTTTCGACCACGAGCCTCTTGATCTCGTCGAGGATTCTCGGCCGCACGGCCGTGAGCATGTTCACAGTAATGTCGCCGAGAATGATAACGTCGTACCTCCCCTCGGCGAGGTCATACATCTTGGCCTCGTCAGCGGTGCCCGGTGCTTCGGATGCACGGACGGCCTCGACATAGTCGAAGCGCTTGTCAGTCGCCAGCGCCTGACGAATGCCCTGCAACTCCCAGCCTTCTTTGGAAATCACGAGCACACGGACGCCTTCGCGCGTCACCGTTAAATAGGTTTCGATCTGGTCGTTCTCGGTGGTTGCTTGCTTGTCCGGCGGCTCGAGCAACTTCATCGTCACCTTGACTTCGCCAGGCGTGTCCGGGGCCTTGGTGGCAATCTCGACTTCGTTATCGGTGGTCTTGTCAAGTTCGACTTCGACAACGCCCTTTGGCTTGTCGTCGATGAGCAATTGGATCTTGACCTTGCGGCCCTCGAAGCCTGGCGCGTTCAGCTTGGCCCGCACCTTGAGATCGGCCTTGATGGCGACCGGCGACGGATCGGGGTTGATCGACGTGAAGCCGATGTCCTTCTGATCGGTTGACGTCGGCCCGCCGACGGCGAAGCAGTAGACGGGACAACCGATGCCACGCCATCGGGCTGCTTCCGGCAGAGCCGGCTTCGCGATCCCGTTATCCGCCCCGTCGCTGAGGATCAGCAGGCCGCGCAAGCGCAACTCGCCCTGATGGCGGTCATAGAGCTTCGACAACATGGTGCCGAAGTCGGTGCGCTTGCCTTCGGGCCTAGTGTCGTCCGTGAACTTGTCGCGGTCTGGATCAAAGTCCTTGGAGAAGTGGTAGACGTAGATCGTCGTCTGCTGGTCCTCGCGCATCTGGTCGAGGATCGGCCCGGCTTTTTCGAGGGCACGCTTCACGACCTCCCAGCGCGTGAACGCGGCCTCGTCCTTGACGCCCATGCTCTCGGAGGCGTCGACGACGATGATCAACGTCGACGGCAGCTTCGGAATCTCCGTGATCGCCGCGGACGGCCGCAGCGCGAGCAAGATTGCGAGAACAAGAGCCGCAAGCCGCAGCGCGATCAGAATCCCGATGCGCCGCGGCGTACTGGCCGACGAGCCGGTGTAGGTCCAGATCGTGAGCACGACGAGCGCGGCCGCACAGGCTATGAGGATGACGTACCCAATGAGATCGGCGTCCGTGAACGGCCGCCAGGCGGGGTTCGTCGCCACGCTCCAGACGCGATCAGGTTCCATGCGCGTCCCCTCTGGCGACGGGCGCGGTCAATATATTGCTGAACCGTCTTGGCATCTCGTCGAAGGCGGCGTCGTAGCTAGCGCGAAGTGGCGCCTGCACGTAGTCGTCACCGTCCAGGAACACGGGCATATCGGGCAGGTCGTCTCCCACCGCGAACGTCTCGATATAAGTCCGGACTTCGTCGCCTGCTCGATAGGAGGCCGCGGTTAATGGCTTGTCCGAGGAAATGGCAAACTTGCCCAAAAGCTTGTCCTGAATGGCGACGGGCATCCCCTGCGGGTCACGTCGTGTCGGTGGAAAAAGATCGATGACGAGGACGTGGACGCCATTCTCCAGAAACTCGACTACCTTCGAAGCAAAAGCCTTGAGCGACTTGCCGCGATCCTTGTTTGCCGGCGATACGATCTCCACGATGGCAATGATCCGGTCGCCGGAGACATGCTTGATGACGATGCGTCGCCGCTTCGGCATCATTGGCTTCGCCGACTCGACAAATGTGAAGCGTGCTTGTGGCGGCGCGGCAACGACGCTCAGTGCCCCCGTTGAATGTCCAATAGGCCCGCCGTTGATTTCGCTTGATCGCGGCGGCGGGTTGCCAGCCAAGGCGACGACGTCGGGACCGAAACCGACACCCTTCTGCTCGGACATGGCGTAGTATTCTGTAGGCAAAACCCGGTTTAGGCGATTGCGCAGCGCGACGAGCCACACCGTATGAAAGTCGTGAAACGTCCCCGCGTCCACTCGTGTCCAATCATGAACTGGCATCGCCATGCCTCCGCTCACCCGGCTGTGCGTTTGCGCCGATAAAACTTGTTCGCCAATAGATTCTCCACCGCCAGCACCATCAAGAGCAAGATCATCAGGAACGGAAACAGCTCGATCGGCTGAGTGAATCGTCCCTTCAAGACTTCTTCGAGCGACAGCTTCTTATCCGCCGGTGTCAGAGCCTCCGGCCCGAACAACTCCGCGATCGCTTCCGGCGGCAGGCGCTCGAGATTGCTCTCTTCGACCGGCGCATTGATGCTGAAGCCGTCCGACCATTTACCGTCTTCGGATTGAACAGTGAAGCTGCCGGCCGTGCTGCTCTTCTCGGGCCCGAAGCGGAAGAACGCCTGGCTCTCCTCGAGCCGGATCACCGCGTCGGTGGCCGACACGTCCGGGCCGCTCAGATAGAAGGTGGTTCCCGGCTTCGCGTCCGTCGGCCACTTGATCACGATGTTCTGACCGGCGACGTGATTGAAGACTTGATCCTCGCTGTCGCCGACGAGGGTGCGGACCGCCTCGTTGACAAGCACGAGGTAGAACCACTCGGCTGATTGATAGTTGTGAATCCGGTCCGGCACAATCCCGAGCGGCGTCGTGAACTGAAGCACCTTGCCGCGCGGCCCGAAGCTCTGCTCCAGCACGGCTGGCGACCGCTGTTCCGGGTCCGGCGCGTCGTTGTAGGAGACAACGACGCGGTCGCGGGCGCCGTCTTCCACTTTCCAGAATCCGCGTGTGGTGGGCCGGCCGCCGCCCTTTTCAAGGAAATCGTTCTGGTCGCGCGATTCCCGGAATTTCGCGAGAAATGGTCGATTGGGGTTCAACGCCTGCCATGCCCATGCGACCGCATCGTCGTTCATCGGCACGTCGTACCAGCGCGTGAATTTGCGCGGCAGCACCCGGCCCGCCGCCTCCGTCTGATACGCGGCCGCCGAGTCAGCGTCGCCTGGCAACGGCGGAGCGACAATCACGCTCCCGCCGTTGCGGATGTACGCCTCCAACTGAGTCCAAAGCTCACTGGTCGGTTTCGCCACGTCGAGGAGAGTGACCTCCTCATACTTCGCGAAGTCGGTCGATTTGAACTCACTGACTGGCCGCACGACACACGCGTACCAGCCGACGGAGTCGAGCGCCTGCTTCCACAACTTCGCTGGCCCCGCGGCAATGCCGATCGTGCGCGCCGCGCGGGCCATGAACGAGCCGCCGTCCACGTCTACGAGCGCCAGCACGTTGCGCGGCTCGCGCACGCGGAAGGTGATGAACTTCTCGTTGTCGAACGGGAGCTGGTCGGACGTGAGCAGGCTGATCTTCGCATGATGCAGACCCGGCTTGAGGCCGTCCTTGCGAAGCTGCCGCGTCACCGGCCGATCGGGCCCCGGATTCACGGGCTGCTGCTGCACTTTTTCGCCGTCGACGTAGAACTCGAGAATGTTGTCTACCGATCCGCCAACAGACTCAACGGTCACGGAGATGATCACCGGTTGATTGGCCGGCACGATCTGCGGCTTGAATTCGATGGATGTGATGGCCGTGTTGATCGGCTTGTCGACACCGACGTCGACATACACGTGGTAAATGCTCGGCGCCGGCACGCGATCGCGGAGCGACTGCAACTCCGTCACGCGGGCCACGTCCCACGATGCGGCCGTGCGATCCGAAAAGACGGCGAGCAAGCGTGGGAACGGCTCCTGCCCCGGCTCCAGCTCCGTGTCGGCGCGAGCCAGCATCGCATAAGCCGTCTCCAGGGAACGTGTGACTGGCTGACTATTCGCACGCGGCTTTTTGATGTCGCGCACTCGTTGTCGGGCTTCGGCCAGGTTGCCGGACCAGACGATTTCACTGCGATCGGCCGTGTCGATGATCGCGACCTTGCTGCCGTTCGGCAGGTCCTCCAGAATCTCCAGCGCCCGGCCTCGTGCCTCGTCGAGGCACGTCCACGATCCCTGGGCCGGCTCGTCGAGGAGCTTCAAGTCGCGCTGCCGCGCTTCGGTCAATCCGGTGCGCTCGGCCAGCACGTAGCCCATGCTCGGGCTCGTGTCGAGCACGATCACGGCGGCGATCGGCCGGCCGCCACGCAAGCTGAACCCCTCGCTCAAGATCGTCGGTTGCCAGAGCGACAGGCAGATCAGCGCGATAAGCCCCATCCGCAGCAAGAGCAGCAGCAGATGCCGCAGACGGATCTTCCGCTGGTTGATCTGACGCTTTTGCTTGAGAAAGCGAAACGCCGGGAACGGCAACCGCTTCGGCTCCTGCCGCATGATGAGGTGCAGCAAGATCGGCAACCCCACCAGGGCGCCCCCGGTGAGCAAGATCGGCAAGCCGGTGATGGCGAAGAGAGACACCTCGCCATTCTACTGGATGCACTCCTTGGGGACTGTATCGCCGCCGCCACCAGCCCTGCCGCCGATTAATGGGAATTGCGTTTCGTTCCCAGACACACATACCCCCGAAACGAATCCTGAACACAATAACACAAGGACGATCGTATGCGCGACTCAGAACTGTCGCATGGCACTGTCCTCGAAAATGGCGAAGTCCGGCGAAGTTTTTGCGTTCCGGCCGGTTGGCGATCTTCCTTTTCAAAAAAGTGCGTTTTCCGCGGGGATTTGAGTAAGGTCGCCAAGATCGCCACGCTTTTGCCACACCCCCCCTGACGGGTTTCATTTCATTGCATGCGACAATCCCCGCAATGTCATGGCTCGCCGTCGCCGAGAGCTACAGCACCCAAATTGCTCCCGTCATCCCCGTGCCATGGATATCGTGGTAATTACGGACTTCGTTTCCGGGAGTTCTCCCATGCGGGCCATGCGCAATGTTGCGCTGGTTCAGCGAACTCATTCCGCACCCGTGGCATGACCATGCGAGTTGATTGGCGTCGTCAGTGCCGCCGTGCTTCTTGGGAATAATGTGTTCGATGTGGAAAGGGAAAAGCGGCAGGTCGCTCTCGTGAAAGCGACAGCACTCGCACCGCCGACCGGCACGAGCCCGGACCAGCTTGCGAGTCGATGCCTTCATTTGGCCTTGGTCTGGCGGGCTAGCCGCAGCCGAGCTTTCGCCTGAAGGATCGCAACGAACTCACCGGCCATGCCGGCGAGCGGAGTCCACTGTTTCGATCCCCGCTATTCTTGTTCCTGAATCAACGACGTGGGACAGGCAATTCTGCCAGAGGCGGTCGAACCGCATTCGCCAACTCTTGGCGTGTCGGCGTGTGCCACTGGCGCGTTTGAACGATGTAGTCGCGCACGGGGCGAGTTGACGGGGCAGCAGGCTGACGCTGCCTCGCCAGGTCAAGCAAGTGGCGGATCTCCAAACGCGGCTCCGCGGCCTTGAGCAGAACGACGATGCCGGCAAAGTACGCCGCCGCGTTCGATGCTCCCGCGGACACCTCGCCGTCGGTGAATGCGACTTCTGAATTCTTGAGGATCACGTCCGGCTTCACGCGGTGGTCCAGCGTTGGCCCAATGGACGACTCCGTGCCGGCGTCACCGACCGTCAGGACAAGCGGGTGGTCGGCCGGTGGATAAATCTCGCCGCCATCCGACGCATCAAGGAATTCGACTGCGTCCACCGGTTTCCCGGTCTTCGGGTCGGCTACCTTGCCGTCCCGGCTGGCGGTGACCAGAACGCGAATCTTGTCGTCGGTCGTGAAGTCGCCCGCGCGGTGGCGGACCTTGATCCGGTAGGCGTGTTCGCGATCGGCCGCCAAGCCGGGCAGGACGACGCGCTCACGTGGGTTGCGTGTTTCGCCGTCGCCCGCGGGCCGGTCGCCGGCCACTTGCCGCAGCTCGCTCGTCGCGATCACCTGGCCTTTCCAGTCCTGGACAATCAGGTCCAAGTCCTTCGTCGTGCCGGCGTCCTCCGTGTCCTGGTAATCGTTCCAGGTCAACGTGACGGTGACGGTGTTGTCGTCGAGCCGATTGCGAAAGCGGAGGATGGTTCGATCGAGCTTGGGGCCGACACGCAAATCGCCGCTCGGCATAATCTCGACCGGGCCGCGGTAGACGTGCCGACCCTGGTTGCCGGCCGCATTGACCCAGATGATGCCGGCACTGAGGGCAGCCTGAACGATCCGGTTGATCGGCCCCTGGCCGTCGCCGTTGCCCCCGCCGTCAAAGGTGTTGCTGAACAGGATCAGGTCGACCTTCTGCTCGATGGCGTACCGCACGGCCCGCTGGAGCATGGTCGGCCCATTGGCGTTGAGCAAATAGAACTGCGGCCCACGTGGGTTCTGGCCGGTGACCGCCCACACGATCTGGGCCATGGCCCGACCGTGCTTGTTGCCAGGGGCGAACGCCTTGCGGAATTCCGGGTCGCCCAAATGGTGACGGCGGACAAACTCCGGGTCGTAGTGTTCGACCAGAACGGTGTTCGCGGGCAGGAACGAGCGGATGCCGTCCACGCCGTCGAACCCGTAGTCGAGGACGGCGACCTTGAGTTTCTCGACATCGGGGAGATTGTCGTATTCGGAACCCAGGCCGAGCTGCTGGCGGGCCTCCGACGAAATGTCCGGCCGGGCCACCGAGTTGAGAAGTGGCGAAGTGGGCGGCTTTGGTACCGGCTTGTCACCCGCGTAGAGGGCGAAAGCCGGGACCAAGAGGATCAGCCACAGGACCCGGCACGCTGACATGAGTGGAGTCCGTCGAAGGTGCGAAAGGATTGCGTAGCTGGATTCGTGAGAATTCAGGTTGCGGTGCGCAAACGAACTG
>DATANR010000496.1:0-1901 GCA_036266155.1 Gemmataceae bacterium | reverse complement strand
TGTGCTATTGCCCTCGGCCTCGTCGCCTGGCTCTCCAACGCGGACACCAAACCTTCGGCCAGTGAAGCCTGGGCGGAGGTCGCGCCTGGAGTCTTGCGCACTACTCAACAACCCTTCGGTTACGCGCTCGTCGATGACGGTCACGCGCTCTTGATCGACTGCCCCATTCCCGGCGACGGCCTCAAGGCCAAAGGCGTCACGTCGATCGATCGCGTCCTGCTCACGCACCATCACCGCGATTCGATCGCGGCGGTGAAATGGTATCTCGATCAGAAGGTTCCCGTGCAAGCGCCGAAGGCTTCCGCGGAATGGCTCACGCCGGATGGCGTGGCGAAGTATTGGAAAGAATCGCTGCCGCTGCGCAACTCACGCACGGCGTACTTTGTCCTACCGACTGGCGTCGAAGGTGTTGATTGTTCGCTCGATGACGGTCAAAAGATCGAGTGGCGCGGCAAGTTGATCGCCGTCGTCGGTACGCCGGGGCACTCGCGCGATCACGTTGCGTATGCGATGACGCTTGGCAAGGACACATCGCCAACGGTGTTCAGCGGCGATGCGTTCGCTTCAACGGGCAAGCTATGGGCGCCGTTCACTACGGACTGGGATCACTGGACCGAAGCTGGGCTGAAGCCGACGTATGAATCGCTGCGCAAACTTGCCGCTCTCAAGCCGAAGAGGTTGCTGCCCGCGCACGGCGAAACGATAAACAAGGACTGCTCCGCCGTATTGGAGACGACCGCCAAGGCTGTGGAGGAGGTCGCATTCCTCAAGAGTTTCGAGCGCTTCAGCAAGCGGCTCGGCGATGTGCCGCAGTACAAGTTTCTCGTGCCCAAGGAGCAAATCGCCAGCGCCGGCGAGAAGCCGTGGGCCAAGGTCTCGGATCATTTATGGATCACAGGCAACACCTACGTGCTCGTTTCGAAAGACGAGAAGGCATTCCTCGTCATGGACCCCTGGGGCCAGCGCAGCATCGACCAGATCGCGAAGCTGAAGAAGGACGAAGGACTCGGCGCGCTTGAAGTTGTCATGTTCAGTCACGCGCACTACGACCACTACGATGGCGTCTACTTGCTGGCCGACCGCAAGAACATTCGCGTCTGGACGCTCGACAAGGTGGCCGAGCCGATCGTCGATCCGAACCGCTTGCGTGCCCCGTTCCTCGACGCCCGGCCGGTGAACATCGACAAGCAGTACCGCGATGGCGAGGCCGGCACGTGGCGCGAGTTTACGTTTAAGTTCCACCACTTCCCCGGTCAGACCGAGTTCACGATGGCGGTCGAAACGACCATCGACGGCAAGCGCTGTCTGTTCACGGCTGACAACTTCTTCCATCAAGATCAATTTTCGGGCTCCGGCGGCTGGATGGGCCTGAATCGTTCGTTCCCGCTGCCTTACGCCGCCAGCGCGAAGAAGGCGCTCGACATCGCACCCGAATGGATTCTCGCCGAGCACGGCGGACCATACGAGTTCAACGCCGAGGACTATCGCCGGCGCGTGAAGTGGGGCGAGTCGTCGGCCGTGGCCGCGGATGCAATTGCACCGAGTGGCAGCCATCGCAGCGACTGGGACCCGAACCGCGTCACGGCCGAGCCGGTGCTGCACAAGGCGAAGGCGGGTAGCACCGTGAAGGCGACGTTGCGTGTGATGAACCCCGGCACGAAGGCCGACAGGGTGACCGTGAAGCTGGATGGCCGCGGCGTGCTTACCGATCAGAAGTGGGAATTGGATGTCGGGGTGGGCAAAACTATCACGCAGCCGTTCGAAATGAAGTTGCCGGCCGACCTGAAGCCGGGCCGCTATGTGTTTGCGTTGAACAATCGTGATGCGGTCGGTGTCGAGGGCTGCGATGCGTTCGTGGCGGTCGATGTGGAGTAATCTGCGAACATCCCCGTTTAGCGGGG